>JBDTNF010000177.1:0-33130 GCA_039933875.1 Flavobacteriales bacterium | reverse complement strand
TGGGTCATGCCCATTCTTTTTTCCAATTCCATTGGGGCAATGTGTTTTTGTTCCTGCGCCTGCCCCTGCTCCTTTACAACCCTCGACGTGACAACCGCCTGTTGATAGCGGGACCCTTGCGCATTACAAAGACCTCGGATCCGGTTGTTGCTTCGCACATCGAACACAACCAATGGGAAGTTTCCGCATACAGGGAGGGCGCCGGTTGAAAGGCGAAGTGGTGCCGCAGGGCGCCAAGAACGAAGCGTTGCAGATCCTCTGCGCGGTGCTGCTCACCGCCGAGCCGGTCACGATCCACAATGTGCCCGACATCGTCGACGTGAACAAGCTGATCGACCTGCTCCGCCACATGGGCGTGAAGGTGGACGGCCTGGCTAACGGTAGCTGGCGCTTCACGGCGAAGAGCGTGGACATCGAGTTCTTCCTCAAACCGGAGTTCAAACAGTTGGGCGGTGGCTTGCGCGGCAGCGTGATGGTCGTCGGTCCCTCGCTCGCGCGCTTCGGTCGTGGCTATATCCCCACACCCGGTGGCGACAAGATCGGCCGTCGCCGCTTGGACACGCACTTCATCGGGTTCGAGAAACTGGGCGCTGAGTTCAAGTACGATGTGAAGGAAGGGTTCTTCCGCGCGGAGGCGAAACAGTTGAAGGGTGCCTACATGTTGCTCGATGAGGCCAGCGTCACCGGCACAGCGAACATCATCATGGCGGCGGTGCTCGCCGAGGGACGCACCACGATCTTCAACGCGGCATGCGAACCGTACATACAGCAATTGTGCGACATGCTTGTGCGCATGGGCGCGAAGATCAGCGGCATCGGTAGCAACCTGCTGCACATCGATGGCGTGAAGGAACTCGGCGGCACCGAACACCGCATGCTGCCGGACATGATCGAGATCGGCTCCTTCATCGGGATGGCCGCCATGACGCGCAGCGAGATCACGATCAAGGATACCGGCTACGACCACCTCGGTGTGATCCCTGAAGTGTTCCGAAAGCTCGGCATCGCCGTGGTACGCAATGGCGACGACATTTTCGTTCCAGCACAGGAGCACTACACCATCACCAAGTTCATCGACGGCAGCAACATGACGGTGGCCGATGCGCCATGGCCGGGGTTCACGCCCGACCTGCTCAGCATCGTCCTCGTCACCGCGATCCAGGCGAAAGGGAGCGTGCTGGTACACCAGAAGATGTTCGAGAGCCGCCTGTTCTTCGTGGACAAGCTGATCGAGATGGGTGCGCAGATCACGCTTTGCGATCCGCACCGCGCCCTGGTGATCGGCAACGACTTCGGATCGCCCTTGCGTGCGATCCGGATGACCAGCCCTGATATCCGCGCGGGGGTGTCGCTCCTGATCGCCGCCTTGAGCGCCGAGGGAACCAGCACCATCGACAACATCGAGCAGATCGACCGCGGCTACCAGAACATCGACGCGCGGTTGACGGCGCTCGGTGCGCACATTGAACGCCTGGGGTAGGCTTATCAGGAGCAGGGGCAGGACCAGTGGGCAGGAATGCCCTTGTTGCGCGGTATTCGTTGCTCTTGCGCCTGCTCCTGCCCCTGACCCCTAGCTTCCCCATCCCGGCACGATGTTGGCCGTAGGCGCCGAACGATCCACCCCCTATTTTCGCACCATGGAATTCCGAACGATCATGTCCAAGTCACGCATCGTCATCGTCGCAGCGGTCGCCCTGCTCGCGGTTTACGGCTTCACCAGCCGCATCGAACGACCCGTTCCTGAAGGGGACGCCAAAGTGGGCACCAACATCGGGGACAAGGCTCCCGAGCTGGCTTTCATGAACCAGGACAGCACCAAGCTCTTGAAGCTTTCCGAATTGAAAGGCAAGTACGTGCTGGTCGATTTCTGGGCCAGCTGGTGCGGCCCCTGCCGCCACGAGAACCCGAACGTGGTGTCGGCCTATGAGAAGTACGCGGCCGCCAAGTTCAAGGACGCCAAGGGCTTCGAGATCTTCAGCGTGAGTCTGGACCGCAGCCGCCAAGCCTGGCAGCAAGCCATCACGCAGGACGGCCTGAAGTGGAAGTACCACGTGAGCGACCTGAAGTTCTGGCAATCGCAAGGCGCTCAGTTGTATGGAGTAAGCTCCATCCCGATGAGCTTCCTGATCGACCCCAACGGCATCATCATCGCCAAAAACCTGCGTGGCATGGCGTTGCACCAGGAACTGGACAAGCACATCAAGAGCCTTTAATAAGGGCACCTCTTCGTCTGGGACCCCTTCCGCCTCATCGCGGAGGGGGTTCTTCGTTCCACTTAGCTACGGTCCGGGGTGAGCCGTACCATTCCGCCGAACCGCTTGGCCCGCTCATCGAAGCAGTACCCGGGACCGGCGAACGGTTAAGAAATTCCCCACCCGCTGGGGGCCAAGCACTTGCAAGATGCACCGGAAGCGCCTAAGCTTGCGCTGACGAACGGTTCAACCAACAGTCAACCCGTCGTCCCACAACCCATTCCCATGAAAGAGACTTTCCGCTTTTTCGGAACAGGCCGTCGCTGTGCCTTGTTCCTGGGCCTCTCCCTGACCCTGGCCGCTTCCGCCCAACGTACCTGCGGGAGCATGGACTACCTGCAGCAACAGATAGCGGCCGACCCTGATCGCGCGGCACGTCTGGAACAGCTCGAGGCCTTCACAGCGCAGTACATCCATGACCATGGCACGGAGGACCGCGCGGTGGTCTACATCCCTGTGGTGTTCCACATCGTCTACGCCAACAGCGCGCAGAACATCAGCGATGCACGGATACAGGCCCAGATCGCACAGTTGAACGCGGATTACGCGCGGTTGAACAGCGATGCCGGGAGCACGCCTTCTGCTTTCGCCCCGCTCGGCGCGAACACCGAAGTGCAGTTCTGCCTGGCCCAGCGCGATCCCAGCGGCAACGCGACCACCGGCATCGTGCGGCGCAGCACCACAACATCGAGCTTCAGCGATAACGACAATGTGAAGCGCACCGCCAACGGAGGTGACAATGCCTGGCCCGCCGCGAGCTACCTCAACGTCTGGAGCGCCAACTTGAGCGGTGGCCTCCTGGGTTACGCTCAGTTCCCCGGTGGCAGTGCGAGCACCGATGGCGTGGTATGCCTGTACAGCAGCATCGGCGGCATGACCAACCCCGGTACAGCGACCCCTTACCACCTTGGTCGCACGATGACGCACGAAGTCGGGCATTGGCTCAACCTCCGTCACATCTGGGGCGATGCCAACTGCGGCAGCGACTTGGTGAGCGATACGCCCACGCAGCAGACGAGCAACTTCGGCTGCCCCAACTTCCCGCACACCACCTGTAGCAACGGCTCCAATGGCGACATGTTCATGAACTATATGGACTACACCGACGACGCTTGCATGAACATCTTCAGCACCGGCCAGAAAGCCCGCATGCAGGCGTTGTTCGGAACGGGTGGCGCACGCGTATCGCTGCTCAGCTCGCTGGGTTGCACCCCACCCTCCGGCGGCACCTGCGCGGTCCCTTCGGGCCTTGCGTCGAGCAGCATCACCACGAGCAGTGCCACCGTTTCCTGGGCCGCTGCGAGCGGTGCGGTCACCTACAACCTGCAGTACAAAACCGCCGCGGCTTCCACCTGGACCACGGTGAACACCCCCTCCACCTCATACGCACTCAGCGGCCTTGCCAGCGCCACGACCTACAATTTCCAAGTGCAGAACGTGTGCGGTACCAGCAGCTCAGCATACTCGAACGCATCGAGCTTCACCACCGCCACGACGGGTGCGACATGCAACACGCCCACCGGTCTTGCTGCTTCGGGCATCACAACATCCGGTGCGACACTCACATGGGCCGCTGTGAGTGGTGCTGTCAGTTACAATGTGCAGTACAAGACCGCTGCCGGCAGCACCTGGACCACGGTGAACACCACATCGATAAGCAGGACTCTTTCGGGCCTTACGGCTGGCACATCCTACAATGCGCAGGTGGCCACCGTGTGCAGCGCAAGTTCCTCGGCCTACACGACGGCCGTCACTTTCACGACCACCTCAACGGGCTGCACGGACACGTGGGAGAGCAACAACTCAAGCAGCACGGCCAAGACGATCGCGGTGAACACCGATGTGCAGGCGCTCATCGGGACCAGCACCGATGTGGATTGGTACAAATTCACCAACACGAGTTCCGCGCCACGCATCCGCATCAACCTCAGCAACGTGGCCGGTGATTATGATGTGCGCCTCTACCGGGGTACCAGCACACAGGTGGGCATCAGCCAGCTCGGCGGAACGTCGGCTGAACAGATCATCTACAACACCAGCACCGTGGCCACCTACTACATCAAAGTGTATGGCTACAACGGTGCCTACAGCGCCAGCCAGTGCTACCTGCTGCGCGCGAACACCAGCGCGAGCAACTTCCGAGAGGGCCAGTTGGACGAAGAGGTGGTTCTCGAGCCGGTCAGCGGTTTGATGAACCTGTACCCGAATCCGGCGAACGACAAGGTGGTCCTGGACTACCTCGCCCATGCGGACGGCGCGCTTCAACTCTACCTGTTCGATGGCATGGGCCGCCAGGTGCTCAGCACCCAGCAGACCGTGAGCGAAGGCCCTTCGACCCTGGGCCTGCCTCTGCCGAAGTTGAGCAACGGTGTCTATGTGCTGCAGATCGTGGATGGTGACCAGCGATACCAGCAGCGCTTCCTCATCGAGCAGTAACACGCATCTCTTTTCCGGAAAGGGGCTCCGATCGTTCGGGGCCCCTTTCTGTTTTGAGGAGGTTCCCGGTGGCCGGGCCTGCCAAAAAGTCCCCGATCTTCGCGCCCGCCGACGGAGAAGGGCCTTGGCACCTTCCTTGACCGCGACGTGATGATCTTCAAAAAGCGCAAATCGACCATGTCGGAACGACCAGACGTCAGTGCCGAGCCAAAGGCTGCTGACAACGCGACAGAAAAGGCCCTGCCTTCGGACCATGACCGTATGCACGACCCACTGACCATGGCCAGCGAGGCCTCCGCGGAACATGTGATGCACGATGCCGAGAACGATGGCCGCGAGGACATCTCTGAATTGACCGCCCAATTGGCAGCGGCGAAAGCCGATGCTGCCGACCTCAAGGACAAATGGCTGCGCCTGGGTGCCGACCTGGACAACTTCCGCAAACGCACCGCCAGGGAACGGCTTGAACTGATCCAGTTCGCCGGGGAGAACACTCTGCAGAGCATGATCCCGGTGCTCGACGATATGGAGCGCGCGATCGCCAATAACGAAACAACGAACGAGATCGCCGTGGTGAAGGAGGGCTTCCACCTGATCCGCAGCAAACTCGTGAACATCCTCGGGAGCCAGGGCGTAAAGGCCATGCCCGATGCCAAAGGCCAGCCCTTTGACACCGACCGGCATGAGGCCATCACCCGGACACCGGCGCCCACCCCTAACCTGAAAGGCAAGGTGATCGAGGTGATCGAGAACGGCTACACACTGCACGACAAAGTGATCCGCTACGCCAAAGTGGTCGTCGGCGAGTAAGGGCGGATCATGATCCGCCCCACGAGCCAGCATCAAGATGTGACCGGATGAGCAAGAAGGATCCCTACGAAGTGCTCGGTGTCGGCCGTAATGCCGATGCGGACGAGATCAAAAAGGCCTACCGCAAACAGGCCATCAAGCACCATCCGGACAAGAACCCCGGCGACAAAGCCGCGGAGGAGAAGTTCAAGGAGGCGGCCAGCGCGTACGAGATCCTGAGCGACGCCGACAAAAAGGCCAAGTTCGATCGCTTCGGCCACAACGCGCCGGGCATGGGCGGCGGCGGTGGCGGATTCCAGGGCGGCGGCATGAACATGGAGGACATCTTCTCCCAGTTCGGCGACATCTTCGGCGAACGGTTCGGCGGCGCGTTCAGCGGTGGTTTCGGCCAGCGCGGGCGCACCGTGAAAGGCAGCAACCTCCGGGTGCGGCTGAAGATGAACCTGGAGGAGATCGCCCACGGTGCGGAGAAGAAGATCAAGGTGACCAAACTCGTGCGCGGCAAAGGCAGCGAGTACGGCAACTGCTCGACCTGCGGCGGCAGCGGCCAGGTGCGCCGTGTGCAAAGCACCTTCCTCGGCCAGATGCAGACCGTGGCGACCTGCCCGACCTGCGGTGGCATCGGACAGACCGTGAGCAAACGTGCGCCGGGAAGTGATGAGCATGGCCTGGTGCGCGAAGAGGTGGTGGTACCGATCAAGATCCCCGCTGGTGTCGAGGAAGGCATGCAACTCAACATCAGTGGCATGGGCAATGAAGCCCCCGCTGGTGGCATACCCGGCGATCTGTTGGTGGTGATCGAAGAAGAACAGCACCCGGATCTGAAGCGCGATGGGAACAACCTGCACTATGAAGTCTTCCTGAACATGGCCGACGCTGCACTGGGCATCAAGATCGAAGTGCCGCTCGTGAGCGGTAAAGCGAAAGTGACGATCGAGCCCGGCACCCAGAGCAACCATGTGTTGCGGCTCAAGCACAAGGGCCTGCCGAGTGTGCACCATCATGGCCAGGGCGACCTCTTCGTGCATGTGGCCGTATGGACGCCGACCGACCTCACCAAGGAAGAGAAGGCCACGCTGGAGAAGTTGCGCACCAGTCCGGGCTTCCATCCCAAACCCACCGCGAAGGACAAAGGCTTCTTCGAGAAGGTGAAGGAGATGTTCGGGAATTGATCGGATCCGGCTCGTTACTTCGTGGTGCCTCGGCGTTCGAGTACCACGCATCCGGACCGATACATGAAACTAGCTGAGAGGATCCTCTTTGGCATCGCGCTGATCGGGTTGTTGTTCAAGATCCAGCATTGGCCTTTCGCGGGTGTCTTTCTGATACTGAGCCTTTCTTCCCTCGCCCTCCTCTACTTCCCGCTGGCGGTTGTCTGGTTCGGCAGGCCCACGATGCGCGACCAAGTCGTCGGGTTCAGCATCGCGGGCGGCTTCGCATTGAGCACGATGCTCATCGGGTTCTTGTTCAAGCTCCAGCATTGGCCCCTGGCTGACGCCTACGTCATGCTAGGCACCTTCTGCTGCGCGTTGACCGCTGTCGGTTGCCTTGTGTTGCGCCGCGGAAAGCCGGAGCTCTCCAGCTATTTCCGCAGTGTGCTCCTGCGTGCCTCGATACTTGGAGGCCTCGGTGCGCTTTTGATCTTCGGCAGAGGCCTGAAACAAGCGCCTATCCCGGTCGGCGCAGAACCGGTAAAGGTCGTCGCGGAGGATGCGCCGCCTACTTCGCGCTCAACGTCGACGTCCGGACCATGGATGATGTGCACAAGCGCTACAGCCTGACTTACGCCCTCCAACGCAAAGGCTGGATCGATACGTGAGTTGATCAGCCGACCGGAACGAGCAAGGCGACCCGCTTGCCGTGGTGCATCAGCACCAGCTGGTTCTTCTCCAGGCGATGCTGTTCTGCTTCGCCCATCGCGTCGAGCAGCTTGCGTTCCACAGTGCGCAACTCGCCGCACGCACAGGTGGAGGGCACGAGGTCCTTGATGCGCAATCCGTTCTCGCAAGCACGCCAGCTACCGGTGAACAGCCCGCAGGACGAATGCCCTACGAGAACACCCCGCTTGTCGAATTCCAAGGTCACGGGTGATGCGAATTGGGCCACATCCGTCCCGTACAATTCCACGAGCCGCCACTTGCCAGCGATGCCGTGTAAACCGGTGAACACAACGCTGCCCATCAACAGGCAACCGGCGAGACAGGCGAGTACCGTGGTTATGGACCGCTTGACCATGGGGTGGTTGGTTGGTGCGTAAGTAGAAAGGTATCCCGCGCGGTGGGTGGGCACCGGATCGGTGGCGCCGAACGGTTGGGCCTGTGATGGACAGGTGGTTCATGGCCGGCAGCGTGGCTCATTCCTCGCCTGACGAACGCTCGAATACGCTGAAGCGGGTCCTTCTATCTTCGCTCACCACCCTCCGTCGCCCCTTTCGATGCCCAACCGTTCCCACCGCTCCCGCGCATGAGGATCTCGGTTGTCATACCCTGCTACAACGTCGAGGACTACATCCGTCCCTGCCTGGAGAGCGTTCTGGGCCAGACGCACCAGGACCTGGAAGTGATCTGTGTGGATGACGGCAGCACGGATGGCACCCAACGGATCATTGAAGAAGTGCGTTCCGCGAACCCTGCGCGCTTGAGCGTGATCCAGCAAACGAACAGGGGGGCCGCCGCAGCGCGGAACAAGGGGTTGCAACATGCCACGGGCGAATACCTCCAGCTCATGGACGCGGACGACCTGCTCGACCCGCGGAAGATCGCCCACCAGGTGGAACTGACCGCTACACTGGACAAGCCCGACATCATCGCTGGCAGCTACACCATCCAGAACGCCGATGGCAGCATCATGCGGCATCACATCTATGACAAGCCGGGGCTGGACGTGTGGTTCAACCTGATGCACGCCGACCTCGGCAACACGGTAAGCAACCTCTGGAAGCGCTCCAGTGTGATCGGCGCGGGGGCCTGGAACGAGGAGCAGTACAGCAGCCAGGAGTACGACCTGATGTTCCGCATGTTACGGAACGGCGCGCGCGCCGAGTTCGACCCGGTGTCGCTCACCACGGTGCGCAAACGCCTTAGCGGCTCGATCTCGCAAACCAACGTGGCCGAGAACTGGGTGCGTTACGTGGAACTCCGCTCGCGCATGTTGGAACACCTCCGCGCCAGCAGCACAGCCAGGGATATCCAGCCCTACACCCAGTTCCTGTTCGACTCGATCCGTGTGCTGTACCATCACGACCGGAAGAGCGCGATCGAACTCCACGACCGATCACTGCCGAAGAACTTCGTCCCCGGACCGTCGCCAACAACGGGCAGGACCTATCTCTTCTTCCATCGCCTGTTCGGCTTCCGCATCGCCCAGCGCATTTGGAGGATCTTCGCGTAATGGGGCGCTTCCGCTTTCCGGCCAGTACATGAACGAACAACGCATCACCGGGAAACTGGTCGACATCCGCGCACAGCGCATAACGCCATCGGAAGTGATCGTGCGCGAGGGGCGGATCGTGGAGATCCGCGAAGCGAGCGGCCCGGTGAACGACTTCCTCCTTCCCGGCTTCATCGATGCGCACGTGCATGTCGAGAGCTCAATGCTCATCCCGAGCGAATTCGCGCGACTGGCGGTAACGCACGGCACCGTGGCCACCATCAGCGATCCGCACGAGATCGCCAATGTGCTGGGCACCGCCGGTGTGGACTTCATGATCGACAACGGACGGAAGGTGCCGTTCCACTTCTTCTTCGGGGCGCCGAGTTGCGTTCCGGCCACGGTGTTCGAGACCGCCGGTGCCCGCATGGACGCCGATGAGGTCGGTCGCTTGTTGGAGCGCAAGGAGATCCTCTACCTGAGCGAGATGATGGACTTCCCCGGTGTGCTCAATGGCCATGCGGACGTGCTGAAGAAGATCGCGCACGCCCACCGCCTTGGCAAACCGGTGGACGGGCATGCCCCCGGTCTCCGTGGCGACGCCGCGCAACGCTATATCGCCGCAGGCATAGCCACCGATCACGAGTGTTTCACCGCCGAAGAAGCACTGGACAAATTGGAGCGTGGCATGCTGATCCAGATCCGCGAAGGAAGCGCGGCCAAGAACTTCGATGCGTTGATCGGCTTACTGCACGATCGTCCCGGTCGCATGATGTTCTGCAGCGACGACAAGCACCCCGACGGCCTGGTCGAGGGTCATATCAATGTTCTCTGTGCGCGTGCCGTGGCGCACGGCATCGACCTGTTCAAGGTGCTGCACACCGCCTGCCTCGCACCGATCGAGCACTACAAGCTGCCTTTGGGCCAATTGCGCGTTGGCGATCCCGCGGACTTCATCCTTGTTGAGGACCTCGCACATTTCCGTGTGGAACGCACGTGGGTCCAGGGTCGCCTTGTCGCGGAGAAGGGACGCTCGCTGATCGCCAGTGTGCCGAGCGAACGACCCAACCGGTTCAACTGCTCAGCGAAGGATCCGAAGGACTTCCGCGTTCCTGCAACGACCGAAGACCTGCTCGTGATCGAAGCGCTGGACGGCCAGCTCATCACACGCAAGCGTTGGATGCCACCGACCCTGAAGGATGACCGCTGCGTGGCCGATGCGACGAAGGACCTCTTGAAGATCGCCGTGGTGAACCGCTACGCCGATGCCCCGCCTGCCGTCGGGTGGATCACCAACTTCGGGTTGCAACGCGGTGCGATCGCGGGCAGTGTGGCGCATGACAGTCACAACATCGTGGCCGTGGGCGCGAACGATGAGGATCTCTGCGCAGCGATCAACCTCGTGATATACGAGCGCGGCGGCATCAGCATGGCGAATGGATCGCACCACCGCGTTCTTCCGCTGCCCGTCGCCGGTATCATGACCGATGCCGATGCCTACACGGTGGCCGATGCCTACGCCGCCATGGACCGCGAAGCCAAGGAACTCGGCAGTACGCTGAGCGCACCGTACATGACGCTCTCGTTCATGGCGCTGCTGGTGATCCCCCACGTGAAGCTGAGCGACAAGGGGATCTTCGATGGCGATGCGTTCCGGCTCATTCCCTGATCATCCGCCCGGTGGTGAAGGGCTACTTTCGTCGTGTGTCCCGCTTCGCCTTCGCCCGTATCGCTCTGTTGTTGTTCGCGTGTGTGATCCTGCTCAGTGCCTGCACGACCGATCGGCACGTTGTGACCGGAGGCCTCATCCAAAAGCGGAAGTACCGTCCGGGCTGGAACGTGGATCTCGGTTTCCGCAACGATCGAACGCCAGTGACGAACCGTACCACTGTTGAGCGAATGATACCCGTGCGTCGCGTGCACAACAAGGCACTGGTCGCTGCACAGGAGCGATCGATCGCCGTGGTGAGGACCTCCGCTCCCATCACCGCCAGTATCGCACCCTTGCGGATCGTCCATCCCCTCACAAGGCTTCACTTGTTGCGCGCGGCGATCCTTCCCGAAAGGATCATGGCAACGCAGGACGGTGAAGAGAACCTGATGCCGAAGAAGAAGTGGAACGTGCTCGCGGTGCCTGTGTTCGTGCTGGCATTGGGCAGCCTCACCTTGGGTTTCCTCACCACAAGCACGCTCGCGGTGCTGCTCGCGGCCGTGGTCACTGTCGCCCTTGGGGCGATCGCCTTGCGCCACATCCGCTCGCACGACGAGGCTGGCAAGGGCTTCGCCCTCATCGGGTTCATCATCGGCCTGTTCGTGCTCCTCTTCGTCGGGATCTCCATCGCGACGGCAGGGTGGGCCGTGTGACCCCGATCACTTCAGTGAGCCTTCGAGCATCGTCTGGGCCTGTCGACGCAATGCGCCCGGTGCGATGCCGGCTTGGCGCATGGCCCTCAACGAAGAAGCACCTTCGGACTTCGACAACTTGTTGCCCTTCGCATCGGTGATCAATGGATGGTGCAGGAAGCGCACGTGTGCGAAGGTGCCCAGTCCAAGCAATTGCGCGAGATACAACTGGCAGGCCGTGGAAGGAAGCAGATCAACACCGCGCACGATGAACGTGATGCCATGATCCACATCATCGGCCAGCGACGCGATCTGGTAGGCGGGTCTACCGGTGCGCTGCCGCAACACGGGATCATGCAGGAGCCCGGCGAGGTCCACCCGCGTTCGGTCGTTGAACCCAACTACCTCCAGCGAGCAGGTATCCGGCACACGCAACCGCCAACTCACAGCAGGTGCGTCCAGGGTTATGCGCTCTTCACGACACGAGCAGGCGATGATCTCCTGCCGCGAGCAGGTGCAGCCATAGAGGTGACCAGCCGCGGCCAATTCGCTGAGCAATTCCTGATAGCGTGGGATCCGCAACTCCTGCGACCAGCGCGCGGCTTGATCCTCCGGCCCGGTCGGTCCTTCATCCCGGCGGATCCCGAGCCACTCCAGTGAATCGAAGATGTCGGCGATGTAAGCCGGTCGCGAACGCTCCGCGTCCAGATCATCGATCCTCAAACGCAGCGTCGCCTTCCGTTCCTGCGCCAAGCGCGCGGTGATGAGGAAACCGATCGCGTTGCCCGCATGCAAATACCCGCTCGGCGTGGGCGCGATGCGGGTGCGTTCGGTCATCGGCCAAATGTAGCCGGGTACCGTCGGGCGTTCCGAGCAGGGCAGGCCATTCCACCCATTCTTCTATTTTTGCGCCCCGCACGGCAAAGGGTCGTGTTTTGTACTTGAAGAACAGGACGTTAACGAACGAAGAACCGAACGAGAATGGGAAGTGAACTGATGTACTACATCCCCTTGATGGGCGTAGTGGGCCTGGTGGTGATGATCGGCAAGGCCCTTTGGGTGAGCAAACAGGACGCCGGCGATGCGAACATGCAGGAGCTCGCGGGTTATATCGCACGCGGTGCGAGCGCCTTCTTGAAAGCCGAATGGAAAGTACTCGGCGTGTTCGCGGTGATCGCGGCCGTGCTGCTCGCCTGGAGCGGCACCCTGCATCCGCACAGCGATTGGGTCATCGCCATCGCCTTCCTCATCGGGGCCTTCTTCAGCGCCTTCGCCGGTTGGATCGGCATGAGCATCGCCACCAAGGCCAACGTGCGGACCACGCAAGCGGCACGCACCAGTTTGGCGAAAGCCTTGAAGGTGAGCTTCAACGGAGGCACCGTGATGGGTCTCGGTGTCGCAGGCCTGGCCGTAGTCGGCCTCAGCACCCTCTTCATCGTGTTCCTCGGCATGTACGTGACCGATGGCAACGCGAACGGGGAGCAGATGATGAAGTGCCTGGAAGTGCTCGCGGGCTTCTCGCTGGGCGCTGAATCCATCGCGCTCTTCGCCCGTGTGGGCGGTGGCATCTATACCAAGGCCGCCGATGTCGGCGCCGATCTCGTGGGCAAGGTGGAAGCCGGCATCCCCGAGGATGATGCGCGCAACCCGGCCACGATCGCCGACAACGTAGGCGACAACGTGGGCGATGTGGCCGGCATGGGTGCCGATCTCTTCGGCAGCTACGTGGCCACCATGCTCGCAACAATGGTGTTGGGCCGGGAAGTGATCGCCACGGGTGACCACTTCAATGGTCTCTCCCCGATCCTGCTCCCGATGGTGATCGCCGGTCTCGGCATCCTGTTCTCGATCATCGGAACACTTTTCGTGAAGATCAACAAGGACAGCGACAGCGTGATGAAGGCGCTGAACCTCGGCAACTGGGGCGCGATGGTATTGGTGGCCATCACCAGCTACCCGCTGATCCAGTGGATGCTGCCGGATACCATGCAGTTCGTGCGCAACGGGATCTCCACCGAGATCACCAGCATGCATGTGTTCTATGCGATCATCCTCGGCCTCGTGGTCGGGACGCTCATGAGCATGGTCACCGAATACTACACGAGCATGGGCCGCCGTCCTGTGGACAGCATCGTGCAAAAGAGCGGTACAGGCCACGGCACCAACGTGATCGGTGGTCTGGCGATGGGCATGGAGAGCACGGTGCTCCCGATCCTCATCCTGGCCGCTGGCATCTGGGGGTCGTTCACACTGGCCGGTATGTACGGTGTGGCGATCGCCGCAGCGGGCATGATGGCCACCACGGCCATGCAACTCGCGATCGACGCGTTCGGCCCCATCGCTGACAACGCGGGCGGTATCGCCGAAATGAGCCACCTGCCCAAGGAAGTGCGCGAACGCACCGACAACCTCGACGCTGTTGGCAACACCACGGCCGCCACCGGGAAAGGCTTCGCCATCGCTTCCGCAGCGCTTACCGCACTCGCGTTGTTCGCAGCCTACGTCGGCATGGCCGGGATCACAGGCATCGACATCTACAAGGCGAAAGTGCTATCGATGCTGTTCGTCGGTGGCATGATCCCGTTCTTCTTCAGCAGCCTCGCCATCAGCGCGGTGGGCAAAGCAGCGATGGATATGGTGAAGGAAGTGCGGCGCCAGTTCCGCGAGATACCGGGCATCATGGAAGGCAAGGCCAAGCCCGAGTACGAGAAGTGCGTGGCCATCAGCACCAAGGCTTCGATCCGCGAGATGATCGCTCCGGGTGCGCTCGCGTTGATCTCGCCGATCCTCGTGGGTTTCCTCGCCGGTCCGGAGGCGCTGGGCGGATTGCTCGCCGGCATCACAGTAAGCGGTGTGCTCATGGGCATGTTCCAGAACAACGCCGGTGGCGCATGGGACAATGCCAAGAAGAGTTTCGAGAAAGGTGTGATGATCGATGGCAAAGAGTTCAAGAAGGGTAGCGAGCCGCACAAGGCCGCTGTGACCGGCGATACCGTTGGCGATCCGTTCAAGGACACCAGCGGCCCGAGCATGAACATCCTGATCAAGCTCACGTCGATCGTGGCGCTCATCATCGCACCGCACATCAACGAGAACAAGATGGAGGTCGCTCCGGAAGTACCAGCGACCTCGCAGGAGGTGAAGGCGACCAGCGATGCCACCGTGCAAGTGAAGACACTCGATGTGAGCGGCAAGCTCTGATCGGAAGATCGTTCCCAACGAAGAAGCCCCCGACGCATCGGGGGCTTCTTCGCTTTCGACCGTGATGCTGGTGTGGGGGATCAGCGCCTAAATTCATCCCTCGCAAAACGGCAACGCATCGTGCGGCCATGAGAACAAGAGCGAAGTGCCTAGTGAACGTGGCCTTGGTTGGTGTTTTGCCTATTCACTTATTGGCCCAGCAGCCGTTCGCCTTGGATCCGACGTTCCAGACGGATATCGACGATTGGTATGTATCCTCCATCGCGCCAACAGTGGATGGGAAAGTCATTCTTTCCGGACGGATCAGGTTCAGCCCTGCGGGCGAGTATGTGACAATGGCAAGGCTTATGTCCAGCGGGCAACGCGACTTGACGTATTACGAAAGCGGTCTTGGTGGCGGTAAGATCGTTCCTTGGACGGATAGGTTCTATGTTGCTGGGAATGTTTCGGTGCGCCGCATTCTGGAGGATGGGACGAATGACTTGGGCTTTCAAATGGGGGTATCAGGAATACCATATTTCTCTCCGCTTCAGGGTGGTGACTATCACGTCTACCCCGATGGGCGGATCCTGATGAGCGGTGGGCATATCCTGAGCGATAGCGTTCGCGGTTTCGAAGGACTGTATAACCTGATCTGGTTCAGCAATACCGGCTACCTGGACACCACGCGTACCCATCGTACCAGCAACGGTATAGTATACCAGTTCGAGCAACTGCCCGATGGTCGTTTCATCTGTAGTGGAACCTGCACGGAGTACGAGGGGCAGCCCACGGCGAACATCTTCCAGGTGGATGCCGATGGAGCGTTGGATCCCACATTCCAAAGCGCACTGACCTCTGGCGAAATGCGAACGTTCACACCCTTGGAGGATGGGCGCATACTGGCCAGTGGCCTCGTGATGACCTATGATGGCGCCACGGACACCACCCAGTTCGTGCGCTACCTGCCCGGTGGTTCGTTGGACCCCACTTTCAATAACGACATCGTTGTGCGCAGCGCACAGTACCAGCGCCTGACGCTGCCCGGTCATACACTCCTACCCGGTGGCCGCATTCTCCTTCACGGGATCTTCGATCAGGTGGACGGGCAACCGCGTAGTGGGATCGCCCTGCTCGATGAGAACGGTGAGTTGCTGAACACCGCGTTCACCGGTGAGGGTTGCGGGCCCTTCTATCACACCGGGATATTCTATACCCACATCAGCGGTGCCGCGCACCTTGCCGATAGCATGATGTACATCTACGGAGCTTACTACGGCTATGATGACGGCACCACCAACGACCCGGACCAGCGCTTTGTAACGCGGCTCTACGGGCCGGACTTCGCCACGGGCGTGCAGGAGCGAACTGGAGAACCGACCAGCCGCTTATGGCCAGTGCCCGCGAAGGCCACCTTGCATGTGGCTCCCTTGGGAGATGTGCGCACCCTGGCAGTTACCGATCTCCAAGGCCGCGAGGTGCTGCGCGCCAACGCAATGGGCCGCGACGAAGCCGTGCTGTCCATCGGGGCGTTGGCACCGGGCAGCTACGTGTTGCGCGCGCGCGATCCTTCGACAGGCTCAGGACGAGGGGGGCGTGTGCTCGGCCGCTTCGTGAAGGAGTGAGCGCGTTGTCCCCAACGAAGAAGCCCCCGATGCATCGGGGGCTTCTTCGTTCCTGAACGTTCCCGTTCAGCGTTTCTTCACCAGCACCTTCGCTCCCTTGTTTGCGGGCTTCGCGGCGGGTATCGGCTTCAGCGGCACGCGGGCACCAGCCTTGGGCGCGATCTTGGCGAGGGCCTTCGGCGGCTCGCTCGGGAAAAGGCCATGGATCTCCGCATCGATGGAGTTGATGATGCGGCCGAGGTCCTCCGGGTTGGTGTGGAAGGAGTTGTCCTCCACGTCGATCACCAGCAACTTGCCTTTGTCGTATTTCTCGATCCAACCGTCGTAGCGTTCGTTGAGGCGTTTGAGGTAATCGATGCTGATCGAGTTCTCGTAATCACGGCCGCGCTCACTGATCTGCTTCACCAGTTTCTCCACCGGCGCCTGCAGGTAGATCATCAGGTCCGGCGGCGCGATGCTGTGCTCCATGTTCAGGAACAGACGGTGGTAGTTCTCGAAATCGCGGGTGGTCATCAACCCCATGGCGTGCAGGTTGGGCGCGAAGATGTAAGCATCCTCATAGATGGTGCGGTCTTGGATCACGTTGCGACCACTGCGGCGGATCTCCATCAACTGCTCGAAGCGCGAGTTGAGGAAGAAGATCTGCAGGTTAAAGCTCCACCGCTGCATGTCCTTGTAGAAATCGAACAGGTAGGGGTTGTTGTCCACCGCTTCTTCCAGCCGATCCCATTTGTAATGTTTGGCCAGCAGCTGGGTGAGGGTGGTCTTGCCGGAGCCGATGTTGCCTGCGATCGCGATGTGCATGGTGGTTGCGTGGGAAGGGCGAAGATACCCGCGCCCGCGTTCGCGGAGGGGGATGTGGAAAAGTCGTGGTGTGATCAGGGTTCGGTGCCGAGCGGCCGTACCAGGATCTGGTCCTCGAGCAGCAGGTGCACACGCCCCCGTTCCACACGCATGTCGCGCACTGTGGCGCTATCCGGTGCGTTGGCAACGAAGGGCTGCACGGCGAACGACTTCATGTCGTACAACTGCGCACCGGCATCGCCGAAGAAGAACAACATCTCCCCCCGCACTTCGAAACTGCGCGCACCCTTGATCGCAATGGTCTTCACGTAGGTCCCGAACAGGTCGAAGACGAGGATCCCCTGGTCCGGGTCGTTGAGGTAGAGGCGGCTGTCCGCCTCTTGCATCGCGATGGGCTTGGGTGTGAAGCCGAGCAACTGATCGAGCCGTCCGGTGTTCGCCAGCTCCTGCAACTGGTTGTCCACACGCACCAGCGCCAGCTCCCGTTGATCGAAGAACCAGAAGGCGTTCTGCACACCCATGCAGGCGAGCACCACTTGCGAATAACCCGCCCGCGACAGGTTGATCACGCTGCCCTGCGGGCTGAGGGTATTGTCCAGCACCGCCATCTGGCCTTGATCGGGTGAGAACACCATCGGCTTCAGCGAGTAGAACGCATCAATGCACTGGATGCGGCCGAAGGTCTTCACGCTGTTGTGCACCCACGACCGTCCTTGCGCATTGTACAACTCGAGGACATCGCCGCGCAGGGCGTACACGTTGCCCATCTCATCGGTGGTGAACAGGTCGAAGTGACCGGGGATGGAATACTCCTTCACCGGTTCCTGCGCGGAGGCGAGGGACGCGAAGAGGATCGATGCCAGAAGGATGGAGGACCGCATCATGATGTAACGGGTGCGAGCAGTGCGTCCAGGTGGATCCGATCATTGCTCAGGCGCGGCACCTTGTTCTGCCCACCGAGTTTGCCACGTTGCTTCATCCATTCGTAGAAGGTGCCCGGGGCCACAGCATGCACCTGCGGTCGGAGCAGGGCCATGTCGCCCCGTCGCTTGGCATCGTAGTCCGAGTTCAGTTCGCGCATGGTGCTGTCCAGCACATCCACGAACCGCGCCAGATCATCGGGGGCCGTGGCGAACTCCACGATCCATTCGTGCGCGCCATGCGCATCGGTCTCCATGTACACCGGACCCGCGGTGTATTCGCTCACCACCGCTCCCGTGGCATTGCATGCGGCCTCGATGCCACGGTCCGCGTTCTCCACCACCAGCTCTTCGCCGAACGCGTTGATGAAGCTCTTCGTGCGCCCGCTCACTTGGATCCGATGAGGCTTCACGCTGGTGAAGCGGACCGTATCGCCGGGCATGTAGCGCCACAGCCCCGCGTTGGTGCTGATCACGATGGCGTATTGCTCACCGGCCTCCACTTCATCGAGCAACAACGTGCGCGGCGCCGGCTTCCCGACGTCGTCCATGGAGATGAACTCGTAGAAGATGCCGTAGTCCAGCATAAGCAGCATGTCATCAGCATCGTGCCGGTCCTGGATGGCGAAGGACCCCTCGGAAGCGTTGTAGCTCTCCAGATAGTTCATCGTCGAGGAAGGGATCAGCGCTTCGAACTGTGCACGGTACGGACGGAAGCTCACGCCGCCGTGCATGAAGAGCTCGAGGTTCGGCCACACTTCGAGCATATGCTTCTTCCCTGTGAGTTCCAGGATCCGCCGGAACAGCACCAAGGTCCACGACGGCACACCGGCGATGCAACGCACATCCTCGCGCATGGTCTCACGCGCCATCTGCTCGATCTTCACTTCCCAGTTCTCGATCAACGCTGTTTCGATCACCGGCGTGCGGCGCACTTCGACCCATATGGGCAGGTTGCGGATGATGATCGCCGAGAGATCGCCGCTGTACGCATCGGCCCTGAACTGTTCGATGTTGCTGCTGCCGCCGACCACCAGGCTCATGCCTTGGTAGAGCTTGCTCTCGGGGAACTGGTCGTAGTGGAACGCGATCAGGTCCTTGCCGCCTTTGTAGTGGCAGTCCTCCAACGCCTCGCGGCTCACCGGGATGAACTTGCTGCGATCCCCTGTGGTCCCGCTGCTCTTGGCGAACCAGCGCATGTCCGTTGGCCACAGCAGGTTCTGTTCACCCTTGCGCAGGCGCTCCACGAAGGGCTTCACATCCTCATAGTCCTGCAAAGGCACCCGCTCGCGGAACTCGTCGGGGTCGGTGATCGTGGCGTAGTCGTATTTGCGCCCCCATTCGGTGTAGCGCGCCGCACGCACCAACGAGTGGAACACCTCGAGCTGCGCCATGCGCGGGTTGTCGCGGAACAGCTCGATCTGCTGGAGCCGTTTCTTGATCAGGAAGGAGAACAGCGTGTTGAGGGGCGTCACGAGCAGCGGTGCGCGAAGTTCGCACGGTTATCTTCAGCCCAAAAGATACACACCGCGAACGATGCAGGACGGAATTCCATTGAGCAAGATGCTGGCGGGCTTCGAACCCGGGTCGGTGCCCGGGCCGGGCGGGAAGGTGCACTATGCCCTTGCTCAAGGGGATGCCGCGCTGGAGCTCGCACCGTTCATCGGCGCATCGTTCACCCTGCGTGCGACAGGGGCGCTGAGTTGCATGAGCTGCGGCAAGCGGGTGAGGAAACTCTTCGCCCAGGGCTTCTGCTACCCCTGCTTCACCAGCGCACCCGAAGCGGCGGAGTGCATCGTACGCCCTGAACTCTGTCGCGCGCACCTGGGCGAAGGCCGTGACCCCGAATGGGAACGTGCGTACCACGCCACCGACCATGTGGTCTACCTGAGCCAGACCGGTGGTGTGAAGGTCGGCGTCACGCGTTCCACACAAGTACCTGTGCGCTGGATCGATCAAGGCGCGGTGGCGGCATTGATCATCGCGCGCGTTCCGTACCGTCAACTCGCGGGCCTCATCGAAGTGGACCTCAAGCGCATACTCGCCGACAAGACGAATTGGCGCGCCATGCTCAAGCAAGTGCTCCCTGATGGCGAAGCATTGCGGACCATGCGCGCACAAGCGACCACTGCCCTGCGACACGACCTCCGCGAATACGTGCTCGAGAACGAAGAGACGCTCGTGCTCAACTACCCCGTGCTCGCCTATCCTCCCAAGATCACCAGCGTTTCATTGGAGAAGACACCGGAGGTGAGCGGCCCACTCATGGGCATCAAGGGCCAGTACCTGATCTGGGAGGATGGCCGCGTACTGAACGTGCGCAACCACAGCGGGCACCACGTGCTCGTGGAAAATTGATGCGATCTGAAACCTCTTCTCCCGACCCACCGTTCCAGTCATCAGGTTTTGGTCAGTGATACTGATCGTTAGGGCAAGCGAAAGGCTCCGGGTTATCCGGGGCCTTTCGTGATTTTGGGCGGTTGCCTTATTGCCCATGCGCACGGGCCACGGCCAGCAACTGTGGGATGTTCCCGGTACTGCTCCGGGAGTGTATCTTGTGGAATACCAGGCTGGCGCAGTACGCCATATGGAACGGCTCATCATCCAGTGAGAAGAGAGCTCGGACAACGGTTGTTAACCAGCACGGCTGCTTTTGCGGCGGTCGTGCTGGCCACAGCCCAGTCGTTCGTGTTGGACACAGCATTCCGTACCAATATTGAGTCGGAGTATGTGAATTCCATTCTCCCACTTGCGGATGGGACCGTGATCATCTCGGGGCGGATGAAATTCCCGGGTGACATGAGCTTCCGCTCAGGAGCCTTGCTGAATCTGGATGGTACTCGCAATTTGAGTTTCGCGGATGTGGCGTACATGGGGGGAAAGCTCACACGCTGGAATGATCGAGTCTATGCGGGTAATGGACCTGGCATGCGTCGACAATTTCTGAACGGCACGCTTGATCTTTCCTTCGATATGGTGAATGCGCCATACTTCTCCGCATTGCAAGGCGGCGATTACCTTGTATACCCCGATGGCCGCGTGCTGATGAGCGGTGCGCATACCCTGAGCGATACGGTGCGGGGGTTCGAGGGTTTGTACAACCTGATCTGGTTCAGCAACCAGGGTTACCTGGATACCACCCGCACGCATCGCAAGGGCAATGGGGCGGTCTATGCCTTCAAGGAACTTGGCAACGGACAGTTCATTTGCAGTGGAACTTGCACACAGTTCGATGGCCACCCGTGCGACAAGATCTTCAAGGTGAACGCCGACGGCGCACTTGATACCATCTACCACACAGGGGTCAATTGGGGTGAAGCGGATGATTACCTGCCCTTGGAGGATGGGAGGATCTACTTCGCGGGGAATTTTCGCCGCGCGGTGGCTCCGGAAGACACCTTGAAATTGGCGCGCTTCCTGGCAGATGGTTCGCTGGACCCATCATTCGCATCGCCGCACTTTACGCTCGGCGTTCTACCTGGAGGTCTCTACGGCATGTCGCTCTCTCGGCTGCACGACCGGGGCCAGGGCCGGATTATCGCTATGGGGAATTTTCAATATGTCAACGGGCTTCCTCGCCGTGGTATTTGTATGATCGATAGCACCGGAGCGGTAATGGATGTGTTCGATGATTGCGGGGTGGGCCCCTATGTTTATCAGAATAGTACCTATGGATGGCTCAATGGCATCATGCCCGATGCGGATAGCACCCACTACTACATCTGGGGCGCATACAACGGCTACGACGATGGCACCACCAACGATTTGTTGCAACGCTTTGTAACACGGTTGCATGGAGGCGACATAAGCACAGCAGCCCACACGCATGCAGTGCCGGAAGCACCTATGAGCGTGTACCCTAACCCCACAAGTGGCGCGTGTACTGTTGCATTGGAGGCCTTGCCGCGCAACGCCACCCTGGTGGTGCGCGATGCCCTTGGCCGCGAGGTGCAGCGCAACAATGTAACCGACCACTACACCACGCTCACAATGGCGCACAGCGGTGTGTACAGCGTGGAGGTGTGGGATGCGCGCGGGCGCATGGCGACAGAACGGTTGGTGGTGGAGTGATCGCTCCGGCAGGAAATGCGAAAGGCCCCGGGTTATCCGGGGCCTTTCGTGGTTCTTAGTGGTTCGTGATGGTCACTGCACGATGAGGTCGAAAGGCATGCGGGCCTGGATGCCCATCTGCTGTTTCACCTCGATGGCGCGGCGGTATTGGTTCAGCATCTGCACATCCTCGCCCAGGAATTCGCTGGCCACCCACATGCGCGCCTGTCCGTTCAGGTCCTCCATGATCTGTTCGATGATCGCCTTCTGCCGCGGCAGTTCCACTTCATCGTATTCGGTCATCCCGGCCAGTGCGGCGGCGGCCTTCACCGCGTCCTCCAACCCGCCCAACTCATCCACCAGGCCGTTCGCCTTGGCATCGATGCCGGTCCATACGCGACCCTGGCCGATGCTATCCACCTGTGCGACGGTCATGTGACGGCCCTCGGCCACCCGCTCCTTGAACCCGTCGTAGAACTCATCGACGTAGCTCTGGATGATCCGTTTCTCGTCCTCGCTCAGCGGGCGGCTCACTGTGAGCATGTCCGCATAATGGTGGGTCTTGGTGCCATCGAAGGTGATGCCGAGCTTGTTCTTGAAGAAGCCTTGCATGTTGGGGATGATGCCGAACACACCGATGGAACCGGTGATGGTGGTCGGCTCGGCGTAGATCTTCGTGGCCGCTGCGCTGATGTAGTAACCACCGGAGGCCGCCACGTCGCCCATGCTCACCACCACGGGCTTCACGGCGGTGGCCAGTTTCACTTCGCGCCAGATCACATCGCTGGCCAGGCCGCTGCCACCCGGTGAGTTCACGCGCAGCACGATCGCCTTGATGGTGCTGTCCTCGCGCGCTTCGCGGATGGTCTCGGCAAGCGATGTGCTGCCGATGGTGCCATCGTCGCTCTCACCGCTGGAGATGCCACCTTGCGCGTAGATGATGGCGAGTTTGCCTTCATCCTTCTTCTTTTTCTCCTCACCGCCCTTGCCGTGCCCATGGAACGACCGGGCGTATTGGCCCAACTCGGCGAACTCGATCTTCTTATCGGCATCAAGGCCCATCCGCTCTTTCAGGATATCGAGCACTTCGTCGCGGTACTTCACGCCATCGATCAGGCCCAGGCGGGCTGCTGCTTCGGCGTTGTTCACCAGCAGGCTGTCGGCGATCATGTTCAAGCGCGCCGGTTCGATCTTGCGCTGCTCGGAGACGGCGGCCAGGTGGTCGCTCCAGAGGCCGTCCATGATCAGGCGCACCTGCTGGCGGTTCGCGTCGCTCATGTGATCCTCGGTGTACACTTCACCGAAGCTCTTGAACTTGTTGTTGCTGCCCCGGATGAATTGCACATCGATATCGAGCTTTTCGAACATGCCCTTGAAGAACATGTATTCGCTGCGGAGTCCGCGGTAGTCCAGTTCCCCTTTGGGCTGCAGGTAGACGGCATCGGCCGCGGTGGCCAGGTAGTAGGCCCCTTGCGTGTAGAACTCGGCATAGGCCACCACGGGCTTGCCGCTCTCCTTCCGGAACTCCATCAGCTTCTGGCGGATCTCGCGCAACGTGGCGAACCCCGTGGACACCGAGGAAAGATCGAGGAAGATGCCTTCGATGTGGTCGTCGGTCTTGGCGTGCTCAAGACTCGCGAGGATGTTGTTGAGCCCAAGGCGTCCCTCCTGCTTGAACGGCCCGAAGTCCAGGTTGAACTGGTTCTTGTCCCCGCGATCGACGATCTCCTCGTCCAGGGTGAGGTGCAGGACACTACCATCCTCCACTGTGGTGGGTTTGCCTTCGGATGCGAAACTGGCACCCAATGCGGCGAGCATGCCGATGAACACAACGACGAGCACGAACCCGATCAGCAGGGTGCCGATCATCGATGCGAGCATGAACTTGAGGAACTGTCTCATGGGAATGGACGCGATTTTGGTCTTGCGGATCCGAAACTACCCCCTTGCCCGCAGGCGCTTCGGCCCGAATACACGAGCGGGAACTCATGGGGATGGGAGGTGCCATTCACCGATACCTTAGGCCCCACATGGCGGTTGAGAACGATGTACTGTTCTTGCTCGGCGGGAACCTGGGTGATCCGCCGACCACGCTGACCGCCGCCGAGAACCTCTTGAGCAAGCGCGCTGGCCAACCGATCTCGCGGAGCCGCGATCACTGGACCGAACCATGGGGCTTCACGGATCCGCACTTGTTCCTGAACAGGGCCCTGCTTGTGAGGACGAAGCTCGATCCCGCCTCGCTCCTGGCCGTGGCCTTGGGGATCGAACATGAGCTGGGGCGCGAGCGCACCAATAGCGGTGGCTATGCGTCACGTACGATCGACATCGACATCCTGCTTTTCGGCGACCTGGTCCTTTCCTCCCCCACACTTACGCTGCCCCATCCCCGCATGCACGAGCGCTGGTTCGCACTGGCCCCATCGGCTGACATCGTGCCCTCGTGGCAGCATCCCCTGCTGGGCCGCACCATATTGGAACTGCTGAACGATCTTCGCACGCCTCGCTGAGACCACGCTGCAACGACGCGACAATGCGCTACTCCTACATCGCGATCGAAGGGCTCATCGGGGCGGGCAAGACCACATTGGCCCGCCGTCTGGCCGCCGAACGGAACGGTCGGTTGGTGCTCGAGGAATTCGACGACAATCCGTTCCTGCCTCGTTTCTATGAAGAACCTGAACGGTATGGCTTCTCCGTGGAATTGTCGTTCCTGGCCCAGCGCTACCACCAGCTCAAGCGGATCACCGAGCAGGACCTCTTCACCCAGTGCACCATCGCCGACTATTCACTTGGAAAATCGCTGGTTTTCGCCAGCGTTACGCTGCAGCCCGATGAATATGCGCTTTTCATCGACCTGTATGGAATAATGTTCAATGACCTGCCGCAACCGCAATTGATCGTCTACCTGCACCTCGGTATGGAGCGATTGCGCGAACGCATTCGCGCAAGGGGACGTTCCTACGAGCAACGGATCGGGGCCGAGTACCTCATGCGGTTGCAGGAACACTACCTCGATCATTTGCAGAAACGACAGGGCTCACACGTGCTTGTGGTGGACCTGCAGGACAAGGATCTGATGAACGACGCAGCCGTTTATCAACGCTTGCTCGCGCTGCTGGACGCCGAGATCCCCGCGGGATACAGCGTCGTAACTCCCTGATGCGCACGGCGCCCTGTGAAGAATTGATCGGACCGAACGGAACGTCCCTGCGGGGGAGTGGTTATACTTGCAGCCGAAATCAAGTAACACGCAGCGAATTCATGGAAAAGCGCCACCTCAAAGGCATGTCCCTTCTGGCCGCCGCAGCACTGGTCATTACCGGTTGCGGTGGCATTGGGAAAATGAAGAAGTACGTTGAGAACATCAAGTACACCGTCGACCCCAATCCGCTGATCGTGCAGGGTGACTCGGTGGCTGTGTCCATCAACGGGAACTTCCCGGGCAAATACTTCGCCAAGAAGGCCTTGGTGGAGTTGACGCCCACGCTCACCTATACCGGTGGCGAAACGCCTTATAAAATGGTCGCTTTCCAAGGGGAGAAGGCCGTGGGCAACGGTACGGTGATCCCTTACGAGACCGGCAAAGCCTTCAGCTATACGCACAAGGTGGCCTACACCCCGGCGATGAGCGAGAGCGAGTTGATGATCAAGATCCTGGCGAAGCAGGGCAAGAAGGAACTGCCCTTCGACCCGTTCAAGATCGCCGATGGTGTCATCACCACGCCTTACTTGATGAAGAGCGACGACAAGGTGCTCCTGGCGCGTGACGCGTTCCAGCGCATCACCAGCCACAGCGAGGAAGCCACCATCAACTACCTCGTGAACGCCAGCGTGGTGCGGCCCGGGGAATTGAAGGATGCCGACGTGATGTCCATGGCCGCCTTCATCAAGGCCTTGGCGGCCAAAACGAACATCACCCTGAAAGGCATGGCGATCGATGCGTGGGCCAGCCCCGAAGGTGAACTGGCTCTGAACGAGCATCTGGCGGACGATCGCGCGAAGAGCGCCAAGGGATGGGCCAAGGGCGAGATGGCTCGCGGCAAGGTGGCCGCTGGCAAAGGCGACTCCCTCTACACCCTCTCGCCCCGTGGTGAGGATTGGGATGGCTTCAAGAAAGCCATGCAAGCCAGTAGCGTGAAGGACAAGGACCTGGTGCTGCGCGTGTTGGAGATGTATTCTGATGTTTCCCAGCGTGAATCGGAGATCAAGAACATGGCTGCCACCTACACCGAGATCGCCGAGAACATCCTGCCCGCCCTGCGCCGCAGCGAAATGGTGCTGAACTACGATGTGGTGGGCCGGAGCGACGAGGAGATCACCGCCGCGAGCCGTACCATGCCCGATTCCCTGAGCGTGGAAGAATTGCTCTACGCCGCTACCCTGACGACCGACCTGAACGAGCAACTGCGCATCTACAACGAAGCCGCACGTGTTTACCCCGGTGACTACCGTGGTGCCAACAACGCCGGGTATGTGCTGATGATGCAGAACAAGCTGGCCGAGGCCGAGACCCAGTTCCAACGCGCGAACAGCACCACGGACAACCCGATCAGCACCAACAACCTCGGTGTGGTGGCCCGCTTGAAAGGCGATCGCAAGAAGGCCATGGAACTCTACCACAAGGCCACAGCCGCCGGTCCTGAGGTGAAGTACAACATGGGCCTGATCGACATCCAGAACGGCGACTACAGCTCAGCCAGCAGCAACATGGGTGGTAACAACACCTTCAACGCCGCCCTGGCGAAGACCCTCGGTGGTGATGCCGCCGGTGCGCAACGCATCCTGGAGCAAAGTGGCGACGATACCGCCATGGGCCATTACCTGATGGCGATCATCGGTGCCCGTCAGAACAACGGCGATATGGTGCGTAACCACATCGGCATGGCCGTGCAGAAGGATGCCAGCCTGCGTGAGAAGGCCATGAAGGACCTCGAGTTCCGCGCCTTCAAAGGCCAGCTCGGTCTCTGAGCCAACCAGCTTCAAAGCTTCGAAGCCCTCGCCGCAAGGCGGGGGCTTCTCGTTTTCCCCAGCAGGGTAGCTTCGGGCCTGGACGGACGGGTCTCAGATAGCCTTTGTCTCAGCCGCAACGCTCTTTGGTGGTTGCGTGGTGATGGCTTCGCTGAACTCACCTCTATGGGCTGGGACGGGAGTACATCCGACCCCGATGCGGATCGCGTGTTGGTCATGTCCGCTCTACTTATCGTAACGCAGATCACGAGTTTGATCGGCGTATGGGTGATCCGTTCAACGAAGGGAGATGTTCGAAACCGACTTCTGGTCTTACAAGGCCTTGTGCTCGTTGCGGCACACTTACTTCGCCTCTTCAAGTGGTTCCCCTACTTCTCCGGTTGACCCTAGCACCTTGGCAAGCGAACAAGGTCGAACAGAACCGTTCAAAAGGCGAAAGGCCCTGCGTTCAGCAAGGCCTTTCGAAAGTGCGCTCGGCGCTCTTAGAACACGATCTTCTGGCGACGGATACGGGAACGGTACTTCTTCGCACCGCTGCGGAACTTGTACAGTTTGTAATCCACCTGCACTTTCAGGAACAGGTAGGCGTCCAGATCGGTGTCATCGCCACGCTGTTCACCCGTTGCTGTGGGGTTCAACCCGGCCTCGTAGAGCGGACCAACGCCCAAGCTCGGGTCTGCCAGATAGGCGGCCTCCGGCCCATAGGCGGCGGAGATCGCCTCATTATCGTAGTACTTCGTACTCACATCGTCGATGTAATCCGTGAAGGTCTTGGTGTACTGCAGTTCGAGACCCGCGCTCCAAGCCTTGCTCAAGGCCTTTCGCAGACCGAACCCCATGGGCACACACAGTTGCAGGTTCTCATACTCCTCAGCGCCTCCGGGCAAACCCTGGCCCTCGGTATGCATCGGCTGCAAGCGGACCCATGCATTGTTGAACTGGGCTTTCGGGTCGAAGTAGAACCCACCGATGCCAGCGAAGAGGTAAAGACCTACCCGGCTGGATTTGGTCCCCTTCACCCCGCGCAGATCATACACGTGCCCCAGCTCTTCCCTGTAGAGGTGCAACTCGAACACAAGGGACGCCTCGTAGATCTCCGATTTGAAGCTCAGATTCCGATTGTTCCGGAAAGGCTCAGTGGTGAGGTTATCGTTCCCAGCCAGCACCCCGTAGGTAAAGCGGCCGCGCAGGGCCATTTTGCGGGCGACGTAATAGCGATAGCCCAAGCTGGCGGCGGGGCGTGTCTTGCTCAATTCAAGGTCCCACACGAACGGGGAACCGATCTGGTTACGACCACCGAGCTCGCCGAGGAAGTTCGAGACACCGAACCCGAATTCGACTTCCTGCCTGTGCGTTTTCCAATAGGACGATTGCCGGAAGTACTGGGCCGTCACCGAGGAACTTGCCAAGCCGCCCAACAGGACCGTAAGAAGAAGGGAACGAGTAGAGGGTCGACGCATATGGGCGGGGAGGGAGGCAGCCAAATATAGACGGTTTCCCCTGTACGGCCGGAAGCCGCGGCAGGTTCTATCCTCATAGACCTGTGAAATTCGCGACGGTTGCCTTCTTTTCGGGTACTGTGGACAACTAGTCGACCCGGCCAGCCAGCCACCAGAGCACCACCCCGGCACATACCGAGATGTTCAGCGAATGCTTGCTCCCGTGCTGGGGTACGACCACACTACCGTCGCAAACCGCTATGGCCCTGTCCGAAACACCGTGGAGTTCATTCCCGAAAACCAGGGCCACGGGCTGCCCCACGGGTACCACGACCTCCTGAAGCGGAAGGGCCTGCAGGGTTTGTTCAACGGCAAGCACCCGATAGCCCTCCGAACGCAACCGGGCGATGGCCGACACCGCATCCGGGGCATATTCCCAAGGCACCGAGGCTGTGGCACCCAAGGCGGTCTTTTCGATCTCCCGGTGGGGTGGCGTGGGGGTGAACCCGCACAAGATGATCCCTTCGATGCCAAACCCATCGGCTGTTCGGAAAATGGACCCCACATTGTGCCGGCTGCGCACATCATCAAGCACCACACGGACACGCTGCTTCCGTCCCACATAAACCTCGGGCGCCACGCGGCCCAGTTCGTCCATCGTCAGTTTGCGGTCGCCATTGGCCATTGTCGGTTGGAAAGATGTGCGGAAGAGATGAGGCGCACGGGCTGAACGACCCGAGCCCCTACCTACCTTGTGCGCCCCACGAAAGTAGGGCTCGGAGAAGCGCACGAACATGGCGAAAACGACGGTCGGCGACACCCCCTTGATGCGGCAGTACGCGCGCATCAAAGGACAGTATCCCGATGCGGTGCTGCTCTTTCGTGTGGGCGACTTCTACGAGACCTTCGGCAGCGACGCCATCACCGCGTCCCGGGTGCTGGGGATCACCCTCACCAAGCGGAACAACGGGGGCAACCAGGAGACAGAGCTGGCAGGCTTCCCCCATCATTCCCTGGACACCTACCTGCCCAAGTTGGTGCGTGCGGGATTCCGCGTTGCGATCTGCGACCAGTTGGAGGACCCCAAACTCACCAAGACCATCGTGGAGCGCGGTGTCACCGAGGTGGTCACTCCGGGGGTCGCGTTCAGCGACCAGGTCATCGACCGGCGCGAGAACAACTGGCTGGCAGCGATCTGTGGTCATGGCGACCGTTATGGCGCTGCCTTCCTGGACGTTACCACCGGTGAGTTCCTCGTTGCCGAGGATGATGCTGAACAGATCGCGAAACTCTTCGATGGGCATGCACCCAAGGAACTGCTGGTACCGCGCGGGTTGAAAGACCCCTTCATCGCGGCCTGTGCCGAGCGCCAGTACGCGTTCCACCTGGACGATTGGGCCTTTACCGACGACTTCGCCCGCGAACGGCTGCTCCGGCAATTCTCCACGTCGTCCCTGAAGGGCTTCGGCATCGAACACCTGAAGCTCGGCCAGCGCGCAGCTGGAGCTGTATTGCACTACCTCGGCGAGACCCGCCACGACCGGCTGGCCCATGTGGGACGTATCGGGTGGATCCAACCGACAGCGCATGTCGGCTTGGACCGCTTCACCGTGCGCAACCTCGAACTCATCGCGCCGGTGAACGAAGGCGCGCGCACGCTGCTTCAAGCCCTCGACCGGTGCATTACGCCGATGGGCTCGCGTCTCCTGAAGCGCTGGGTGCTCTTTCCGCTTCTGGACAGAGCCCTGCTTGAGAACCGCTTAGATCGAGTTGAAGCGCTGCTGGCCGATAAAGACCTGGTCGATGAACTCGGCACCGAGTTGGACCGCATCAGCGACCTGGAACGCCTCGCCGGCAAGGCGGCAGCAGGTCGCATCCCCCCGCGGGACCTGCTCCAGGTGCATCATGCGCTCGAAGCCACCGAACGGGTCCGCGCGCGCCTGGCATCCGCCGATCCGGCGTTAGCCCATGCGGCCAGCGAGCTCGTCCCTCCCCTCGCCTTGTCGGCCTCCATCGCGGCAACGATCGAACCCACCACACCAGCCACCCTGCTCAAGGGAGGGGTGATCCGCAACGGGGTGAACAAGGAGTTGGATGAGCTGCGCCATGTCTCCACGCATGTGAAGGAACTCCTGCTCGAGGTGCAGCGAAAGGAAGGTGAGCGGACCGGGATCACCTCGCTGAGGGTGGGCTTCAACAACGTGTTCGGGTACTACCTGGAGGTGCGCAACACGCACAAGGAGAAAGTGCCAACGGAATGGGTCCGTAAACAGACCTTGGTGGGTGCTGAGCGCTACATCACTGATGAGCTGAAATCGCTGGAGGAACGGATCCTTGGTGCGGAGGAGCGGATGCTAGCGCTGGAAAGTGAACTGTACGCGGCTCTTGTCGAAGAGGTCGTGGCTTCGATCGGGCCCGTGCAAGCGACCGCGGCAGCGATCGCGGCCATCGACGTGGTGCGCGCGTTCGCCCTGAGCGCCCGCGTCCAGCGTTATGCGCGACCCGTGCTGAGCGAAGAGCGCGTGTTGGACATCACCGAAGGCCGCCATCCGGTCATCGAGCAGTTGCTGCCACCCGGTGAGCCGTATGTGGCCAACGATGTGGTGCTCGACCCGGCCGATCAGCAGCTCGTGGTGATCACAGGCCCGAACATGAGCGGGAAATCGGCCCTGTTGCGGCAGACCGCGCTGATCACCCTGATGGGACAGATCGGCAGCTTCGTTCCGGCCAAAGCCGCGCGCATTGGGATCGTGGACCGCATCTTCACCCGGGTAGGTGCCTCGGACAACCTTTCCACCGGCGAAAGCACGTTCATGGTGGAGATGAACGAGACCGCCAGCATCCTCAACAACCTGAGTGATCGCAGCCTCGTGTTGCTGGACGAGATCGGTCGCGGCACAAGCACCTACGACGGTATCTCCATCGCCTGGGCCATCGCCGAGTTCCTACACGAGCATCCGACACGGCCCAAGACGCTTTTCGCCACGCATTACCACGAATTGAACGAGATGGCGGCCACCTTTCCCCGCATCCGCAACGCGAATGTGGCCGTGCGCGAAGTGGACGGCAAGGTCCTTTTCCTACGGAAGTTGGTACCGGGAGGCAGCGACCGCAGCTTCGGGATCCACGTGGCCCAGATGGCTGGGATGCCCCGACCGGTGATCGAGCGTGCCAAAAAGGTGCTGGCGCACCTGGAGCAGAGCCACGCCGGTGACCTCGGTGAAGAAGCTCCTGCGGAGGGGCATCCGGCGAGGGCCCCGAAAGCCGGCCTGGAGGGCCTTGGCCGGGAACCCCAATTGAGCTTTTTCCAACTCGACGATCCGCTGCTGGAGGATATGCGGGATGAGATCACCTCCATCGATATCGATACCCTCACACCGGTGGATGCGTTGCTGAAGCTGCACGAGATCAAGCGCATGCTCGGCCGGAAGCCGAAGCTGAAGAAAGCTTGAAGCCCGGTTGTCGGGATCTCGGACCGGTTTCTATATTTGCCGCCCCATTGCGAGAGTAGCTCAGTTGGTAGAGCACGACCTTGCCAAGGTCGGGGTCGCGGGTTCGAGTCCCGTTTCTCGCTCAGAAGATGCCTCCCCGGTGGGAGGCATCACTATTTTCGGACGGTCGCGACACCCTGCCCGGGTGGTGAAATGGTAGACACGAGGGACTTAAAATCCCTTGGCCCGTAAGGGCTGTGCGGGTTCAAGTCCCGCCCCGGGCACGATCGCAGTTGAACGAAAGGAGCGCCTCCTACTTCACCAGGTACATCACCTCCTTCACGGCACGCACCGTGCGTGCCACGCTGGGCAGCGAGGCCTCAATGAGGTTCGGCGTGAAGGGCAACGGCGTATCCGCTTGGTTCACCCGGACCACGGGGGCATCCAAGTGGTCGAAGGCGTCCTTTTGGACCCGGTAGGCGACCTCGCTGCTGATGCTGGCCATGGGCCAGTTCTCATCGACCACCACCAGCCGGTTCGTCTTCCGCACGCTGTTGATGACCGTGGTGTGGTCCCAGGGACGGATCGTACGCAGGTCGATCACCTCCGCTTCGATGCCCTCCTTCTGCAGTTCTTCAGCAGCACCCAAGGCCACCTTCATCATCTTCCCGAAGCTCACGATGGTGACATCCGTGCCCGCACGTTTCACGTCAGCCACACCGATCGGCAGCAGGTACTCGCCATCCGGGATCTCACCCTTCTCACCGTACATCCGCTCGCTTTCCATGAACAGCACCGGATCATTGTCGCGGATCGCAGCCTTCAGCAGGCCCTTGGCGTCATAGGGATTGCTCGGGGTGATCACCTTGAGGCCCGGCACATTGGCGTACATCGCCTCGAAGCTTTGGCTGTGCGTGGCGGCCAATTGGCCCGCGCTCCCGTTGCCTCCCCGGAACACGATGGGCACATGGAACTGGCCGCCGCTCATCTGCAGCATCTTGGCCGCGTGGTTGATGATCTGATCGCTGGCCAGCACCGCGAAATTCCAGGTCATGAACTCGATGATCGGGCGGAGTCCGTTCATCGCTGCGCCCACGCCAATGGCGGTGAAGCCCAACTCCGCGATCGGTGTATCGATCACGCGCTTCTCCCCGAATTCGGCCAGCATGCCCTTGCTCACCTTGTAAGCACCATCGTATTCGGCCACCTCCTCGCCCATCAGGAACACGCTCGGGTCGCGGCGCATCTCCTCGCTCATCGCTTCATTCAGGGCCTCGCGGAATTGGACGGTGCGCATGGTCTTGTCGGTCAGGGCACCAAAGGTAGCGGCCGGATGGTCGTGCTCACTCCTTCACGAAGCGGAACACGCGCTGCTGCCCGGCTGCGGAGATCCGCAGAAAGTGCATCCCACTGGTAAGGCTGGAGACATCCATCGTTTGACGACCGGCGCCGGTCAAGCTGCGCTGCAGCACCACCCGTCCCGTGGGATCGATCACCTCG
>JBDTNF010000176.1:0-18047 GCA_039933875.1 Flavobacteriales bacterium | reverse complement strand
GCATGGCGAAGGTGAACAGGTTCAGCATGGCGAAGAACGTGGCCACCCGCTTGTCATCATGCATATAGCCGATCGAGTACAGGTGGATCAACGCGCCGATACCGGTGACGATCAACATCATCGTCAGCGAGAGCGCATCGATCTGGAAAGCGAAGGGCACGTTCATGCCGCCAATGTTGATCCAATCGAAGAGCTTCACGATATGTGTCGCTCCTTCCGGCGGACTCTCCTGATGCATACCTGCGGCGTGCAAAGCCGACACCACCTCATGACCAACGAAGAGCAGCGCGCTACAGGTGAAAGACAGCACGATCATCAGCGTTGCCAGTATGCCCGCCGTGTTGCCCTTCAACGAACGGCGCATCGAGGCGATGACGACCGCCCCGAACAGCGGGAAGGCGGGCACCAACGCGGCGAGGAGGTCCGTCTTCACCACTTCAATTGGTTCAGTTGGTTCACATCCACGCTATCCACATTGCGTTTCATCATCACCAGGATCGCCAGGCCCACGGTCACTTCGGCAGCGGCCACAAGCATGATGAAGAAAACGAAGACCTGGCCCGAGGGATCGCTGTGGTAGGCGCTGAACGCAGCGAGCAGCAGGTTCACGCTGTTGAACATCAGCTCCAAACACATGAGGATGATGATCGTGTTGCGGCGGAAAAGCACGCCGACGATCCCGATGCTGAACAACAGGAAGCTGAGGATCACATAGTGCTCCAGGGGAACGGCGCGTATGGCTGAGTTGATCGCCTCCATGTTCACACGGTCACGTTCTCGGCTTTCGTCATGGTGGGCGGTGCGGCTGCGCCCACATCCCCTCCGCCGATGTACGGTCGCGGCAGGGAAGATGGTGCATCCTTCTTGGCCAGCATCAGCGCACCCACCATCGCGCTGAGGAAGAGCACGCTGCTCACCTCGAACGGCAGGAGGAATTCACTGAACAAGGACATCCCCACACTGCGCACCAGCCCAATGCCATCATCCGGCGCATTGGCCGGTGCCACGTTCACGCCCTGGCGAATGGCCGCCAGAAGCGTGAGGAAGAACAATCCGCCCGCCAGCACGGCCGCGACACGGGTGCTCATCTTCTTCATGGGTTCCGTGGTGCTGTTCAGGTTGAGCAGCATGATCACGAACAGAAAAAGCACCATGATCGCGCCCGTGTACACAATGATGTGCACCATCGCCAGGAACTGCGCGTTCAACAGGATGTAGTGACCGGCGATGCTGAGGAAACAGACTATCAGCGCGATCACACTGTTGATCGGGCTGCGTGCGCTCACCACCAACAAGGCGCTGATGATGCTGATGGCCGCAAAGAGGTAGAAAAAGTACTGCATCCCTCAGCGATTGTGCGCGTATTGCCGGTTCTCCTTGAACTTGATCACCGCCGGTGTCTGCCGTTTGCTCACATCCACGCGGCCGCTCTTCTCCATCGTTTCCACCAACTCATCCTTGCCGAAGACGAACGGCGTGCGGAGGAAATCGCTCTGCACGATACGGTCCGTAAGGAAGATCGCCTCCTTCGGACAGGCGTCTTCGCAGTCCCCGCAGAAAATGCAGCGCAGCATGTTGATCTCATAAACGCTCGCGTACTTCTCCTCGCGGTAGAGGTGTTCCTCACCCTTCTTGCGTTCAGCGCTCACCATGGTGATGGCCTCGGCCGGGCAGGCCACGGCACAAAGACCACAAGCGGTGCAGCGTTCGCGGCCCTGGTCGTCGCGCTTCAACACATGCTGGCCACGGTAGATGTCGCTCCGGGGGCGTTCCACCTCCGGATACTGGATCGTGGGCCGCTTGAAGCGGAAGAAGTGTTTGATCGTGATGAAGAGGCCACCGATGATGGACGGCAGGTAGATGCGCTCCATGAGCGTCATCTTCTTGTCGCTCACCACTTTCGAGCGGCTCGTGAGGGGTTGCATCGCCGTGCTCATGGCCAGATCATGGGCTTGATGAACAACCAGCCGCCAGTGAGCAGGATGTTGAGGATCGCGAGGGGGATAAGCGCCTTCCAGCCGAGGTTCATCAGTTGGTCGAAACGGAAACGCGGGATGGACCAGCGGACCCACATGAAGAAGAAGACGAAGAAGAACGTCTTGGCGAACATGGCCCCCACGCCGAGGAAGGCGACGAGCGTCGGGTCCCAACCCATGCCTGCGAGACCAGGGATATGGTAGCCACCGAAGTACAGCGTGGCCATCACTGCGCTGCTGATGAACATGTTGACGTACTCGGCGAAGAGGTAGAAGCCGAGCTTCATGCTGCTGAACTCCGTGTGGTAGCCACCGACGAGTTCGGTCTCGCACTCCGGCATATCGAACGGCGCCCGATTCGTTTCAGCGAACGCGCAGATGAGGAAGAGCAGAAAGCCCAACGGTTGCGCAAGGATGTTCCAGCCGTGCGCGATCTGGTGTTCCACGATGCCGCTCAGGCTCAACGTACCGGTGGTCATCACCAAGGCCACGATGCTCAAGCCCATCGCGAGTTCGTAGCTCACCATCTGGCTGGCCGCGCGGATGGCGCCGAGCAGTGCGAACTTGTTGTTACTCGCCCACCCGCCCAGCATGATGCCGTACACGCCAATGCTCACCATGGCGAACACGTACAGGATCCCGATCTCGGGGTCCGCGCCCTGCAGGTTGAGCGTTGTGCCAAAGAGCGTGACCGTGCCGCCCCAGGGGATCACCACGCCGGTGAGCAGCGCTGTGGTCATCGCGATGGCAGGTCCGAGGAAGAAGAGCTTCTTGTTCGCTGTGGCGGGCACGAAGTCCTCCTTCATGAACATCTTGGTCCCGTCGGCCAGTGGCTGCAGGATGCCGAACGGACCAGCACGGTTCGGGCCGATGCGGTCCTGGAGGAAGGCCGCCACCTTGCGCTCGCCATAGGTCTCGTACGCGGCCACCGAGAGGGTGATCACGAACAACACCAGGAGGAAGATCGCGGTTGGCAGCATCAGCTGTTCAGTTGTTTGGCGCCCCGGCCGAGTTCAGGAACGTTCGGTGCGGCACTGTCCAGCAATTTCTGCTGGCGCTTCAATTCGTAGTGGCCCTGGTTGATCACGCTGTGGCGGTCGATCTTCCGTGGTCCTTCAACGGTCCAGGCGGCCAGGTCCTTCTTGTCGAAGCGGCACTCGTTGCAGATGAACTCTTCCACCTCCCCCCACTGGTCCTTGCGGCCGGTGACGCGCAGCACTTCGTTGGCTTTCATCCAGAGCACGACCTTGCCACTGCACTTCTTGCAATCGCGGTGCGCGTCCATCGGATTGGTGAACCACACGCGGCTGGCGAAACGGAACGTGCGATCGGTGAGCGCACCCACCGGACACACATCGATCATGTTCCCGCTGAAGTCGTTGTCGATCGCTTCAGCGATGTAGGTGCTGATCTCACTCACATCACCCCGGTTGATCACGCCGTGCACACGGTCGCCGGTGATCTGCTCGGCCACTTTCACGCAGCGGTAGCAGAGGATGCAGCGCGTCATGTGCAGCTTGATCGTATCGCCGATGTCGATCGGGTCGAAGGTGCGGCGCTCGAAACGGAAGCGGCTGCTCTCCACCCCATGCTCGTAGCCGAGGTCCTGCAACTGGCATTCGCCGGCCTGGTCGCAGATCGGGCAATCGAGCGGGTGGTTGATCAGCAGGAATTCGGTCACTGCTTTCCGCGAATCGAGCAGGTCCTGGTTGATCGTGTTCTCCACCACCATGCCGTCCATGACGTTGGTGCGGCAGCTGGCCACCGGCTTGGGCATGGGGCGCGGGTCCTTCTCGCTGCCCTTGGTCACTTTCACGATGCACGTGCGGCAATAACCTCCGCTCGTGCTCAACTTGCTGTAGTAGCACATCGTAGGGGGCACCACGTAACGGTCCGCCTTGTTGCGCTCGCCGATCATGCGGGCCGCCTGCAGGATCGTCGTCCCGTCCGGAACGTCGATCTCGATGTTATCGATGGTGACCTTGGCCATGGTTAAGCGGTGGCGAATTTCGGTTGCCGCTTGAAAGGTTCCTTCTCGAAATGGTTGCGGTCCTTCACCTTGGTGGGGTGCGTGGCGTGGAACTCGAACTCCTCCCGGAAGTGGCGGATCGCGGAGGCAACGGGCCACGCGGCCGCGTCACCTAGCGGACAGATGGTGTTGCCCTCGATCCGTCGCTGGATGTCCCACAACAGATCGATGTCATCCATGCGCCCCTGGCCGTGTTCCAGGCGGTAGAGCACTTTCTCCATCCAACCGGTGCCTTCGCGGCAGGGGCTGCACTGGCCGCAGCTCTCGTGCGCATAGAAGCGGGTATGGTTCCAGGTGCTGCGCACGATGCACTGCGCGTCGTTGTACGCGTAGAACCCACCGGATCCGAGCATGCTGCCGGTGGCGAACCCACCATCGCTCAGGCTCTCATAGGTCATCAGGCGCGGCTCGAAGTTGGCCGTGCGGAAATACAGATCGGCAGGAATGATGGGCACGCTGGATCCTCCGGGGACCACAGCCTTCAACTCACGGCCTTCGACACCGCCGCACCATTCGTCGCTGTTCAGGAATTCCTCGCAAGTGATGCCGAGTTCGATCTCGTACACGCCGGGTTTCTTGATGTTGCCACCCGCGCTGATGAGCTTGGTCCCCGTGCTCTTGCCGATGCCGATCTTGGCATATTCCTCGCCACCATCGTTCACGATGGGCACCACAGCAGCGATGGTCTCCACGTTGTTCACCACCGTGGGAAGATCGTAAAGGCCTTTCACCGCAGGGAAGGGCGGCTTGATGCGCGGGTTACCACGCTTGCCTTCGAGGCTTTCCAAGAGCGCGGTCTCTTCTCCACAGATGTAGGCGCCGGCGCCAACATGCACATGGATATCATGGTCGAACGCGCTGCCCAGAATGTTCTTGCCGAGCCAGCCAGCAGCGCGTGCTTCCTCGATGGCGCGTTCGAGGATGCGGTAGATGTAGAAGTACTCGCCGCGGATGTAGATGTAGCTCACATTGGCGCCCATCGCGAAGCTCGAGGTGATCATGCCCTCGATCAGGATGTGCGGGATCCGCTCCATGAGGTAACGGTCCTTGAAAGTGCCGGGCTCGCTTTCGTCGGCGTTCACCACGAGGTAGCGGGGGAAGTTCTTGGCGAGGAAGCTCCACTTCAGCCCTGTAGGGAAACCAGCGCCACCACGACCACGGAGGCCGCTCTTCTTCACTTCCTCCAACACCGCATCGGGGCTCATCGTCTTGAGCGCTTTCTCCACGCTGCGGTAACCGCCGTTCGCACGGTAGCCTTCAAGCCCCTGGATGCCAGGCTTGTTATCGTGTTCGAGGAGAAGTTTGCGGCCCATGTCGTTCAGAAATTGAACCGCAAAGTCGCAAAGTCGCGAAGGTGAATACCGAGCGCGATAAACTGCCCACTGCCCACTGCCCACTGCCCACTTCTCATTGGTCGGTGTAGTTGTTGCGCGGTTCGTTGCGCAGTTGATCGATCAACGCGTCCACCTTGGCGACGGTAAGGTTCTCGTGGTACTTGGCTCCGCACTGCAACATGGGCGCAGTACCACAACTTCCCAGGCACTCAACACCTTTCAAGGTGAACATTCCATCCTTCGTCGTTTCGCCCACATGAATGCCCAGCTTCTTCTCGAGATGCTCGATGATGTCGTCGCTACCGCGCACCATGCAGGGCGTGGTACGACACACCTCCAGGTGATGGCGGCCGATCGGATGCAGGTTGTACATCGAATAGAACGAAGCCACCTCGTACACTTCGATATGGCGCAAGCCCATCACTTGTGCCACGGCGTCCATCGCGTTCACACTGAGCCAGCCGTCGTTCTCGCTTTGTGCGATGTGGAGGATCGGCAACAACGCGCTCTTGCTGCGGCCTTCCGGGTAGCGCGCCATCAAGCGCTTGCACTCGGCCAGTGCCGCTTCGCTGAATGCGAAGGGTAGTGTGCCCTCTGTGGCGGTTACCGCTCTTATCGTGGCTCCCATCTCAGGAATCGAGTTCACCGGCGATCACGTTCATGCTGCTCATGGTGAGGATCGCGTCGCTCAACATGCTGCCTTTGATCATTTCAGGATAGGCCTGGTAGTAGATGAAACATGGCCTGCGGAAATGCACCCGGAAGGGCGTGCGCCCGCCATCGCTAACGAGGTAGAAACCGAGTTCTCCATTACCGCCCTCCACACAGTGGTAAACCTCTCCCACAGGCACAGCGCTTTCTCCCATCACCAATTTGAAGTGATAGATCAGTGCCTCCATCTGGTTGTAGACCTCTTCTTTCGGCGGCAGTACCCATTCGGGGACATCGGCCGTGAAGGTGGTCTTGTCGGGCATCTTGTCCAGCTTCTCCATGGCCTGACGGATGATGCTCAGACTCTCCCACATCTCCTGTTCGCGCACCATGAAGCGATCGTACACATCGCCGTTCTGGCCCACGGGAATGATGAAGTCGAAGTCCTCGTAGGAACTGTAGGGATCGGCAACACGGACATCATAGTCCACACCGCATGCCCGCAAATTGGGGCCTGTGAAGCCATAGGCCAGCGCACGATCGGCAGGGAAACCGCCGCAGTTGATGGTGCGGTCCATGAAGATGCGGTTGCGCACGAGCATCTTCTCGAACTCTTTCAACCCGGCGGGCATTTCCTTCAAGAGGGCTCGTATCCGCTGCCAGGCGAGATCCGTGAAGTTGCGCTCGAACCCGCCGATGCGGCCCATGTTCGTCGTCAGGCGTGCCCCGCAGATCTCCTCGTACACTTCGTAGATCTTCTCGCGCCACTGGTACACGTAGAGGAACGGTGTGGTGGCACCGGCGTCCTGGCTGATGATGGTGTTACAGATGACGTGGTCGGAGATGCGCGCCAGTTCCATGGCGATGATGCGCATGTATTCCACGCGCTTGGGGAGCTGGATGCCGCAAAGCTTCTCCACGGCCATGTGCCAGCCCATGTTGTTGATGGGCGCGCTGCAGTAGTTCATCCGATCCGTCAGGGTCGGGATCTGGTAGAACGGACGACGCTCGGCGATCTTCTCAAACGCACGGTGGATATAACCGATGGTCTGTTCCGCGCCGAGGATGATCTCGCCATCGAGCGTGAGCACGTTCTGGAAAATGCCGTGTGTGGCCGGGTGCGTGGGGCCGAGGTTCAGCGTGGTGAGCTCACGCATGTCAGCGCCCTCTACGAGGTCGCGCTGCCAGTAGTCGGGGCGTTGGATCTCGCTCATCCTTCCACGAGTTTCTTGATCGCTGCGAGCACTCCGTTCCAGTTGTGGTCCGAGTGCTCGTACTGTGTGGTACCCGCGAAATTCTCCTGACGCACTTCCAACAACGTGTCCGCACCTTGCGGTTTCAGCGTGTTGGTAACGATCGAATAGTTCTCAGGCGCATCCGGCAAACCAGAGAATGAACTCCAATAGCTGTACTGGAAGCACCGGCCCTCATCGAATTGGAGAATGGTCCCCTTGTCCTCATAGCTCTTGCCCTCCCACTCGCCAACGAAACGCAGCGGACTTCCCTTCTTCCAATCGCTGATGCCCAGGGTGCCGAAGAGATAGATCTTGATCTCCGCCGGATCGGTCAACGCCTTCCAAACACGGGCAGGCGAAGCGCTCAGCACGATCGCTTTTTCCAGGACCGGTGTCGTAGCGGTGCTCATCGGCCGAACATCTTATCGTCCTTGTCGTGGCGGGTCGGATCCTCCAACGGATAGTCCTTCCGCAGGGGGAAGGCCGGGAAATCCTCCATGTTCAGGATCCGGATCAAGTTGGGGTGGCCCGTGAACTTGATGCCGAAGAAATCCCATGTCTCGCGTTCCATCCAGTTGGCGGCGGGCCAGAGGTCGGTGGCGGTGGGGAATTCGGCTTCCTTCAGTGTGGTGTAAGTCTTCAGGCGGATACGGTGCCCGTTGCGCATGCTGTGCAAGTGGTACACCACGCCGAGCTCCAGCTCTTGTCCGGGATGGTGCATGCCGCATAGCGACGTGAGGAAGTTGAAGTCCAACTCATCGCGCAGCAGACGAAGGATATCATGGACGCGGCCCTTCTTCACCGTGAAGCATACCACGTCATAAAGTCGTTCATGCGAAAGAACGTCACCTGCAAAGGCGGAACCCAGCCGGTCGATGACCAGTTGATCGCGATCGGCTTTGATGGCGAAGGCAGGCACGATCAGTCGATGCTGTATTTGGTGAGCAGATCTTCGTACTCCTTGCTGTAGCGACGGCGCAGGCTCTCATTCGCCGCCAGCTCCTGGATCTTCAGGATGCCATCGATGATCTGCTCGGGCCGCGGCGGACAACCAGGGATGTAGACGTCCACCGGGATCACCCGATCGATGCCTTGCAACACACTGTACGTATCGAAGATGCCGCCGCTGCTCGCACATGCGCCCATGCTCAGCACCCAGCGTGGCTCCGCCATCTGGGTGTAAACCTCACGAAGCACCGGTGCCATCTTCTTGGCGATCGTCCCCATCACCATCAGCAGGTCGCTCTGGCGCGGGCTGAAGCTCAAGCGCTCCATCCCGAACCGGCTCAGGTCGTAGTGCGAGCTCATGACGCTCATGAACTCGATGCCGCAGCAGGAGGTAGCGAAGGGTAGGGGCCACAGGCTGTTCTTGCGGGCCAGGCCGATGGCCTTGTCCATCGAAGTGGCGAAGAAGCCGGACCCCGCGTAGCCATCAGGTGGCTGCACGATGGTGGGCTTTTCCCGCTCAGGCGTCTGCTGTATGGAGGTCTTTTCGTCGCTCATGATCACTCCCACTTCAACGCCCCTTTCTTGATCACATAGAAGAAGCCCGCCAACACGAAGAAGATGAAGAGCACCATCTCCACGAACCCTATCATGCCGAGCTCCTTGAAGTTCACCGCCCAAGGATACAGGAAGATGATCTCCACATCGAACAGCACGAACAGGATGGCGATAAGAAAGTACTTCACCGAGAACGGCATGCGCGCGTTCCCCTGCTGCTCGATCCCGCACTCGAAACTTTCGTCCTTGTGTTTGCCATGTCGTTTGGGGCCGAGCCACGCAGCCGCCGTCAGCGCGAAGCCGACAAAGCCCACCGCGATGAGCGTCTGGATGACGATGGGCAGGTAATCCTGTGGCGTGGACACGGTGAGGAGCGTCGAGGGTCCTGAAAAGCGGCGGCTAAGTTAGTCGTGTCGGTCTTCCGCGACCGCGTTTTTCGGGGCCGAACATACGCCAAATGCCAGGCCTGACGTTCCCTGCACCGAACAGGTCCAGCCCTACCTTTGTTCATTGGTACACCCACCTGCACCGGACATGCCCGAACAGCCCTCGACGTACCCGCTTTTGGACCACATCGTTCTTCCGGCGGATCTGCGGAAGCTCTCGGAGGACCAGTTGGAGCAGGTGTGCAAGGAACTCCGTGATTTCATCATCGATGTGGTCAGTGTGAAAGGTGGGCACTTCGGTGCCAGCTTGGGTGTGGTGGAGTTGACGGTGGCGTTGCACTATGTGTTCAATACCCCTTATGACCAGCTTGTGTGGGATGTGGGCCACCAGGCCTATGGGCACAAGATCCTCACCGGCCGTCGCGAGGTCTTCCATACGAACCGCATCCACAAGGGTCTGAGCGGCTTCCCGAAGCGGAGCGAGAGCACATTCGACACCTTCGGCGTTGGCCATAGCAGCACCAGCGTGGGCGCTGCCCTCGGTATGGCGGTGGCCAGCAAGTTGAAGCACGAGAAGGACCGCCATGTGGTGGCCGTGATCGGCGATGGCGCGATGACGGCCGGAATGGCGTTCGAGGCCTTGAACCACGGCGGCACCGCCCACAGCGACCTGCTCGTGGTCCTAAACGACAATTGCATGAGCATCGACCCGAACGTCGGTGCGCTGAAGGAGTACCTCACCGACATCACCACGAGCCACACCTACAACAAGGTGAAGGACGAGGTGTGGAAGCTTTTGGGGAAGATGAGCAAGTTCGGTCCGAACGCCCAGGCCATCGCCCAAAAGGTGGAAGCCGCCACAAAGACGGCCTTGCTCAAACAGAGCAACCTGTTCGAGAGCCTCAAGTTCCGCTACTTCGGCCCGGTCGACGGTCACGATGTGGAGCACATGGTGAAGGTGCTGCGTGACCTGAAGGACATCCCCGGCCCGAAGATCCTGCACACGCTCACCGTGAAGGGTAAGGGCTATGCGCCGGCGGAAGCGGGAAGCCCCACGGTATGGCACGCGCCGGGCCTGTTCAACAAGGAGACGGGTGAGATCATCAAGGTGGTCCCCAAGAGTCCCCAGCCCCCGCGCTACCAGGATGTCTTCGGTCATACCATCGTTGAACTCGCGGAGAAGAACGAGAAGATCGTCGGTGTCACCCCGGCCATGCCCACAGGCTCTTCGTTGAACATTATGATGAAGGCCATGCCCGATCGCGCGTTCGATGTGGGCATTGCCGAACAGCACGCGGTGACGTTCAGCGCTGGTATGGCCACGCAGGGCTTGGTGCCGTTCTGCAACATCTACAGTTCGTTCATGCAACGGGCGTATGACCAGGTGCTGCACGACGTCGCTTTACAGAAGCTGCATGTGATCTTCTGCCTCGATCGCGGAGGTCTTGCCGGGGCTGATGGCCCAACCCACCACGGAGCCTTTGACCTTGCCTATTTCCGCTGCGTGCCGAACATGATCGTGAGCGCACCGATGAACGAGGAGGAGTTGCGCAACCTGATGTACACCGCTCAACTCCGCGACTGCGGTCCGTTCAGCATCCGCTATCCGCGTGGCGAAGGTGTGATGACCGAATGGAAGACACCGTTCAAGGAGATCACCATCGGCACAGGCCGTAAGGTGCGCACCGGGAACGACGTCGCGGTGCTCAGTATCGGACACATCGGGAACATCGCCGCCAAGGGCATCGACGCACTACAGGCCGAAGGTTATAGCGTCGCCCACTACGATATGCGCTTCGTGAAGCCGATCGATGAGATGCTGCTGCACGAGGTCTTCGGCAAGTTCAAGCATGTGGTCACGATCGAGGACGGCTGCATCCAAGGCGGCATGGGCAGCGCGGTGCTGGAGTTCATGGCCGACCACGGATACAATGCTCAGGTGAAGCGGCTCGGCATTCCCGACCGCTGGATCGAGCACGGGTCGCAGAAGGAGCTCTATATCGAGTGCGGCTTCGATGACCTGGCGTTGATCGCTGCGGTGAAGGAAATGCTCCCTGCAAGAGGGGCGAAGAAGGTCGGGGTGAGCGCTTAGCAAGGGGCTTTGATCAGGGGTGTTGGACAGGTTCCATTCGCTGAGCAGAACACAACCATTTCCAAGTACAGCGTCTCTTTTTTAGGCGACCGTACGCTGTGATCATGAACTTCTCGACTCTCCGGGTGGTGCTGCTGCTCGCTCCTTTAATGGGTCGGCATCCAACGACGGCCCAGTTCTTCGCCGGCGCTGCACAGATGGGTGGCCCCGAGGCTGAGGTAATGAATGATCTTGAAGAGGATGTGTTCGGCAACCTGTTCGCCACCGGTAGTTTCCGGGCAACGGCGGACTTCGACCCGGGCCCCGATGTATACTCCGTTACGGGTACCGGTCTTGGCAATGTCGACAACGTGTTCGTTGCCAAGTACGATAGCAGTATGAGCCCGCTATGGGTGGCCGTCATGGGTGGAGGTACCTGGCTTGATCACGGGGCTGTTGTGGCACCGGGGCCTAACGGGGAGTCTGTGACACTTGGCCAGTTCCAGGACAGCGGGGACTTTGATCCCGGTCCGGGAGTAACGATACTGACAGCCGTGGACGCCAGTGATGTGTTCTGCGTGAAGCTCGATGCCTCCGGGGGGTTGGTCTGGGCAGTGCAGTTCGGCGATACGGCTTACGACATTCCTTACGATCTAGCGGTCGACGGATCAGGTAACGTACTCCTTGGCGGGCGGTTCATAGATACAATGGATGTTGATCCTGGCCCGGATATCCAGTTGATGCCCCCGGTTGCTGGTAGCCAGGGTCTCTTGATCAAGTTGAACCCACAAGGGGAATTGCTTTGGGCGGTCCATATGGGCTATAGTGTGGATCAGATCTTACCCGCCCCGGGTGGAGAGATCCTTGTAAGGGGCTCAATAGCGACCTCCATGGACGCCGATCCCGGTGCAGGTGTAGTGACGCTGGATCAAGCCGATGGCGACAACTACTTGATCCGGTTGGATTCCGGAGGTAACCTGATCAGTGCAGGTCAATTCGGCCGCACCATCAATGGGTGGGGCACTGTTCCGGTGGATATGGCCGTAGACCCCGTGGGTAACATCGTTTTGGCAGGATATTTCTTCGGTATAGTCGATGTGGACCCCGGTCCGGGTGCCCATCTTCTCACGGAAAGCGGACCCACCGGCCAGCCCGATATGTTCGTGGCGAAACTGGACCCGGCCGGGGAATTGATCTGGGCATTCAGCTGTGGTGCTGCGGGTGTTGAGCAAGCCCTTGATGTGACATTAACTCTCCAAGGACCGATCCTTGTCTCTGGTTCATACTACGACAGCCCAGTCGACTTGGACCCCGGACCCGGTGTCGTGAGCACAACGGTCTTTGGTGAAGCGGACATTTTCCTCCTCGCGATCGATCCCGATGGAACCTTCCTTGGTGCAAGTTGGATCGGGGGCAGCGGAGGGGATTGGCTGAACGGGACGATCCAGCGATCAAATGGTGCACTGCTCGGTTACGGGATCTTTGAAGGAACCATGGACTTCGATCCCGGCCCGGGTGAGTTCCTCCTCACCTCCGAAGGCCAGATCGATATATTCATCGCCCACTTCATCTACGACACGACCGGCCTGGTGGATCTCGTTCCTTCCAGTCCGGTTGTACGCATACATCCTAACCCGGCCACGGAGTGTGTCCATATTACCGGAGAGGGTGTGGAGCATCTGGATCTAAAGGTCTATGATGCGCTCGGGAACATCCGGCAGGTGCCCGTGAAATACCGCGGGCGCGACGAGGTCGTTCTCGATGTTACGGAGACGCCTCCGGGGATCTTCCATGTCGTTGGGACCTCCACGGCACCGGTCCTGTCCGGAAAGTTCATTGTGACCCGGTGAACACCACCGCTCGCGACCGTCCTAGGATGTACAACAGCCTTGGGTTGGAAGCTGATGGCTGATCGATCCCGAAGTGGACCCCCACCAACATCATGGCCAAGCCAAACGCCTGGGTAAAGGCCTTCGATACGCGGAGCTTTCTGGACAGGCCTGGAGCGTCCGGGGCCTGAGCAAATAGGACGGCAAACGTTGTCAGTGCGAATGACAGAGTCGCGAACGCGAGACGTATGATGTCGACAGTGAGGCCGGTAATCCAGTGTTCATCGAGGTACTGTTGGTCGTGACCCTCCGACGGCGAATCCATGGCTCGTCCAGACCGCTAGTTGATCGCTTGTTCTCAGGAATAGCGTGTCCTGGCGGTTCTCATTGGAAAGCGTCGGAGTGCCGCGCGGGTTCGCCACCCCCCAAAGGATGGTGTCGGCACGTACAATGCGTGCGGTGTCACGTCCGGCAAGCAACAGTCCCTCATGGAACCCATGCCGGAAGATGAACGCGCCATTGTTCTCCTGTGGCAAGCCGCTCACGAACAAACGCCCATTGTCCGGCGGTGCCGGTAGTTCTTTCACGATGCGACCAATGGTGACCGATGCCGTGGCCCAATGCGCATTGTTGACCTGAAGCAGGATGCACGATCCGATGAGGAGCAGTGCGACCATTGCCCAGCGCAGCATCCCGTCGACCAGCGTGAACAGGACCAATGCCATAAGGATGCAGAGGAATGCGGAAGGCATGTAGAGGAAGCGGTCGCTCTCACTGGTCCGGGTGCTGACGCTGGCCACCACGGCCACGACGCATGAAACGCCAAGCATCCAGAGGAGATCAACGGCAGCAACGCGAATGGGGCGGTCGCTCCAGTAGCGGCGCCAGAAGACGAACGCAGTGACCGCGAGAAGTGTGAGGAGCAATGCGAAGCGAAGAAGTTGTGTGTGCTCATCCGCAACAGGTGGAAGGAGGAGACGCCCGAGCACCTTCGCTGCGTTCATTGGATAAGTGGCCCAAGGACGATCGAAGAACGCGCCGCCATACGCGTTCGTCACCTGTCGGGTGAACGCCCAGCGCAATACGAAGTGTAACGCGATCGTGCCGATCATGGCCCAAGCCATGCGCTGTCGGAAGGGACGTTGCTCCGCGCACCCGCGAAGCAGCATCGGTGTGATGATCAATGGGAACAGCAGCATTGATTCGTAGGCCAGTGCTCCGAGGAAGCAGCACAACGGGACCAGGGTCAGCTTTCGACGTTCGCTCATGCCACTGTTCAGTGCGACCAGTCCGGTGAGCGTGAACAGGGTTGCGATCGAAGTGCCGCGACCAACGACCCAGACGATCGATTCGTTATGGAACGGATAGGCCAGGAACAACACGGCTGCGACCAACGCCATAGTTGTTGCATGACGGTGTTCCCGAAGGCCGGGGAACCGGTTCACGAGCAGATAGATCAGCGAACCGTTCAGCGCATGCACCAGCACATTGAACGCGCGATAGCCAGCGGGCACCGGTCCGGTTATGATGTTGTTTATCCAGAGGGTGAACTCCGACAATGGCCGGAAAAAGGACACCTGACGCAATTCACCCAACACACCGATGCGCCACACTGCGAGGAAGTCATCCGCGAAGAACGAACTCCCTAGCACCGGAAGGAAGAGAGCGAAGGACGCCACGATGCAAAGGCCCGTGATAAGCCAGAAGGGAGGGGCCTTGCTCGTGTTGATCATTCGCGCCAATGGAACCGTGTCGGCCAAAGCTATGCGCGCAGCGCTGGTACATTCGTCCGATGCCGCGCCGCGATCTCTTCATCGTACTGTTCGCTTTCGCTCTTAGCGTTCTGGTGCGTGTGCCGCAGTTGAACAGGCCGCTTTCCGCGCACCACGAACTGTGTACGGCCCTGGTGCTCATCGTGCTTGACAATTGGTACTCGGACGGCTTCGTTGCCCATCATGGTGGTCCGGCGATCAGCTTCAGCGGCCCGGCCGATCTGTATCCACCCGGATTCACGGATGCTCCGGGCATGCGCGATGGCATCGCCTACTATTTCTCGCATCCACCGCTGGCCTACGACTTGCCGTACCTCTTGTTCCTGGCTACCGGCATCGCACCCAATGCGTTGGGGCTGGAACTGTTCAACCTCTTCTTCCACCTGACGACCGCGTTATGTCTCTACCTGATCGTGAAGGAACTGTTGACGATCGAAGCGGCATCGCGCGCGCCGGTGTTCGCGGCGGTGCTGTACCTGTTCATGCCCGCCCCGCTCTGGTTCCACAGCAACGCTTACATGAGCGACATGTTCGTGCAGAATCTCTGGGCCTTGAACCTCGTGGTGACCGTGCGTGTGCTCAAACGAGGAGCGTTCGGCAGTTGGCGATCCCTGCTGGCGTTCGGCGTGACGTTGTTCCTCACGGTCTACACGAGTTGGCCCGGCGTTTTCGTGGCGATGACGGTCACTGCGTTGGCGGTGTGGCGTTGGTTCAAGTCACGCGATGCCGCCTATGCGAAGCTCGTCCTCGTTACGTGGACAGCAGTTTCGTTGGCACTTGGCCTCACTGCCTGGCGCTATCTCCAGGTGGTGGATGCCGATGCGCTGTGGGCTTACTACACCGGGCGGTTCGCGGTGCGCGGTTCAGCGGGCATGGTCGATGGGCCCTGGCCGCACGTTCGTCAACTCCTGGTGAACTACCGCACCGGCTACCTGCCCGTGATCCTTGTTGCTCTCGCGCTCGGCATCGGGTTCAGAAAGCGGATCCTGAAGCTTTCAGGACTTGGTTTGTTCGCTCTACTCACGGGCCTGCCTGTTCTGCTCGACCACGCCTTCCTGCTGCAATACGCTGATCATGATTTCGCGGCTTTGAAGGGCGGCATACTCCTGTGCGGACTTGCTGCGATCGCCCTGGCGAACCTGCATGGGCGATGGTCCAGCGCGGTGTTGGTCACGACGTGTGTGATCGGGGTGCTGTATTTCTACCGCACCAATCCGCTGCCGGGTCGTGATGACGGTCGTTATGCGCAGGAGCGCGACATGGGCCTGGAGATCGCAGCCGAGGCACAGCCCGACGAAGCGGTGTTCACCTTGGGCTTCACGCCCGAGCCACAGGTGCAGTGGTATGCGAAGCGCACGCTTTTCCGCGTGGACAGTCTACCACAGGCCCAGCAACTGCTGCGCGCGCAGGGAACCGATGTCGGCGTGCTGTTCAAACAGGAAGGGAATGTGCTCGTTCACGAGCGCATCGCAGCGAGCGACTGACGTCAGGGCTTCTTCATCTCGAAGTCCTCCAGGAACTTCGTAGTGAACTCACCCGCGCGGAACTTCTCGTTCTGCATCAATTGCAGGTGGAAGGGGATCGTGGTGCTCACACCTTCTATCACGTATTCGCTCAGGGCGCGTTCCATCTTGGCCAGTGCTTCTTCGCGGGTCTGTGCGCTCACGATCAGCTTTCCGATCATGCTGTCGTAGTTCGGAGGAATGGTATAGCCGGCGTAAACGTGCGTATCCACGCGCACACCGTGACCACCGGGGCTGTGGTAGCTGGTGATCTTGCCGGGTGTCGGCCTGAAGTTGTTGTAGGGGTCCTCCGCGTTGATGCGGCACTGGATGCTGTGGCGCGTGGGCTCGTAGTTCAGGCCGCTGATCGGGATGCCGGCAGCGATCTTGATCTGCTCGCGCACCAGGTCGTAGTCGATCACCTCTTCGGTGATCGTGTGCTCCACCTGGATCCGCGTGTTCATCTCCATGAAGTAGAAGTTCCGGTCCTTGTCCACCAGGAACTCAACGGTGCCAACGCCTTCGTAGTTCACACTCGCAGCGGCCTTGATCGCGGCCTCGCCCATCTTCTTGCGCAGCGCCTTGGTCATGAAGGGCGATGGCGTTTCCTCCACGAGCTTCTGGTGCCGGCGTTGGATTGAGCAGTCGCGTTCGCTCATGTGGCAGAAGGTGCCGTACTGGTCGCCCGCGATCTGGATCTCGATATGCCGTGGCTCCAGGATGTACTTCTCCATGTACATGCCTGCGTTGCCGAAAGCGGCACCGGCCTCCTGGCTGGCTTTTTCGAAAGCCTCTTCGAACTCGCTCTCCTTCCACACCAGGCGCATGCCCTTGCCACCGCCGCCGGCTGTAGCCTTGAGGATAACGGGATAGCCGATCTTCTTCGCTTCTTTCTTGGCCACCGTGAGATCGGTGACCAGGCCTTCGCTGCCCGGTACGCACGGCACGTTAGCGGTTTTCATGGTGGCCTTGGCCGTGGCCTTGTCGCCCATGGCCTCGATCTGCTCGGGGAGGGCACCGATGAACTTGATGTTATGCTGCTGGCAGAGCTTGCTGAACTTGGCGTTCTCACTCAGGAAGCCGTAGCCTGGGTGGATCGCGTCGGCATTGGTGATTTCGGCCGCGGCGATGATGCGGACCATGTTCAGGTAGCTCTCCTTGCTGGGTGGCGGGCCGATGCAGACCGCCTCATCGGCGAAACGCACGTGCAGGCTTTCCTTGTCGGCCGTGCTATAGACCGCCACGGTCTTGATGCCCATCTCCCGGCAGGTGCGGATGACGCGCAGGGCGATCTCGCCCCGGTTGGCGATGAGGATCTTCTTGAACATGATCCAGGGTTAGGAAGGATCGACCAGGAACAGCGGCTGATCGTATTCCACCGGCTTGGCGTCGTCCACCAACACCTTAACGATTTTGCCCGCCACGTCGCTTTCGATCTCGTTGAAGAGCTTCATGGCCTCGATGATGCAGATGGGCTTGCCGGGCTTTACCTCATCGCCCACGTTCACGAACACGGGCTTGCCGGGGCCGGCCGAGCGGTAAAAGGTGCCGATCATCGGGGCCTTGATGGTCACGTACTTGGCATCGGCCGCCGGTGCGGCTGCCGCTGGGGCGGTCGCTGCGGTCGCAGGGGCTGCAGCAGCGGCTGCGACCGGTGCAGGAGCATAGGTCGGCGCGGGCGCGCTGAGCACTTGGACCTCCTTCCTGCCGGCCGGGGTCTTGATCGTGATCTTGAAATCCTTCTGTTCGATCTCCACCT
>JBDTNF010000175.1:0-7033 GCA_039933875.1 Flavobacteriales bacterium | reverse complement strand
GCAGGGTCTTGTGCGTGGTGGTGGTCACCACATGGCAATGGGGCAGGGGGTCGTTGAGCAATTTCGCCGCGATGAGGCCGGCCGGGTGGCTCACATCGGCCATGAGCAACGCGCCCACTTCGTCGGCGATGGCGCGGAACCCGGCATAGTCCCAATCGCGGCTGTATGCGCTGGCCCCGCAGATGATGAGGCGTGGCTTTTCCTTGCGTGCGATCTCGGCAACGCGGCCCATGTCCACCCTTCCGGTGGCCTGCTCCACACCGTAGAAGGTGGCGCGGTAGAGTTTCCCGCTGAAGTTCACAGGGCTGCCATGCGTGAGGTGCCCGCCATGGCTCAGGTCGAAACCAAGGATGGTATCACCGGGTTTCAAGCACCCGAGCATGACAGCGGCGTTGGCTTGTGCGCCGCTGTGCGGTTGCACGTTGGCCCAGGCCGCACCGAAGAGTTTCTTCGCGCGTTCGATCGCCAGGTTCTCCGTCTGGTCCACGAACTCGCAACCACCGTAGTAGCGCTTGCCCGGAAGCCCTTCGGCGTACTTGTTCGTCATCACCGAACCCATGGCCTCCATCACCTGCTCGCTCACGTAGTTCTCGCTGGCGATCAGTTCCAGGCCTTTGGTCTGGCGCCACTTTTCCTGGGCGATGATATCGAATACGGCAGTGTCGCGCTTGGTGACTGCTGAGGGAACGGTCTCGGGCATGGGGCGGTGGAAATGGTCGGCTAAAGTAGTTGGCGGGAAGGGTGGCGGCTCACCGGGTCGGCAAGTAGCCGCTGGAGACGAGGGAATCGAGCAATTGTTCGCTGAACAGCCGAGCACCGGCCGCGTTCACGTGGCTGTAGTCGAAGAAGTGGTCGGTATCACTTGCATGATGGGTGTAGGCGAAGTCGAACCAGTGTAAGCGCCCCGTCCCGGTGGCCTTCGCATTGAAGTCGGCGATCACGCCGTTCACGTAGGCCCTGAACTTATCGTGCCGGACGCTATCACTCTGGTGTGGATAGTAGTGGGTGACCAGCACCACGCGCAGGCCGCGTTGCGCGCAGAGGTCGAGGCATTTTTCGAAGTACTCCTTCTGGCGATCGTCGAGCACCAGCGGGCGGCCCACATCGTAGTGGATCGTGCCATGAACGGAATCCGGCTTGGCGGCGAAACCAGAGCCTGTGTAGGTCGGGTCTTTGTACATGGCCGGTCCGTTCTTGTTCATCATGCGCAACGTGAACATGTTCAGCGCACGCACATCACGCAGCGAAGCAGCGAGTTCGGCGGCGGCGGCGTCCGAGGTCATGTTCTGCGTGAGGTCGCTCACGCTTTCTAATCCATCCTTCAGGAATGGGGTTTCGTAGAGGTCGATGATCACCAAGCCGGTCCGTTCCCGCGTCACATAATGATCGAGAATGGCATAGGTACTCAATGGCGTTTGGGCGGTACTGCCCATGTTGAACATGCGATATCCACGTTCCCTGAAAGTGCGTGGATCGTATCCACGCTGAGCATGCGAGGAGCCGATCACGATGGCATCCCATCGTGCCCCGGGATCCCATTCCTGAAACTTGGCGTAGGCCAAGCCCCCTTTCCATTGGTAGTAATCGCTGGTGCGGAAAATGAGCGGCCTGTTGGCGATCCGCACATGCGTGAGCACGAAGAAGGACAGGAGGTAAAGCACCGACCCGACGGCGAAGAACTTCAGACCTTGGAAGAGGAGGCGCTTCATCTAGAATTGGAAGTAGATGAAACTGGTGGCGCCGAAATAGCCGAAGAGCAGGATGGCCACCGCCACCGAGGCGAACGCGATGTGCCCCCTGGTCCCGCTGGGCCATGGCCGTTCGCGCTTGATCCATGCATCGAACACCGGATCGATGAACAGGAACAGGCCGGTTACAAGGATCGTTACATCGAGCAAGCTGGTGTTCATGCCCCTGTAAAGGCCGAGTAGGTCGGATGCATGCCACGGTGTTGAGACCATGCGTTCGTACCAGGTGAACGCGTCCTGCACGGTATTGGCGCGGAAGAACACCCACGCCAGGAGCACCAGGTGGAATGTGATGATCACGTTGACCATGCGCTTGATCCGGGGCCATCGCGCCGGTCCAGTGATCCGACCGGCACGCCGCCAGAACCCGGCGAACAACAAGGCCAGCACCAGGTAAGTGCCGTGCATGCCACCCCAGATCACGTAGGTCCAGTTGGCGCCGTGCCAGAGGCCGCTCACGAGGAACACGACGAGCAGGTTGATGAACATGCGCCAGCGCACCACGCGATTGCCACCGAGGGGGATGTAGAGGTAATCGCGGAACCAGGTGCTGAGGCTGATGTGCCAGCGGCTCCAGAATTCGCTGATGCTGGCGCTGCGGTATGGCGTTCGGAAGTTCACCATCAGGTCGAACCCCATCACCCGGGCGGCGCCCAAGGCGATGTCCGTGTAGCCGCTGAAGTCGCAGTAGATCTGGATCGCGAATAAGTAGGTGGCCAGCAGGAGGCTCGGTGCCTCGTAGTGTCCCAATTGTCCGTACACCTGATCCACCACCGCACCGCACCGGTCGGCGATGACCAGCTTTTTGAAGAAGCCCCAGAGCATCTGCTTCAGGCCCCACACCACGCGGTCGTACTCGAAACGAGATCGTATGCCGGTGGCGCCGGTGGCGTTCAACTGGTTCAACAGGTTGGCGGGCCGCTCGATGGGGCCCGCCACGAGCTGTGGATAGAACATCACGTACAGGGCGAACACACCGAAATGCCGCTCGGCTTTCTGGTGGCCGCGATACACTTCGATCGTATAGCTCAGCGATTGGAAGGTGTGGAAGGACAGGCCGATGGGCAGCACCAGGCCAGCGGGGAGCCAGCCCCAGAAGGTCCATTCGTGCAGCTTGGCGGCATGGTAGTGGATGCCGAAAGTGCCCAAGAGATCGGAGAGGTTGCCGTTGAGGAAATCCCAATACTTGAAGGCGGCGAGCACACCCACGTTGGCCACGATGCTGGCCACCAGGAAGAACTTGCGCCGGGCGCCCTGGCTGCGTTCGATCCAATGCCCGGCGACATAGTCCACACCGATGGTGAAGGCGAGGATGAGGATGAACAAAGGCACAAAGGCCATGTAGAACCAGCAACTCGCGGCCAGCAGCAACAGCCAGCGCCAGCGGTGCGGCAGCAGGAAGTACAGCGCCGTGACCAGCGGGAAGAAGAAGAGGCAGAACTGGGTACTGTTGAAGAGCATACGTCAGCCCGAAGGAACGCAAAGGAGGCGTTCGAACGACGGTGATCCGGGGATCTTCCGGGTCAATTTGTCGTCGAGGCCTCCGGCTGTTGGGCGGGCCTCGACCACGATGCGGCACAGATGAACAACAAGGGCACGGGATATTGGATGGCGTGCGAGAGCGCGATGGAAACGCCTTCCAATGCCGGGTTCCAAACGGCCAGGCGATGGAGCGCGAGCGAGATGAGGGCGATGGCCGCGGTGCCGATCACCAAGGGCCTGCGGTAGCGATGATCACCGAAAAGCACACGCGATAGCGCGATGCCCGCGGTGAGCATCAGGAGGATGTACAACATGGCGAGCCCCCACTTCATCACGTTCAGGGCGTTCAGGTCGAGTCCCGCCACAGCGGCACGGAACAGGGAGTGGGCATAGGAGATCGGGCTTCGATGCTCAACAGCGTCGATCTGGTAGTTCAGGTTCACGAAGAGGAAGTCGCGCACAGCGCCGAGGGCGACCGCAGCGATGATGATAACGGACCCGAGCACCGTTCGCTTCCTCATGGATCGGTGGTCGGCAGTGTTCGGGGCGAGAAGCGCTTCACCCAGATGTACCAGAGCAGGAAGACCCAGCCGTAGACGATGACATAGAAGGTGTAGTCGTGATTGAAGTTGAGCAACTCGTAATCCACCGTGGTGATCAGGCAGAGGGCCACGACCCGTGCGTTGTTGATCAAGTGGATGCTGAGCAGGCCGAGTGTTCCGAACCACAGTTTGTGCTTCCACGGGCCGGGGTAGGCGACCAGGAAGATCGTGAACACCGCGAAAAGGCTCACCCCGTTGCACGGGTCACCGATCCACAATTGCGTGCCGCCTTGCACCCCGATGTACCGGTTCAGGTCGAAGTGCGGCTCGGGGATGAGGGTATAGCCCAATGTGCGCAGCATGCCACCGGAGATCGTCATGATGTTGTCGATCACCGCGCGGTCCACGATGCCCGCCGGGTGGATCACCAGGTCGTAGAGCAGGTACCAACCCAAATAAAGGAGACCGGCGAGCAGGAAGAACCGGAGTATCGGATCGTGCAAGACCCCCATGCGTTCGTTCGCATGCCGGGGGCGGGCCGGGCGCATCAGATCGAACGCTTGCGGGACCGGCGCAACTCAAGCGCTTTACGGCCGCCGAGCAACGCGCCCGCAGCGATCAAGGCGCTCAGGCCACCGTCAATGGGAATGCAAGGAGGCGGCCAGCAGGGGGGAGGGCCACCGATCGGTTGAGCCATCAAGCCAGCCGCCACCGGGACGAACACCAAGCAGATGACAAGGACTGATCGAAGGGAGATCTTCATGAACCGGTTCGCTCTGAGCGGTGCCAAAAGTAGTGTATCCTGTAATAAGCTGACAAGGATGTTCTGAGACCAAGTTGTCAACGGCTTCTACACGGTGGGGCCATCCGGGGCCTTCAGCTATATTTGGCCTCCTTTCATCGGTCTTTACCGTGCGAAGGCCCATTCCGGCGGCCGTCCGTCCGGATGACAAGGATGGCCACTCCGAAACCCCAGCAGCGCGGTAGCATCATCGATGCGAAAGACCTGCGCTATTTTCTGCGGATCGCCGCGAAGAACTGGTACTTCGTCGCCGTGGCATTGGTGCTTTCGTCGGTGCTCTCCTACCTCTACAGTTACAAGCTGCCCGATATCTATGGGGCCAGCACGCAGATCCTCCTCAAGGACAATGACGTGTACGACTACCAGAGCCAGATGTACAAGAGCCTCGGTTATGCCGGGATCTATGGCGACCTGGTCAACCAGAAACGGGTCCTCACGTCCTACGACCTGATCGACGCCGCGCTGGACAAGCTCGATTTCGACGTTTCGTACTTCATCGTCGGCCGCTTCCGCACCAGCCAGGTCTACGCCACCCTGCCCTTTACGGTGGACATGGATGTGTTGAACCACCGGCTTTACGACAGGCCCCTGGACCTGCGCATCGTCGATCTGGACCATTACGAGTTGAGCTATGATCACGGTGGCCAGGTGGTGAAGAAGGTGCTCCCCTTCGACAAGGAGGTGCGCGATCCGGAGTTCATCATCAAGGTGAGCAGGAGCCCCTACATGACGGGCGCCACCATCGCCAATTTCTCCGCATCGGACTACCAGTTCATCCGCCATGAGCGTAGCGCACAGGTGCAGCGCTACATCGACCGTGTCGCGGTGAACAACCATGAGTACACGACGATCCTCGAGGTGACCGTGGAGGATGAGGTGGGCGCCCGCGCCAAAATGTTCCTGGACACCCTTTCCAAGGAGTACATCACCTACACCCTCCAGAGCGAGTTCGATATCAACGAGAACACCCTGCGGTACATCGACAAGCAACTCGATGAGGTCACCGTGATCCTGGAACAGCACGAGGACGAACTCCAATCGTACAAGGAGAGCAAGGACATCCTGGACCTGGATCGGGAAGAGAACAGGTATTTCACCGAGATGGTCAAGTTCGACAACCAGCGTCGCCAGCTCGAGTTGCAGATCCAATCCCTCGACGCGCTGGAGGACTATGTGCGGAACAGTCACGATGAGCGGTTGTTGCCCCCGGCGGTCTTCATCACCGACGACGATTTCCTCCGCCAGACGCTAAGCCAGCTCTACGGCATGCAGATGTCGCGGAACACCAAGATGTACGCCAGCACGCCGAACAACATGGCCATCGCGGAACTGGATTCGACCTTGCAGCTCACCCGCCTCAACCTGCTCACCTATATCGACAATTCGCGCAACGCCATCCGGGGCAAGATCGGCGATGTCCAAGCCCAGTTGGATGACTATGAGGGCATGATCCGCGGGCTGCCCAAGAGCCAGCGGGACATCCTGAACATCGAGCGTCGCCTGCAGGTGAACGAGAAAATGTACCTCTACCTGCTGGAGAAGCGGGCGAGTACGGTGATCGCCCGGGCGGGTATCGTGCCGCAGACCAAGGTGATCGAGAGCGCGCGATCGAAGGGGGTGGTGAAGCCGGACAAGATGAAGATCTTCTACACCTTCATGCTCGGTGGCGTGGTGATCGCGATGATGGTGGTCTTCGTGCGGGTGATGTTCTACGATCGGATCGAGAACGCGGACCAGCTGAAGGAGTTGACCAGTTTGCCGGTGTACGGCGAGATCATCGCCAGCGAGAAGGCCGAGGAGAACTACGTGGTGGTGGATAGCGATCCGAAGGCCGCGATCACCGAATCGTTCCGCACGGTGCGCACCAATTTGGAGTACATCCCTTCGGCCGAAGGCAAGGGCAAGGTGGTGATGGTGACCAGCTACCGGCCGAACGAGGGCAAGACCTTCTGCTCGGTGAATCTGAGCGCGATCCTCGCCAAGGCGGGCAAGAAGGTGCTGCTGCTCGAGCTCGACCTGCACAAGCCCAAGGTGGCCTCCGGCCTCGGTATGAGCAGCCCTATCGGCCTGAGCACCGTGCTGATCGGCAAGGCGGCCTGGAGGGACGTGGTGATGAAGACCCAGTTCGAGAACTTCGATGTGGCCCTCTCCGGTCCCACGCCACCGAACGCCTCGGAACTGGTGTTGAGCAAACATCTTGAAGCGCTTTTCGAAGAGGCCAAGCTCGAATACGACTACGTCATGGTGGACACACCGCCCGTGGGCCTCATCACCGATGCCCTGTTGATGATGCGGTACGTCGATGCCACGCTGTTCGTGGTGAACACCCGGTTCGCGAGCAAGGACCATGTGACCAACGCGCTGGATATCCTGGCCGGGAACCAGAACAAGAACACGGGTTTCATCCTGAACGGGGTGCGGATGAAGAAGAGCAAGTACTACTACAACACCAACTACGG
>JBDTNF010000174.1:0-11422 GCA_039933875.1 Flavobacteriales bacterium | reverse complement strand
GTTCTCGTAGCCCCCCAGGGTGATGCGGTAGCTCAGGTCGATGTCCTCACCGTACATGAAGAAGCTCTCATCCAGCAGGCCCACCTCGTCCAGCGTCTTCTTGCGCAGGAACATGCTCGCACCGGAGAGGATCTCGATGGGTGCGGCCTCGTTCTCGGGCAGGTGGCCCAAGTGGTAGCGCCCGAATATCCGGCTGTGCGGGAACATGCGGGTGAGGCCGATGATCTTGTAGAACGCCACGGCCGGCGTGGGCAAGCCACGTTTGCTCTCAGGCAGGAAGGCACCGGTGCCATCGATCATCTTCACACCCAGGCCGCCGGCTTTCGGATGTGCGTCGAGGAAGGCGAGCACCTTGTGGAACACCTCTTCGCCAACGACGGTGTCGGGGTTCAACAGCACCACGTACTCGGCATCGCTCGCGCGGATCGCCTGGTTGTTCGCCCGGCTGAAACCGACGTTGTCCGGGTTGGCGATCAGCTTTACCCGGGGGAACTTCTCCCGCACCATCTCCACGCTGCCATCGGTGCTTTGGTTGTCCACCACGAACACGTCGCCTTCGATCCCCTGCAAGGCCTCGAACACCGTGCGTAGGCACTGCTCCAGGTAGGCGCGCACGTTGTAGTTGACGATGATGACGGAGAGCTTCATGGGCACCGGTCCCTATCGGCGAACGCTTTGCTCGTAGGGCTTCCGGTCCGCGATACTACGACCCAGCGTCAGTTCATCGGCCTGGTCCAGTTCGCTGCCCACACTGATGCCCCGTGCGATGGTGGTGACGAGCACGCCGCGCTCGTGCAGTTTGCGGTTCAGGTAGAAGCAGGTCGTATCGCCCTCCAAAGTGCCGCCGAGCGCGAGCACCACTTCACGAACGGATCCGTCCTGCACACGCTCCATCAGTTCCTTGGTATGCAGGTCGTCCGGGCCGATCCCGTCCATGGGGCTGATCACGCCACCGAGCACATGGTACAGCCCCTTGAACTGTCTTGTGTTCTCGATGGCGATCACATCGCGGATATCCTCCACCACACAGATCAGCGCACCATCCCGGTTCGGGTCGCGGCATATGCCGCAGCGGGGCTCGTCGCTGATGTTGCAGCACACTTCGCAGTAGCGCACTTCGGCACGCATCCTTTTGATCGCCTCCCCGAAGCGGATCACCTCATCGGGCTCCCGCCGCAGCAGGTCAAGCGCCAGCCGCATCGCTGTGCGCCGACCGATGCCCGGAAGCGAGGCCAGTTGGTCGACAGCGTGTTCCAGAAGGGTGGAGGAGAGGGACATGGTACGCTGGAAGCCACCGTCAATTGGACTTTGGCGGATGCGGTGCGAAGATCGCTCGATCGCGCGATCGGCCCATCGGTACGAAAGCTCATTGTTCCTGTGACGGCCTGGTCCCGTTGGAGCGTATCAATGCGTTCGCGACGATCACGGTCGCCTTGGCCGACGATGGAGGGGTCATGTGGTTCCCATCGAAGAACGACCATTCATCGCCGCTGCTGTACAGGTCGATGAATTGAGTGTGTGCATCGTCAGCCATCCGTTGCATCATAGAACTGAACCCCGGCCAAAGCTCCTCTTCGATGGCTTGGATGCCCTTGGAGACCGGCAGGCGCACCAGCACCACCGTGCCGTGTTGTCGCAACAGATCGATGGTGAGCCCCAGATAGCCCAGGCGCATGGCCGAAGGCCTTGCATTCGGCAACATTTCCTCCCTGTAGAACTTCACTTTTTTCACCGTGCGGCGTTCCACATCCATCGCGAGCATCGATGTCCTTACTTCCACCCAACCATCGTCCGTTATCCGCGCGTAATCGCTTGGTCGCGGGTCCGGAAGCAGTATTTTGAGAAAAGGCTCATTGTAGTTATGGATCAGATATTCAAGGTTGGGTTTAACGTTCACCCAATGCACCTTCGCGATGCCCGAGGCCGCATCCTCTGATCGATCGTTGGATGGCGGCCTGTCCGCCCGGCAGCAAAGGCCCCACGGATCCACCGATAATACGTAGACGCCGTCTCGTGCAGCTGGGTCGAGCTTCGCGCGGATGCTGTTGTAGTAGGCCGGGCCGTAATTCGAGAAACCGACCGCGAAGCCGTAGTTGTATGAGCGGATCCGGCGTCCGGTGGCGTTCAGCATGCTATCGAGCACATGGGGACGCAGGCCCTGCGCAGCTCGCGACGTGCCAAGGATCAAGCTGCTTTGCTGGGGCGTGGTGAAACGCAGGTATGCGAAATCAATGGTCCCGTCCGCCTTCATGACCGCTTGGATGCATACCAGCATCGGCAGTAGAGAGAAGACCGCGAGATGTCGAAGAAAGGTGCGCATCCCCTTCAGAACTGGAAATATATGAACGCTCCGGTCTTACCGCTGAAACGAAAGATGAGTAAGAGCAACAAATAGTAGAGAAGCCATCGAGGAACCTTCGGCCAGCGCAGCCCGATGTGCTGCAGGCCATACGCACCGCGGCGCCCCATCCACTCGATGGCGACGAAGAACACGATCAAGAGCATCGACATGCGGGAGAACACTTCGGGCGCCGTGAACAGGGAGGGGGAAGCGATATGCGCGAGGTAGTGGACCGCCTGGCCGAGGTCATCGGCCCGGAAGAAGACCCAGGCGACCAGCACGCACAGGAAGGTGGTGGCCATGCCCGCGAACTCGCGCAGTGTGGGGAGCATCCGGTCGCGCGCCACGATGTCGAGGTTGTTCCGGTTCTTCCCGGCGAGCAACAGCGGCACGAAGAACAAGGCGTGAAGACCACCCCATACGATGAACGTCCAGTTGGCGCCGTGCCAGAAACCGCTCAACAGGAAAATGATGAACGTGTTACGCACCCTCTTCCACGTACTGCCCCGGCTACCACCGAGCGGGATGTACACGTAGTCACGGAACCACGACGAGAGGGAGATGTGCCAGCGGCGCCAGAACTCGGCGATGTCACGGGCGAAATAGGGAAAGGAGAAGTTCTGCAACAGATCGATGCCGAGCAGGCGGGCCGTGCCCAGTGCGATGTCGGAGTACCCCGAGAAATCGCCGTAGATCTGGAACGCGAAGAGCACAGCGGCCAACAGCAAGGTGCTCCCACTCGACGTGGTGGAGGCGCCGAAGACCTGATCCACATATTCGGCGGCATTGTCCGCGATCACCATCTTCTTGAACAGCCCCCACAGGATCTGGCGGCATCCATCCACGGCTTTGTGCGCGTCGAACACACGGGGGCGTTGCAATTGCGGCAACAGGTGTGTGGCCCGTTCGATCGGCCCGGCCACCAGCAAGGGGAAGAAGCCCACGAACAAGGCGTAGTCGATCGCGTTCGTGGTCGGTTCGATGCGCTCCTTGTACACATCGATCACATAGGACAAGCCGTGGAAGGTGTAGAACGAGATCCCCACCGGGAGGATGAGCCCCAAGACGGCTGGATGTGCATCGAAACCGAACGTGCCGACCAATTGGGCGAAGGATCCTGCGAAGAAATCGTAGTACTTGAAAACACCCAGGAACCCCAGGTTCACCCCCACGCTGGTGACCAACCATGCGCGTCTGACCTTGCGCGAGGTGGACCGATGGATACGCAGCCCGGTAAAGTGGTCCAGGAAGGTGGAGAAGAGGAGAAGCAGCAGGAAGCGCCAGTCCCAGCACGCATAGAAGAAGTAACTCGCTGCGAGCAAAAGCACGTTCTGCGCCCGAAGCGAGCGCCGCGCGACGAACCAGTACAGCAAGAAGACGGTCGGGAAAAAAACCGCGAATCCGATCGTGTTGAAGAGCATGGGTCGCGCTTGGTGGGTCTAACGCGTACGCTGGCCCGCTGGATCAATTCCCTGCTCGTCAAAGGACATGGGACGAAAATAGCCCTGAGCAGGGGGAAGTCCAGCACGTATGAAAGGCGGCCTTCACTCTGAACCTTGCCGCCCGAAAGGCAAGCGGAGTCAACGCGACGTGCGGGATCGCTGCGACTACAACTTCAGGAGCGACTTGAACGAGCCGATGGTCCGCAAGTAGATGGAGAAAAGCGGGGCCAACTTGGGGTAGCTGCTGTTCTCCTCCAGGAAGCCCACCAACTCCGACCAGTTGGATGAGTTGGAAACGCTGTAGACCGTGGAGAGCGATGTGCCCGGCACCTTGGTCGTATGCCACCAGCCACAGGGCATGAACACGCTCTCGCCCGCGTGCAGGACCACCTTGATGGCCTTGGCCTTCGCGAACAGGGGGAAGCGATCGAGATCGGGGTTGTCCACGTCCTGTACCTGCGAGAAGCGTTCGGTGCCTTGGCGGTAGAGGTACTGTTCCTGGTCGGGAGGGAAGACCGTGAATTCCTTGTCGCCGTAGTGCTGGGTGATGAAGGCATGCACCCCCAGGTCGTCGATGTGCAGGTAGGGGAAGATCCTGCGGCCGCAGAAATTGATCTCCAGTTTCGATTCCCGGTTGAGCCGCTTGTTGATCGGGGGCACCAGGTAATTCCCCCCCAGCCAGTTCGGGAGGACATACGATGGTGTGGGTTGAACGTGGTCGGCGAGGTCGGGGAACACCTCCGTGAGCGGTTGCTCCCGCAGGAAAGGGCCCGGCTCCGTGGTGTCCTTCGTGATCGCGTCGATGAAATCATCCATGCGCATCTTCCCCTGGTCGGTGCTCACGACCTTGTCCGCATAGCGCTCCTTGAACCACTGCGGTGTCCAACCGGATGCCTTCCATTTCGCGGTGGCGTCCGTGATGATGACGGGCTTTCGGGCGAACAAGTAATCCTTTTTGAACTCCTCGTAGGACAGCTTGCGCCGCCTTTCGATCACAATACTCCCGGCTGCCGGGGCTTTTGTCATCGTGTCTTGGTCATTCGAAGTGCTCGTCGCCATGGTGGATATGGTTGTTTGGAACGCCTCTATTCGACCGTTCCCGTTACAAACAAACAGATCACGGATCGCAGCGTCAAGTGTGCAGGCCCCACTTTGCCAACCATGCTTTGTTTAGAGGTGGTCGCACCGCATCCTGCTGCGGATCACCTGAAAACAGAACTCCGAACATCGATCCCGATCAGAGCCTGGTCAATTGACCGGTCTTCAATGTATGCTCGTCGGATATCCGGAAGAAGAGATGGCCGGCCACAGGATCCCCGTTGTGATCGGCGCCCTGCCAGATCCAAGTTCCCCCGGCGTAGGCGGAAAGATCCTCTTCGAGAACGAGGTGTCCCAACGCGTCGAAGATCCGGAGCGTCAGGCGGCCGCCTCTATTGAACGATGCCAGGTCGAAGGTGACGGGCGTGGTGGCTGTGGATGGATCCGGGAAGACCAGCATACCAGGCAATGCTTCTTCCTCCTCCTCCAGCCCGATGGATCCGCCGCCACCGCTGCCCGGGTCGGTGAAGCTGGTGAACGGGCTTCCGATACCGTAGCACATGCTGTAGCGCACAACGCTGTCCCGGATCATCTCCGCGTTGGCCGAGAGCGCATCGTAGGTATAGTATTCGTTCACCAGTTCCTGGATGGCCTGCTGGGCCCAGATCTTGGGCAGGAAGAGTTTTCCTTCATCGAATGTTCCCGAGAGATCGATCGGGTAATCGAAGGCCACCTGTTGCCCGCTCGCCACCCCCTCCAGGTGCAGGTTCGCCGGTCCGGCAACATCGTAGCGGCCAACGATCACCATTTGCTGGCCCACGAACAGACCGATCAACGGACTCGGATAGGTGTGCAGGATATCCGGCCGGTCGAACGTGGCTGTCGGGCTCAGCAGCACCGGGTTCTGGATCTGCAGGTAGAACTCGTCCATCACTTGTGAGAAGTTCGCCGTCTCCAGGAATTGCGAGACCCCGTTGTTCTGCACCGCGAGCTGGTTCAGCAATTGTTCATTGTAGCCACTGCCGATGCCGAACGTGAACAGTTGGAGATCGGGTGCGATGGACTGCCGCAGTTGAAGCGCGTTGGCGAGCGTGGTGGCGGTGGGTACGCCGTCCAGTCCGTCGGTGAGCAGTATCAGCGACTTGGCGCTGCCCGGCTGGGCGGTGCTGAAATTCTGGATCCCCAATGAGACGGCATCGTTGATGTTCGTGCCGCCGCCCGCGCTGATGTTCTGGATCCATGCGAGCGCTGCGTTCTGGGTGGCCGCGTTGAAGGGTTGCAGGCCCGTGCTCCACGGGGTATTGGTGCTACTGAAGGCGATGACATTGAACTGATCACCGACGTTGAGGTGGTTCACCATGAATTCAGCGGCATCGCGGGCTTCGGCGATCTTGGTGCCCTGCATGCTGCCGGACTTATCGATGACGATGACGAAGTCCTTCACCACGACCTCGCTGGTCGGTTCCGGTTCGATGAGCAGGGCGAAGAAGCCGTTGCCCAATTGGTCGCACTTCACCAGGGAGTCCGGCACCAGCACCGACATGGCGACAAGACCGTAGGCCAGTGGATCGAGATCGTACCCGATCGCGAAGCCACAGCTCGGCGATATGTTCTGGTCGTTCACCACGATCATCGCCGAATCGTTCGAGACGAACTGCGCATCGACCACGGGCGCCCATGTGCCTGTGCCGCTGATGTCGATGCCGGTGATCGCACGCTGCGAACGCACCGTCACATCGATCACCCCGTTCGGGATGGGATCGTTGGAGAGCATGGAGTAGTCGTTCGCCGAAACCAATTGCACCCGGGCGTTCGCGTAGCCAAGGAGTTCCACATAGGTGAGTTCCATGGTCACCGCTTCACCGGGCGGTATGTCGTTCGTGACATTGAAGTACAGCGGGGTTTCCCCGAGGTATTGTTCCAACGCCGGATCCACGGGGACGGCACCTCCTGTGCCGGTGCCGGGCAGTGTGGTGTCCTGCGGCGCGGCGACCATGGAGGCCATATGCCAGATACTATCGGCCAGCATCCAGCGCAACTTGGTGGCACTCGCCGCAGCCGGAAGGGGATAGCCGTACTTCACATCCAGCGTGCCGGTCGTGCTGTTCGCGAAGCGTTGCATCGTGGTGACGATGGCTACCTGGTCTTCAATACGCGCAGAGACTTTCATCTCTTGCAGATCGAGCAGGCCGCCGCTCGATGCATCATGGATCATCACGCCTTGGGCGATGACCCGGTGCGTTTGAAGCGTGAACATCAAGAGGCCGGCAGTGATGCTGCATTGGATCGTCCTTCTCATGGGAGTGGGTGTTGACGAGAGTGGATGTGGACGTTGCGTTCAGCAACAGGACACCGTCGCGATCGGCTTTCGCTGCTTGGGCTTCTCTTATTGTTCGCGCTCATACCGATCCGTATCGAACGATCGTTCAACACCGATCCGATGATCCCTCCGGATGGTCCGGCACATGCGCTTGTTCATTACCTGATGGGTGATCATCCGATCGGCTGATCGCATGCGTTTTCCTTTGCCGCGATGAACCCCGCATTGCTGCTCTCCATCGTCTTCGGTTACTTCCTGCTGCTGCTGGTCATCGCGTGGTACACCAGTCGCGGCGCCGGCGAGCATGCGTTCTATAGCGGCGAGCGCAAAAGCCTGTGGTGGGTGGTGGCCTTCGGCATGATCGGCACTTCGCTCAGCGGCGTCACCTTCATCAGCGTGCCCGGCATGGTGCAGACGAAGGGCTGGACCTACTTCCAACTTGTGCTGGGTTTCGCGATCGGCTACTGGGTCGTGGCGGGGGTATTGCTTCCGCTCTACTACCGGCTGAAGCTCACCAGCATCTATGGCTACCTGCGCGAACGCTTCGGTATGGTGAGCTACCGCACCGGTGCTTCGTTCTTCATCCTATCGCGACTGGCGGGTGCGACGATCCGCATCTATGTTGTGCTCAACGTGATCCAACTCTTCGTGCTCGATCCGATGGGCGTACCGTTCGAGGTCACTGCGTTCACCGTGTTGCTCATGATCGTGATGTACACCTTGAAAGGCGGCGTGAAGACCATCGTCTGGACGGACACGTTGCAGACGCTCTTCATGCTCGGTGCACTAGTAGGCACGATCGTGTTCATCGTGAACAGCACCGGCATGGAAGGGTGGAAGGACGCGCTCGGCAGCAGTGGCATGACCAACGTGCTGAACACCGACTGGCGGAGTGATGGCTTCTTCCTGAAGCAGATCCTCGCAGGCATCTTCATCACCATCGCGATGACGGGGCTTGACCAGGAGATGATGCAGAAGAACCTGAGCGTGGCCACCGTGGGCGGCGCGAAGAAGAACATGCGCGTGTTCAGCGTGATACTGCTCGGCGTGAACCTGTTGTTCCTACTGCTCGGCGCACTCCTGTATCTCTACATCTACAGCGGGAAAGTAGGCGCGGCCCTGCCCATGCGGCCGGATGATGTCTTCCCGACGATGGCGCTGAACGTGTTCCCCACCTGGCTCGGTCTGCTCTTCATCATCGGGCTCATCAGTGCGCTCTTTCCCAGTGCCGATGGTGCGCTCACCGCGCTCACAGCAAGCACCTGCATCGACCTGATCGGCATTCGTGATCGGGGCTGGGACGAGGTGAAGCAGAAGCGCGTGCGCCAGCGCGTACACCTTGGCATGGCGGTGCTCTTCCTCGCGTTCATCCTTTTTTTCCACTGGCTGGCGACGCCCACGGTGATCAAAACCTTGTTCGACATTGCGGGCTTCACGTATGGACCATTGCTCGGGCTCTTCGCCTACGGGCTTCTCTTCAAGGGGAAACCAACAGAGCGCTGGGTCCCGCTGGTGTGCATCGCTGCGCCGGTCATCACCTACCTGCTGCGCCTCTATTCGAAGGAGATCTTCTTCGGATACCAGATGGGGTTCGAAGTGTTGCTCGTGGTAGCGGCGATCACGATGCTGGGGTTGGCGGTGATCGGATCGCGTACAGCCCGGGCCTAGTCCTCTTTTGCTACCGGTGATCATGCGCACCACCATTGGCGAGTGTTCAACCGTTCGTCACAGCACTCGCCTCGCCGCACATTCTTCTTTCCCGCACCGAAGCGATACAGGAATATTGCGGCACCTTGTTGCCCATGGACCGCGCGATCGATCCACGCCCCGCCCGTCGTAAACGCTTCATTGCCCTTGGCTGTGTGGGTGGCGTTGCGCTGCTCATCATCGCCTTCTGGACCAGTTCGTTCGCCACCAGCCGCGTGCGCGTCGATGAGGCCAAACTGCAGATCGGCACCGTGGAGAAGGGCCTGTTCCGCGAGTTCATCCCGGTCACAGGAACTGTACAACCGATCCAGACGGTGTTCCTCGATGCATTGGAAGGCGGTACCGTGAAGCAGCGCTTCGTGGAGGACGGGCACATGCTCAAAGCCGGTGAGCCGATCATTGAACTGAGCAATCCGCAGTTGCACATGGACGCGATGAACCGCGAGGCGCAACTGCTCGACCAGCAGAATAACCTCCGCAACACGCGGCTGGCGATGGATCAGCAGACAACACGCCTGCGCGATGAGTTGTTGAACCTCGAGAAGGACCTGAAGCGGCTGGAGCGCGACCAGCACGTGGACGAGCGCCTGATGCACGATTCGCTCATCGCGCCGAACACCTTCATGGGCAACAGGGAGAACCTGGAGTACATGCACGCGAAGCACAAGCTTCTAGTGCGCAACCTGCAGAGCGATTCCGTCTTCCGCAGCACCCAGGTGGGGCAGATCACCTCCTCGCTGGAGCTGATCCAGCAGAACCTGCTCTTCCTGCGAGAGAACCTGCAGAACCTTGTGATCAAGGCCCCGATCGATGGGCAGCTGAGCGGATTGAACGTGGAGATCGGCCAGACCAAGCAACGCGGGGAGCGCATCGCGCAGATCGACGTGCTCAATGGCTTCAAGGTGCGCGTGCGCGTTCCCGAGCACTACGTGAGCCGGGTGAGCATCGGACTGCACGGCACGTTCACGCACGCGGGGAAGGAGCATGAGATCGAGTTGTTCAAAGTCTATCCCGAAGTGAGCAATGGCGAGTTCGATGTCGACCTGCGGTTCGTGGGCGAAGCACCCGCCGACATCCGCCGCGGGCAGACGTTCCAGGTGCGGTTGCAATTGAGCGAGGACCTACAGGCGGTGATGCTGCCGCGCGGTCCCTTCTTCCAGGACACCGGTGGCCAATGGGTCTACGTGATCGACGCCTCGGGCACGGCCACCAAACGTACCGTGAAGTTGGGCCGCCAGAACCCAGACATGTACGAAGTGCTCGAAGGTCTCCAGCCCGGCGACAGGGTGGTGACCAGCCGATACGTTGCCTTCAATGACGCCGACGAACTCATCATCCAGTAGCGAGGGCGATACATGCATCGCCCCGACCAACCCCTGACCAGAACATGAGCCTCCTGAAAACCCAGAACCTTTCGAAGATCTACCGCACCGATACCGTGGAGACCACCGCGCTGAACGATGTGAGCCTCTCCATCGCGCAGGGCGAGTTCGTCGCGATCATGGGTCCCAGCGGTTGCGGGAAATCCACGCTGCTCAATATCATAGGCCTGCTCGACTCGCCCAGCAGCGGACAGTATTTCGTGAACGGCGAGGACGTGAGCCGCTACAACGAGCGCAAGCGGGCCGAGGTGCGCAAGAACACCATCGGGTTCGTGTTCCAGAGCTTCAACCTGATCGATGAGTTGACCGTGGCCGAGAACATCGAGCTGCCGCTGATCTACACGGGCCTTGGCAAGGCGGAGCGCAAGCAACGTACTCTGGCCGCCATGGAGCGCATGGACATCGCGCACCGCGCGAAACACTTCCCCCAGCAGCTCAGCGGTGGGCAGCAGCAACGCGTGGCCATCGCGCGCGCCGTCGTGAACAGCCCGAAGCTGATCCTCGCCGATGAACCGACCGGTAACCTCGATAGCGCCATGGGCGAAGAGGTGATGAGCCTGCTCACCGAACTGAACAAGGCGGGCACCACGGTGATCATCGTCACGCACAGCCTGCGCGATGCGGGCTACGCGCAGCGCACGATCCAGTTGCTCGATGGGAAGTTGGTGGGAGCGGAGGTGCCGGCGTCGACGTTGCTCTGAAGAACCAAGGGGCAGGAGCAGGCGCAAGGGGCAATTGCCCCTGTCCCTGCCCCTGCGCCTCTCAACTGGATCCCGATGTTCTCCAACTACCTCCTCATCGCCTGGCGCACACTGAAGCGCGACAAGCTCTTCGCCGCGCTCAACATCATCGGGCTCGCCATCGGTATCGTGGCGTGCATGCTCATCTACATCTACGTGCAGGATGAATTGAGCTTCGATGCGCACCACCGCAAGGCTGACCGCATCTACCGCGTGCAGGCGCACTACAAGTTCGGCGACACCAAGGACGATTTCGGCATCACGCCGTTCCCCATCATGGAGGCGCTGCTGAAGGAATATCCTGAGATCGAGAGCGGCGTATCGCTCTACCAACTGGGGTCCACCACGCTGGAGTATGAGGGCAAGCCCTACATCGCGGAAGACGGCTACAATGCCGACACCAGCACCTTCCGCGTGTTCGATTTCACCTGGGTGAAGGGCGGGCCCGATGC
>JBDTNF010000173.1:0-32946 GCA_039933875.1 Flavobacteriales bacterium | reverse complement strand
GCCTGCCACCTTCGATCACACGGGCTGCGAGCTCCGCCGGCAGCTTTTCCACCGGCCAACCAAGGATCGCGACCGCGAGCAGCGGTTTGCCGCCCATGGCGTACACGTCGCTCAATGCATTGGTCGCGGCGATACGGCCGAAGTCGAACGCATCGTCCACGATGGGGCTGAAAAAATCCGTAGTGCTGATCAGCGCGCGGCCGTTGCCGATGTCGTAGACCGCCGCATCGTCCTTGCTGCCGTAGCCGACGAGCAGCCGTGGATCAGGGAAGGTGCCCAATTCGCTCTTCAGGATCGTGTCCAGCACGGCCGGCGCGATCTTGCAGCCACAGCCTGCGCCGTGGCTGTATTGGGTAAGGCGGAATGAAGGTGTATGGACGCTCATGAAGCGCGAAGATCGTTCCGGCGAACGCTTGTGCGGTGCTTAACGCGCAACTTGAAAGTGCATCGTGGATGCGCCACGAACACTGTTCACACGCATGAGATAGGATCCGGGTGCCAATCCCGTCACATCAACCATGGAGTTTGTGTTGAATGGCCCATTGATCTTCCTGAGGGACCGTCCTATGGCATCGATGATGACCAAACTCTCGGTATCCAGCGGAAGGCCGTTCACAAGGACAAAGTCATTCGCAGGATCAGGATAAATGCTCGTCGACGATAGGGTCACTTCATGCAGGCCAGTGATGGTCGGAGCATCGAAGGCTATAACGTAGGTGCTGATGGGATCGACGGCATCCTGTCCTGTGAGGAACAGGCGGGTACCCGAGCCAACGATATCGTCGATGCTTGCGCCGAAGAAGTAGGTGTCTGTTAGCAGACCGCTGGAGTTCGTCCCGTAGAGATAGCCGGTCTGGTTCACCAGCCCGTTCATTTGTGTTACGCTCACCCAAAAATTCCCCGACACGTCCACCACGGCCCCTGTGATCCGGGAATTGCCAGGCGGCGTGAGTACCTTGGTCCAAAGAGAAACACCGCCGGCGTCGAACGCCCCCAAGTCCATGTTACCCATGCTGTTCAGTCCAGCATAATAAACCACGTTCCCACTGGAAGTGAACAAGGTGGAGCCGCTAATGCCAGAGAAGGGAACGGTCACAGATGGCAACAAGGTCAGCGTACTGCGATCGACCACGGTGAAGCTGGGAGGTGCGCCACAAAAGATCTTCCCATCCACCATTGCGGTGGTCAACGTAAAGGGGATGGACATCCGTGCGATCGGCCATCCGTTCACATCATATGCGCGCAACTCGTTGTCGAGTTGGATCACTGTTCCGAGCGGGTCATGGTGCGCACCATGCATGGGTACACCTCCACTTCCGATCAAGATCACTTGAGATCCGTTCATCGTCGATCGCTGCAGGGTATAGCGGTCCCACGGGTCCGTAAAGACGCGATCGAAATGCACGACCGCTTCCAGCGTATCATCATGAACATCCAATCGGACCATTCTATTGGTACTGTTCTCGTTGTAGTTGTACTCGCCGTGAACGACAAGCGGTGGCGTAGGTGTAAGGTCAACACCTTCCGCGTCATAGACAAGAATGTCGAATTGTACCGGCCACCATCCGTCCGATATGGCGTGGTAGAGCGTAGTCGTGGAATCATCCCAAGCCAGCTTGGGTGGTGTGCCTGCCCCGAGATCGTGCACGTGTGACCAAACAGGTAGAAGCGGGCTTTGTGCCATTGAGATGTCCTGGGCGCGGATAACCACACCGAGCAACAGCACCGAGTATCGCGTCGTTGTTCGCATTACGGCGTAAGATGAGCCCGCATGATATAGCTGGTCACCCCATCGGTGGTGCCCGTGATCGCGATGGAGCCATTGTACACATCCATGGCGTCAACTGTCAGCCCGAACGTATTGGTTTCGTAGGTTCCGTCCTGGGTGTTTATCCATACGATGGTGTTCCCGACAGCCGTCCAGAGTCTGCCCATTCCATCATCGTGCAGCGAGACCGGCAGGCCTGCCAGTGGGAGGGCCACTTCCCAGACCGGCCCTGAGCCCATCAGGTACTTACCGAGGTGGAGGTCTGATCCACCGAACTGGCTGATCCAGTACAAGGAGTCCGCACTCAGCCAGGTCCAGCCGTTCCCAACAGGTGTGCCGGTGAACAGCTCGAACGAGCCCCCCAGGTTGCCGCTGGCGGTATCCAGTTTTGTCACCGTTGGGAACGCGACCGAAAGCAGCGTATCCCCATAGAGTTCAAGTGTGACAGGTTCGTTCGGGACACACCAGCATGAGTTGGTCGCGTCCGGCATAAAGGAATACTGTACTTTCCATATGCGCGCAGGGCATACATCGTCGTGGCCACCAACGAATAATGTGCTTCCATGCAATTGGAAGGCATGGTGATCTGAAGCGATGCCCTCGTGGAGTTCAGGGGCGCAACCAAGGAACCATGGGTACTCAGGAGTTATGCCCGTGATGGCGATCCCGTAAGAAGTGAATATGTCGATCCTATTCCAGGTCGGACCATAGACGGATCCCACATAAGCCGAAGGGGAGGGCCCCTCGATACATCCCTCACAACATGATCCGATCCAACCAAGGGAATCGATCTCGGCGAGCAATCTCTCGCCCACACAATGGGGCACCAAAGCCCAATTCCCGTTGTCCTGGATCGAGACTACGGTCCAGTCCTGGTTAGGAATGATCTTGATCCCGTTGTTGTTGTGCCATAGCACCCCTTCTTGGTACCACTTCACGATCCACGGCGGCTGCGCATCGGCGGTGGTTCCCAGTAACACGAACCCGCAGGCGATCCCTATTGCCGCTAGGGAGAACTTTCGGAATGAGCGAGCCTTCATATCAGTGTGCCACTTGGAACGGTAAGGCACTCTTCTCCGCAGGGCCCGTGATGTGGAGGAAGTAAGAGCCGGGAGCGAGGTCCGTGACCGAACACTCAACCATCGCTTTGAACGGCCCGCGCAATTCCTTGATCGTCCTGCCGGTCGCGTCGACGATGGTGATGAGTTCGGTATCGGCCGCGATATCGTTGATCGTGATCGTGCTGGTCGCCGGGTTGGGCGCGATACTGAACCGGGTTCCATCGCGACTGCTCATACCATCCGTAATGCCGATGTCGAAGGCTGCCACGTAGGTTCCGTAGGTGATGTCGGCATCCTGTCCGGTAATGAAAATGCGCGTACCCGAAGTCGTGATGTCGTCGATGGTCTTACCAAGGGAGTAGAATCCAGTGAGTGTGCCCAACGGGTCGAAGCGATAGATATACCCTTGGGCGACCCTGGTCGCGCTCACCCAAAGATCGCCGATCACATCCAGCGCAATGCCCGACACATATGCGCTGTCGGGTAGGGTGATCACTTCGCTCCATATCGATTCGCCCGTTGTGTCGGTAGCGCCTAGGTCCATCGTGTTGTTGCCGATCATCGCTACGTAGCTCAACACATTCCCGTTGAGGAGCAGGTCGGTGGTAACCGCAGTTCCGCTGGAGGCAATGCTGAGTGGTGGCAGGGGGGCCAGTGTGTTGCGGTCGATCACCGTCAGATCCGGTGGGGCACCGGTGTAGATGCGATCCGGCGTCACCACCATCCTACGTGCGCCTGCGGTCATAAGCGTCGTGGTTTGCCAACCCGAGGGGTTGTGAACGAGGAGTTCATCCTCCAACTGAACAAGGGTTCCGAGTTGGTCGCGATGAGCATCGAACATCGGGCGTGCTCCGCTGCCTAGCAGTTTGTCTTTGGACCCGTCAAGGGCCATGTATTGCACCCAATTGAGGTTCCTTTCCTCGACAAAGAGGCTTACGAAGTGCATGACGGCTTGAAGCGTATCGTTCATGGCGCTGAGCCGAACGATATCGTTGGTGGAATGATCGGTCGTGGTGTAGGCACCATGGAAGGACAGTGCGGGTGTTGGTGTGAGATCGGTGCCGTCGGCGTCGAAGACCTGTACTTCGAAGATCCCCGCTTGAGCCACGTGGGTCACTGTGCGGTATAAGCGACCCGAGCTTGGGTCGAAGGCGAGTTTGGTATGAGGGCGTCCAACGGTGTACTCCGGTAGCGCACCATAATTGTATTGATGGATCCATTCCGGGAGAACCGGTACTTGGGCCGATAGATCCCCGCAACCCAAGACAATGGTCATCAATGGCATCAGCTGATATCGCATGGCACGTCCGATCATGGTTCAACAAGTGCCCTCATCACGTAGCTGGTGCTATCGTTCGCCGCACCGGTGATCACCAGTGAGCCATTGTTCATGTCCATTCCTTCGATGGATAGGCCAAATGGGTAGCTATTGGAGCTTCCGTCAGTGTCATCGATCCACACGATCATATTCCCCACTGCCGTCCATAATCGCCCGAAGGCATCATGGTGGAGTTCCACAGGCTGGCCCTGAAGAGGGATGGTCACTTCCCACACAGGCCCGGAGTTCAACAGGTAGCTTCCAACGTGCAGGTCCTGGCCCCCGAACTGGCTGATCCAGTATAGGGTGTCGGCCACCAGGCAACTCCAACCATTCACGATGGTCGGGCCGGTGTAGAGTTGGAACGAACTCCCGAGGCTTCCGGTGTTCCGGGCGACCGTGGTCACAGTGGGGAAGCCTACCGCCAGCAGGCTGTCATTCACCAGTTCAAACGCATTGAAATCATGTGGCACGCACGCACACCACGGTTGTGAGAGACCATGGGGATATGATGTCCGCCACAAGCGGTGATCACAATTGACATCGTTACCACCGACGTACAGTTCGTGCTCCTGCGCGAGCATTGCGTGGTGATCACCAGGCAAGTACCCGAATTCCTGCACGCCAATGGCGCAATAAAGCGCGACGCCCTCTATTGACGTCCCTGCGATACCGACCCTCGAACCGGAGTCGGAATAGTTGTTGCTGACGTCGATCCGACCATGTTCGACCGGGAATAATGAAGAGTGGTATTGATATCCAGAAGGACCGTAGAAACACGGACCTCCGGGGCCGTATAGGAGCACACCGTCCGGCGAGAACCCGAACATTTGATAGGAGTAGTCGCAGGGGTCAATTCCAACGTCCTCATTACCCTTGATGAAAACGAATGTCTCGTCGGTGCTTGGGTCGATCTTGATATGGTTCGTATTGTACCCGCCGGGGTCGGGATGCCACAACAGTTGGCCGTGCGACCAGAGTACGTCCCATGGCGGTTGGGCATCGGCTGTTGTTGCGATCAGCAGTGTCGCACACGCGATCCCTCGGGCCACGAACAAGAACGTGCGGGATGCGCGACCCTTCATTTCAGCGTGCGACTTGGAACGGTAAGGTACTCTTCTCCGCAGGGCCAGAAATGTGGAAGAAGTAAGAGCCGGGGGCGAGATCAGTAACAGAGAGGTTCAAGGTTGACGTGAACGGCCCGGTCAATTCCTTCAATGATCGGCCTGTTGCGTCGATCAGCTTGATGCCGGTGACATCGATTGGGAGTCCTTGCAAGGTCACGAGATCCCGGGCCGGATTCGGGGTCAACGTCATCGTCGTTGAATTCAGACTACGAACGCCGGTGACCAAAGGTGCATCGAACACAGCCAGATAAGCGAGGCTGGCGTTGTCCTGGTCCTTGCCGGTCAGGATCAGATGTGATCCATCGGTAGCAATGTCGTCGATGGTCGCACCGAACGTTCGCATATCTGCGAGTGTGCCTGTGGCGTTCGTCCCATACAGACGACCGAATTCGCCCGTGCTTACCCATGAACTCCCAGCAGCGTCGATGACGAACCCGGTAATGTGAGAGCCCGAGAGCAGATGGATCGATGTGCTCCACATCAATGCGCCGTTCAGGTTCACAGCACCTTGGTGCAGGTAATTGGCCACCGTACGAACCGCGTAGTACAACACATCGCCTTGGAGGATCAGGAACGTTTGAGTTGGGGTCCCGCTCATAGGAACGGTCAGAGGGGAGAGTAAAGTGAGCGTGGCGCGGTCCAACACTGTAAAATTCGGCGGCTGCCCGCAGTAGATCCGGTCAAGGCTCATCGCGATGCGGTCCGATATGGGAACGGTCACGCTGCCCTGCGGCCATCCGCTCGCAGCCAAGGTTCGAATGGACGTTCCCAAGACCATGACACTTCCTACACTGTCACGGACAAGGTCCGTCACCGCACTGTTCCGTAGGTTCTTCGCCCGTAGCGCACCGCCGGTCAGCGCCATGGCCAGCCCGGTGGTGATGGTGTTGGTCTGGTCGAGCGTTTCGTCGCTGAAGTAGTTGATCACATCGAGGGTGTCGTCGTGCGCGGCCAACTTGCGCAGAATGGAATGGGCGTCGGGGGCATTGTCCACGCTGGGTAGGATCAGCTGTGGTTCCGGTGTCATGTCGGTTCCTGCCAGATCGAACTGTCTCAATGGTTGATCATAATTCTGCTCCGAGTAGCCCCAGAGGATCTTCTGGGTAACGGCATCCCATGCCACCTTCGAAGTTCCGCCACTGCCGGTGCCACCCAATTGGGTCCAGGAGGGAACAAGCGGAACCTGGGCCTGAGCGCATTGACCAAGCAGGCACCAGATCGTCGGCAGTATCGTGCGCAAGTGCATGGAACAGCTAGGGTGTTGGTGTCGCCCGTAGGGCGAAGCCCTGCATGTCCGGCAAGGTTCCTGAGATGAGCAGCGAACCAGCGGAGAGGTCCATTCCATTGATCCTCGTTCCATACGAGATGGAATCAAAGGCGCCGGTTTGTGTATTCATCCAGATCAGGGAATTCTCGACCGCCGTCCAAAGGTGTCCATAGTCGTCCTGGAACAACTCAACTGGCGCTCCCGCGAAGGGAAGCGTCTGTTCCCATGCCGGCCCTACCCCAAGGATGTACTTGCCCACATGGGTCGCGCCAAGGATCTCACACGACCAATAGAGGGAGTCACCCCGGATGCAGGACTTACCATAGAAGTTCGCCGCGCCATCGAAGAGATCAAAGGAGTCCATGGGTGCGCCGCTTTGGGCATCAAGCCGTGTTACCGTTGGAAAGCCGATCGCGAGCAGCGTATCCATCTGAAGCTCCAAGCTGACCGCGCCGTGCGGGAGGCACGTTCGCCAGGGGATATCCGGCCATTCGACCCTGTATACAATGTCGGATTGGGGTGAACAATCCGTGCTCGTACCGCCGATATAAAGTTGTTGCCCATCCGGGAGAACGCAACGTGCGTATTCAGATCCAGGTGGATAGATCAAAGGAATGTTGTAGAGTTCTGTTGGACCGAAGCTGATCAAAAAGTACCCCGGAGTAGCGATAGACTGGCGGTTCCAGACCCAGGTTCGCGGGCCATTGAGTTGGTATGGTGCCGCTACCAGATCATCAAAGCTCCCACCGCCATCGTAACATGAGTAAAAGACATTGGGTTGGCCGAAACCGCCGAAGTAGATGGACTTCTCGTCGTAGTAACAGTACAGATCATCATTCCCGCCCCATAGAACCTCTGCACCACCCAAGTTCGGGTCGATGTACGCGAAGGTGAGGTCCGGCAAGTCCAGTTCATCGTACCAGTCAACGATAAGCGGTTGAGCGCACAATGATGCTGATGACAAGGACATGACCCCAATGCACCACCAGATGTTGAAGGGGGCGGATAGCCGGTCGAGTTGCATCACGCTACGATGACGTTGAACTTCCCCAGGGTTGCCGACGATGTTGGCAACCTCATGTTCCCACGGCCTTCTCGCTGACCAGTGTTATCAACTTCTTGGCGATCGCACCACTGTCCGGTCCATCCACCACAATGCGCTTCACGCTCGATGGCACGCGCTCCTCGCATCCGCGCAGGTAGGCCTTGTCGTAGTAGGTGAGTGCGGTGAGCGCAGCGGTATGCAGATCACCGGCCTCCAGTGCTTCGAGCGCGGCTTTGCAGTGCTGTGGCCCCAGGCGCTTTCCTATCCGATTGATCGCGTCAGCCAGTTCCGCCTTCGGGACGGCACCGTAATCCTTCACGAGCCTTTGGGCGCGCATATCCTGCGGCATGTCGATGAAGAGCACGCGTGCAGCGCGCAGTTGGCCGAACACGCCATCCGGAACTTTCGCGCGGCCGATCATGATGCTCTCGTCCTCCAGCCAGATCGTGCGGGAGCGATCGAGTGCGCGCAGATCGTTCCACAGCAGGTTCTCGAAATGCTCGGTGGTCGGCTGCGGCGGCAAGCCGAGTGCGCCGAAACTGGATCCGCGGTGGTTGGCCAGCCCTTCCATGTCCACCACTTGTTCGCCGAGCGCGCGCAACGCATGCAGGATCTCGGTCTTGCCACTGCCCGTGTAACCACCGAGGATGATGAGCGGGAGCGGGGCATCGAACGATGCGAGCACATGGTTCCGAAAGGCTTTGTAACCCCGCTTCAACGTGATCACTTCAGCGAAGCCTGCCTTGTCCAGCAGCCACGCGACGCTTCCGCTGCGTTCGCCGCCACGCCAGCAATGCACGCGGATCCTTCCGTCCGGCGCCAGCGCGCGGGCTTGCTCCACGATGGACGCGAGCTTCGGGCCTACGATGCGCAGTCCTTCCAGCACCGCCGCATCGCGCCCTTGTTGCTTGTAAAGCGTCCCCACGACCGCGCGCTCCTCATCGGAGAAGAGCGGCAGAGAATGCGCACCAGGGATGTGGCCGCGCGCGAACTCACCCGGCGATCGCACGTCGATCATCGGGGTAGTGGTTTCCAGGAAAGCGACGACGTCCAGCGCGCGAGGCATGGCGAAAGGTAGTCGGGCTCAAGGAGGAGGAGCAGGGGCAGGAGCAAGCAATGCTATCTGCCCCTGCTTCTGATCTTAACTAATAGGGTTCAGCATAACGCTGAACACGTTGATCGCATTGGGGTCGCGATCATAGAAGAGCTTGTCCAGCGCTTCCAATACGTTCTTCGCGCGGAAGTAGGACGTTTGCAACCCATCCTCGCCACGTGTGCTCCACTGGATGGTGTAGCTACTCGTGCGCTCCTTGTAGGTGCCCACGTATTCGAGCATATTGCGCAAAGCGTCGATCTTGTCACTGCCCTCGGTGGCGTGGAAGAGAAAACTCTGGTTGTGGCGCGGGTTCAGCGTGATCAGGAAGAGCTTGGTTCGCTTGCCTTCCTCGTAGTTGAACACCAGGCTGTCCGGCCCAACGCCGATGTGATCACCGACCTCTTTCTGCAGGCGGGCGATCTCCAGGTTCGGATCACGTGTCATGTTCTTATGCTCCCTCTGGTCGCGCACCCAATGGGGTTGCTGAAGGGGCGTCGAAATTACTGAACGTGGAGTTGTGGCTGCGGTATTCCGGCACCAGGCGTTTCATCGAACGCACCAGTTCTTCCTCCTTGTCCGCGGCTACCAGTTCCTCCAACTCGTTAACCGCCTTGCGCGTGGCCTCCGGATCACTGGCCACCACCTGCCCGATGAGGATGCGTGGATGGTGCGTCGGCAGTGTGTTCTCGCTGGTGGCGAGCAGTTCTTCGTAGAGCTTCTCGCCGGGGCGAAGGCCGGTGTACGAGATCGCTATATCGGTCCCCGGCTCCTTGCCGCTCAAGCGGATCATCTTGTCGGCCAGATCCGCGATGCGTACGGGCTGGCCCATGTCAAAGACATAGATCTCGCCGCCGCGTCCCATCGCCGCCGCTTCCAACACGAGCCGACAGGCCTCGGGGATGGTCATGAAGAAGCGCGTGACTTCAGGATGGGTAACGGTAACTGGTCCGCCTGCGGCGATCTGCTTGCGGAACAATGGGATCACCGAACCGCTCGAGCCGAGCACATTGCCGAAGCGTGTGGTGACGAACGCGGTCTTGCTTGCGGACTGCACGCAGCTCACCACCATCTCGGCCACGCGCTTCGAAGCGCCCATCACGCTGGTCGGGTTCACGGCCTTGTCGGTACTGATCAACACGAAGCGCTCGACGGTGTGCGCAGTGGCCAGTTCGGCCATGATGCGCGTGCCCATCACGTTGGTGTGCACCGCTTCCGCCGGTTGTGCCTCCATCAAGGGCACGTGCTTGTAGGCGGCAGCATGGAAGACCACCTGTGGACGATGCTCCACGAAGAGCCGTTCCATCCGCTGGCGGTCGCGCACATCCGCGACGATCGCGTGCATGCCGCTGTCCCGGCCTTTGCCGATCAGTTCCATCTCCACATCGTAAAGGCCCGACTCGGCGATGTCCACAAGAACCAGTCGCTCAGTACCCAACTCCGCGAGTTGGCGCACGAGTTCGCTGCCGATGGATCCAGCCGCTCCCGTCACCAGCACACGCTTGCCGCGGAACAGGCTCTGCACCTCGGCCTGGTCCAAATGGATCACGGCGCGGCCCAGCAGATCCTCGATACGCACCTCCTGGATCTGTCCGGCGCTCAGTTGCCCGTTGATCCAATCGCTCACCGGTGGAATGGTGAGCACACGCACCTTGGCGGCGATGCATGCATCAACCACGAAGCGGCGATGTTCCGGGTCGGGGCGTTGGATGGCGATGATCAACTGATCCACCGTCCCGGTGGCGAGCAGGGTGGGGAGTTTGTCCGTGGTGTGGATCATCACACCCTCCAAGCGCCTGCCCGCCTTGCCCGCATCATCGTCCACGAACGCCTCCACGCTGTACCTCACGGAGCCTTCGCGCTCCAACGTGCGTTTGGTGATCAGACCTGCTTCGCCGGCGCCGTGGATGATCACGCGTACCTCGTCCTTGCCCGCACCGCGGGAGCGGAGGTAGCGCACCTTGAACGCGATGCGTGAGCTGATGAGCAGCATGGCCGTGGCCAGGAAGTCGATCACGATCACCGCGCGAGGCAGGAAGTAAATGCCATCGAGCAGGTAGAAGCGCACGAGGCTGGCGATGGCGAAGATCATCGAGCCTGCCACCACGGTGTAGAAGATCCGCTGGGCGTCCTCGGTATTGGTGTGGCGCACCATCACGCGCTGCGTGCCGGCGATGAGGAAGGTCGCCAGGCGGATCGCGAGGAAGATCGGGAGCACCGGCAGTAAAAGGTCCACCTCGTGCTCGGGCACCTGGAAGTTGAAGCGCAGCAGGTAGGCCACGGCCAGGGCGATCAGGCACTGGACCAGATCGATCACCAGGATGCCCCAGCGGGGAAAGAGGCGCGGCGTGCTCATGCGGCGGGAAAGATAGCGGGCAGGCAAGGGGCCATCCCAACCCACATGTCCTATCGACTACGCGGTGATGAACGCGGCCAGTCGCGTGCGGACCAGAAGCAAGGTGTCCCGCGAAACAGACCCGATGGTGCCTTCGATCACCCGCTCCGCGATGGTGTTGGCGAAACCGACGCGCACCACCCCGGGCCTGCCAAGCCGTGTGATGGCGAGGTCGGGATGCCCGGCGTCGATGACCACATCAAGATCGGGAACAGCCAGATGCAGGCTGCTACTGATGCCGCACACGAACCAGTCACCGTAAGGCGGGAACTGCGTGATGAGCAACGCGGGCCTGGGTTTGTACTGGCCGTCCGCTTGACGGAGCGCAACGCGCACTACGTCCCCGGCTTCCATGGAACATACTTCGGGTTCGGCTCCTTCAATTCGATCGAACCGACGTCAGGCTCATTCGCATCGTAGGCCCGCACCAGGTTGTGCGAACCCGCCGCCAGCCAGAGATCACGATCCTCATCGGAAGGCGTCCCCGTGCCCGCTCCGGCCTGTTCGTTCGATCTGGTGCCAACACCGAGGATCCGCCGCACAGCTTCCAACAGGCTGATATCCGATGTGTTCATCAGCCGCTGCACCAATTCCACCTTGAGCGTTTGGATATCCATGGTCATTCTCCCGTTGGCAGGGAAGTCGCCTACCATTCAAAGGTATGATGGGTTCGTCACCGCATCGATCACCAGGATGCCTCAGCGGGGGAAGAGGCGTGGTGTGCTCATCGGAAGCAGCGTAAGATAGATGGCATCATCGGCAGCCCTTCGCTTCGGCGTCCGTCTTCATTCGCATCTTCGCGCACCTTAACAGGAACACATGCCAGTATCCTTGGTCACCGGCGGTGCCGGCTTCATGGGCGCCCACATGGTGAAGGAACTCCTTGCCATGGGCCATACCGTGGTGGCGCTCGACGACCTCAGCGGCGGCTTCGCCGATCAGGTGGACCCGCGCGCCACGTTCATTCACGGTTCGATCACCGATCATGCCCTGGTCGACCGCCTCTTCGCCGAGCACAAGTTCACCTATGTGTACCACCTCGCCGCTTATGCGGCGGAAGGGTTGAGCCATTTCATCCGCCGCTTCAACTACCAGAACAACCTCATCGGCAGCATCAACCTGATCAATGCCTCGGTGACCCACGGAGTGAAGTGCTTCGTGTTCACCAGCAGCATCGCGGTATACGGCGCCTTGAAGCCGCCCATGCGCGAGGACATGCGCCCGATGCCCGAGGATCCCTATGGCGTGGCCAAGTTGGCCGTGGAAATGGATCTGGTCGCTGCGCGCTACATGTTCGGCTTGAACTACGTGGTGTTCCGTCCGCACAACGTGTACGGCGAGTACCAGAACATCGGCGACCGTTACCGCAACGTGGTGGGCATCTTCATGAACCAATTGATGCAGGGCCAGCAGTTGAGTGTGTTCGGCGATGGCGAACAGCAGCGCGCCTTCAGCTACGTCGGCGACATCGCACCCATCATGGCACGCGCGGCGGAGACGCCGGCGGCTTTCGGCGAGGTCTTCAACGTGGGTGCCGATACACCCTATACCGTGAACCAGCTCGCCACCCTGGTGATGGACGCCATGGGCCTGCTTAGCGAATTGAAACACCTGCCCGCGCGCAACGAAGTGGTGTTCGCCTTCAGTGACCACAGCAAGGTGGAGCGTGTGTTCGGCAAGCAGCGGGAGACCACCCTGGCGGAAGGTCTCGCGCGCATGGCTCCATGGGCCAAGGCCACCGGCGCGCGTAAAAGCGGTGTGTTCAGCAACATCGAGATCGAGCAGGGGCTGCCACCGTCGTGGAGGGACGCTTGAGCCTTTCGTTGTTCGTTCGTCGTTGTTCGTTTGCCGTGGGCTAGACCATGTGCTCATCGTGGGGGGCGAACCACAATCATCGAGCATCGAAACAACGACCGATCGCCCAACTTCCCGTCCCGGTTATCTTCGGCCGCGCATGCCGAAAGTCCTCTTCATCGCCAGCCACCGGCCCGGACGCAGCCCGAACCAGCGGTTCCGGTTCGAGCAGTACATGGGCTTTCTGGAGGCGAACGGCTTCCAGTGCGAACTGAGCTACCTGGTGGAGGAGAGCGACGACAAGTTCCTCTACAAGAAGGGCCACTTCCTGGACAAGCTGCGCTTCGTACGTCGCAGCATCGCCAAGCGTCGTGCGGATGTGGCGCGCATGAACGAGTTCGACATCATCTTCATCTGCCGCGAGGCGCTGATGACGCGCAGCACCATGTTCGAGCGCGCCTTCAGCCGGGGGCGCGCCAAGGTGATCTTCGACCTGGACGATTCGATCTGGTTGAGCAATGTGAGCGATGCCAACCGCAGGTGGAGTTGGGTGAAGGATGCCGGCAAGACCGCCAAGCTCGTTGCCCTGGCCGACCTCGTCTTCGCGGGTAACGACTATCTCGCTGAGTACTGCCGCACCTTCAACCCACGCGTGCGTGTGGTGCCGACGACCATCGACACGGATGAGTACCGGCCAGTGCCACACAGCCTCGGAGGGCCGATCACGATCGGGTGGAGCGGGAGCATCACGACGATCCAGCATTTCCAATATGCCATCCCGGCCTTGCACGCCATTCGCAAGTTGTACGGCGACCGCGTCACCTTCCGTGTGGTGGGCGATGGCTCCTATACGTTGCCCGAACTCGGCATCACCGGCCTGCCTTGGCGCAAGGACACCGAACTGGCCGACCTCGGCGCCATGGACATCGGCATCATGCCCCTGCCCGATGATGAATGGGCACGCGGCAAGTGCGGCCTCAAGGGCCTGCAGTACATGAGCCTCGGCATTCCCACCATCATGAGCCCGGTGGGTGTGAACAGCACCATCATCACCGATGGCGAGAACGGTTTCCTGGCGGCGGGGATGGATGAATGGGTGGCGAAACTGAGCCGCTTGATCGACGATGCCGAACTTCGCCGCCGCATGGGCGCGCAGGCCCGGCGCTCGGTGGAGGACCACTGGTCGCAGAAGGCCTGGCGCGGATCCTACCTGGCGCTCTTCAATGAACTGATCAACCACCGAACCAACGATGTCCGACCTCAAGAAGACCGCGCTAACGCACGTGCATGAAGCCCTGGGCGCCAAGATGGTGCCCTTCGCCGGTTACCTCATGCCCGTGCAGTACACCGGTGTGAACGACGAACACCTCACCGTGCGCAAGGCCGTGGGCATGTTCGATGTGAGCCACATGGGCGAATTCATCGTGCGTGGCCCGGGCGCGCTGGACCTGATCCAGAAGGTGACCAGCAACGATGCCAGCAAGCTCGCCGTGGGCAAGGTGCAATACAGCTGCCTGCCGAACGAGAACGGTGGGATCGTGGACGACCTGCTCGTGTACCGCATGCAGCACGCCGATGATCACCACTATGTGCTGGTGGTGAACGCAAGCAACATCCAGAAGGACTGGGATTGGATCAACGCGCACAACACCTTCGATGCGCAGTTGGAGGACATCAGCGACCGCATGAGCTTGCTCGCGGTGCAGGGGCCCAAGGCCACCGACACGCTCAAGGGCTTCTTCAGCGAGGACATCGGCGCCATGCCATACTACACCGCCATGTACGCAGAGATGAAAGGGGTGGGGCTGGTGCTCATCAGCAGCACGGGCTACACCGGAGCGGGTGGCTACGAGATCTACGTGCCCAACCCTTTCGCCATCAAGGCGTGGGAGGCCATCATGGCGGCTGGTGCGCCGCACGGCATCAAACCGGTCGGGCTGGCCTGCCGCGATACCCTGCGCCTTGAGATGGGCTTCTGCCTCTATGGGAACGACATCGACGATACGACGTCGCCGCTTGAAGCGGGGCTCGGCTGGATCACTAAATTCACCAAGGACTTCACCAACTCGGTGGCCTTGAAAGCACAGAAGGACAATGGCACCACGCGCAAGCTCGTCGGTTTCGAGCTGATCGATCGCGGGATCCCGCGCCACGACCATCCGGTGCTGGACGCGGCCGGTGCGGTGGTGGGCAAGGTGACCAGTGGCACCATGAGCCCCTCATTGCAGAAACCCATCGGCATGGCCTACGTGCCCACCGCCATGGCCGCCGTGGGCAGCGACCTTTGGATCGAAGTGCGCGGCAAGGCCTTGAAAGGGCAGGTCGTGAAACTTCCCTTCTACGCCGCCACGTCCTGATGCAGGAGGAGATCCGCAATAGCGACTACAAGTACCGGGTGGAGGTCTGCTTCTTCCCGGCGCAGTACCCGCTGTATGCGCAGGACATGGGCATCGTGGTGGTGATCGATGTGTTGCGCGCCACCAGCGCCATGGTCGCCGCATTCGAACACGGTGTCGATCGCATCATACCCGTTTCCACCATCGACGAGGCCCGCCAATACATCGGACGCCCCGGCTACATCGCCGCCGCCGAGCGCGATGGCAAGGTGGTCGAGGGCTTCACCTACGGCAACTCACCCCTGGCCTATGTGGGCCGCGATCTTAGCGGTCAGACCATCGTGATGACCACCACCAACGGCACCAAGGCCATTGGCCTGGTCGATGGCGACCGCAAGCTGGTCATCGGCTCCTTCCTCAACCTCACCGTGCTCAGCGATTGGCTGGTGGAGCAGAACGAGAACATCCTGCTGCTCTGTTCCGGCTGGAAGGACAAGTTCAACCTGGAGGACAGCGTGTTCGCCGGTGCGGTGATGGAGCGCCTGCTGGCCAGTGGCAAGTTCGGGGTGGAGGAGGATTCGTCCATCGCCGCCAAATACATGTACATGGCCGCGCGCGACAACCTGATGAGCATCCTGAAGGCCGCCCCGCGCCGCCGTCGCATCGAGCAATTGCAGATGCTGCCCGACGTGAAGTACTGCCTCACACCCGACCAGAGCCGCGTGATCCCCATGCTGCGCGATGGCGAACTGGTGCGCATGCCCAACGGCATGCTCCACCCATGATCATGATCCACTGGTGATGCGTCGCGCGTTCATCCTCGTCGTGATGCTTGTCGCTGGCGTGGCGCTGCTGCTTCCAAGCGCTGTTGAACCGGCACAGGCCTGGGGCTTCTTCGCCCACAAGCGCATCAACCGGATGGCTTGCTTCACGCTGCCGCCGGAGATGTTCACCTTCTACAAGCGCCACATCGATTTCATCACCGATCATGCGGTGGACCCCGACCGCCGCCGCTACGGATCGCCCGATGAGGCCCCGCGCCACTACATCGACATCGACCACTATGAGCACCCCGGCGAGGATGTGTTCGCCGTGATGCCGCGCCCGTGGAACGACGCCGTGGCCAAGTACACGGAGGACACGCTGAAGGCCTACGGTATTGTGCCCTGGCATATCCAGGTGGTCTACGCGCGGCTCATCCGCGCCTTCCAGCGCGGCGATGTGGATCGCATACTCACGAACAGCGCCGACCTGGGCCATTACGTGGCCGATGCCCACGTGCCCCTGCACACCACCGAGAACTACAACGGCCAGCTCACCGACCAGTACGGCATACATGCCTTCTGGGAGAGCCGCATCCCGGAGCTGAGCGCCGATAACTACGACCACCTCGTGGGCCGCGCCAGCTACATCGACGATCCCCTGGCCGTCGCTTGGGAGGCCGTACGCGGCAGCCATGCTGAACTGGACAGTGTGTTGGGCATCGAGAAACGCTTGGGCCAGGAGTTCCCCGAGGACCGGAAGTACATCTACGAGCAAAGCGGCCGCAACGGCGTGCGCGCCTACAGCCGCGACTACACCAAGGCATACGAGGATGCCATGATGGGTATGGTCGAACGCCGCATGAACGCCAGCATCATCACCCTCGGCAACTTCTGGTACAGCGCGTGGGTCAACGCCGGCCAGCCCGATCTCGAGCGCTTCGAACTGGCCGATGTGAGCGACAGCCTGAAGCGCGTGCTGGCCGCCGAGCAGGAGCTATGGGACCAGAACCGAAAAGGGTTCGGCAGGGATCACGAGTAGGGTTAAGAGCCTTGCGTTAGGCGCAGGAAGGGTGATCGCGGGATCAGGCCTTCACCACCTTGTTCTTCCGCGGATCGACCGGCATGGTGCCGAAAATGATGTCCCAGAGCGGTGAACTCACGCCGAAACCGCCGGTATCGCCCACGTAATGGTGCAGGTTGTGATGTTTCCACAACACCCCGAGCACATTGCGGGGGGGAGCGAACACATGCACGGCGTAGTGAACGCCGAGGTAACTGGCATAACCGCTCATGAAACCGCCGCCGAAGGCAAGGCCATGCGGACCCATGATCAGGAAGAACAGCCCCATGAAAATGGTGGCGAGCACGAGCGATACCACGGGTGGCAGCGCAAGGCGACGTTTATCGCGAGGGTGCTCGTGGTGGAAACCGTGCAACAAGTACTGGAGCTTCGCCTTACCCGGGCTACCCGCCACACCCATGTGGTAAAGGTTCCGGTGTGCGATATACTCGATCAATGTGAAGAAGAACGCCCCAACGATGAACAGGGCGATGGTCGGACCGATGGCGAGCTGATAATACGCTACCGAATACCAGATGGCCAGAAGCCCGATACCATAGAACAGTCCCAGTGGCACGGCGATATGGGTACGGGACAGGGTGTCGAGCACCGGGTTTTTGAAAACGCGGCCGCCATCAGTGTTCATGGTGGACATGGAAGGCTGTTTCACGGCACAAAAATACTCAGTCGCGGCAAAGATGGATCTCGATGATCCAAAGGGCGTGACGATGGTCAGTATTCCATGAACAGGAGGGGTGGCTTTCGCAGCGATGGGCCATGTCAGCGACATCGCTAGTTTTGCGCTCCCTTAACCGGGCGATTAGCTCAGCTGGTTCAGAGCACTACCTCGACAAGGTAGGGGTCACTGGTTCGAATCCAGTATCGCCCACCGAAGCCGCCGAAGCCCCGACCGATCGGGGCTTCGGTGACTTCCAACCCACCCATGCGCATCCTATCCCTGTTGATCTCCATGGCCGCCCTGGTCATGGCGCTGTTGCTCTGGTCGAAGGTCAATGGCCTGAAGGCTGGCATGGCCGCCCCGGAACAGCACCAAGTGGTGGCCCCTGCGGCGGAGAGCGAAGAGGAGCACGACGAACCGCTGGAAGTGGCCGTGTATATGGGGCGTATCCAGAACTACCAGCAGAAGCTCTGGGCCGCTGGCGAAGCGCACAACGTCGAACTGGCCACCTTCTACCTGCACGAGATGGATGAGGCCATGGAGGCCATCGCCGATGCGCACGTGGTGGAGGACGGTATCGATTTCAGTGCGCAGATGCGCATCTATGGCCTACCGGTGGTGGAGGATCTGCAGGCGCGCTTGAAGAAGGAAGGCCTCGCGTCGGTGCATGCCGATTCGGAGGTGCTGGCCAACACATGCAACAGCTGCCATGTGGCCTGCGACCACGGCTTCATCCGGGTGCAGGTGCCGACAAGCGTGAGCTATCCCGGCCAGGATTTCAGCCGGAAGTAGTGCCACCGTAACTATATCTCGTGAAGACCTCAATCGCTTTCTTTGAGGGAAGATCACCCAGCATGAACTTGAACACGGACAAATACCAACACTGGCTGGATAAGGGACTTGATCACCTGGTCGCGTACATCCCCGGCTTGTTGCTCGCCCTCCTGGTGCTCTGGGGGGGCATGCGCCTGATCAAGCTCTTCGGCCGCGCGGTGGAGAAGGGGATGGCGAACCGTGATGTGGAGCCCACATTGCGCCGCTTTGTGGGCAGCTTGGTGAGCGTTGGCCTGAAGATCCTGTTGTTCGTGACGGCGATCCAGATGATGGGGGTGCAGACCACAAGCTTCGTGGCCATCATCGGTGCGGCGGGCCTCGCCGTGGGCCTGGCCTTGCAGGGGACGCTGGCCAATTTCGCCGGCGGGGTGCTGGTGCTGCTCTTCAAACCCTACAAAGTCGGCGACCTGATCGAGGCGCAGGGCGTGGTGGGCCATGTGAAGGAGATCCAGATCTTCACCACGGTGATGCTCTCGCCCGAGAACAAGACCGTGATCGTGCCCAATGGGGCCGCCGCCAACGGCATCATCACGAACTACACTGCCCAAGGCAGGATCCGCGTGGATTGCGTGCTCGCCATTGAACGGGGCACCGACGTGACGAGGGCGCGTGAGGCTTTGATGAAGGCGATGCTCGCCGATCCGAAGGTGATGCGCGATCCGGCCCCGAGCGTGACGATGAGCAAGCAACTGCCCGAGGGTGTTGAACTCGCGGTGCGGCCCTACTGTGATCCCATCCATTACTGGGATGTGTATTTCGGTACTCTGGAGAACGGGGCGCAGGCACTGTCCGATGCTGGCATCAAGCCGCCCACCTCCGAACACAAGATCTATATGCAGAACGCCTGATATCCCACAAAGCCATGATCATGAAACGCATCCTTGCGACCGGAACAGCGCTAGCACTGTTCGCCACCATGCTTTGCGCCCAGAACGATATCGACCCCAAGGCCCGCGAAGCTGCGGCTGCAGCGGCCGCCACCCACCACACATCCGATTCGCTCGATGGCCTTTGGCAGCGCAGCGGTGTGTTCACGCTGAACATGACGCAGGTGAGCCTCAGCAACTGGGCGGCCGGTGGCTTCAGCTCGGTGAGCGGCATCGGCATGTTCAACGGCGCGGCGAATTGGAAGAAGGGAAGGAAGGCGTGGGACAACAGCCTGATCCTCGCCTTTGGTGGCCAGGCCATCGAGAACGATGATCCGACCAAGACCGACGACCGCATCGAACTCAACAGCAAATACGGCCTCCAGCTGAGCGATCACTGGTACCTGGCCAGCGTGTTCCAGTTCAAAACCCAATTCACCGAGGGCTTCGATACCTCGGGCATCCGCATCTCGAACCTGCTGGCGCCGGCCTATACGCTGCTCGGCGTGGGTTTGGACTACAAACCGAACGATAAGTTCTCGCTCTTCATGTCACCGGCCACCGCCCGCCTGGTCATCGTCACGGACGAACGGCTGTTCTATAACGATGACCCCGAGTTGCGCGTTTATGGCGTGAAGAACGGCAACACCACCGAACTCGAGTTCGGTGGATATGCCCGGCTCACATACACGACCGAGCTGGCGAAGAACATCACGTTCATGACCCGCGCGGACGCGTTCAGCAACTACCTGCGCAATCCCCAGAACATCGATGTCACCTGGGAGACGCTGTGGACCTTCAAGGTGAACGATTGGTTCGCTGCCACGCTGAACACCCTGTTGATCTACGATCACGATACGGACATCATCCGCAAGAACGATGAGGGCGCCCTGTACCTCGGCCCCGCCACGCAGTTCAAGGAGACCCTGGGCATCGGCCTTACGGTGAAGCTCTGATCGGCCGAACACCGCTCGAAGCAAGGCCGCGCGAGCGGCCTTGCTTGTTCCTAACGGTAGCGTCCCAACCAGGGAACGGGCTCCAGGGTGCCGAAGACCACGGGGTTCGCGGTTCGCCGCAGCACATCGATGCGCTTCACATACATTCCTCCCTTGTTGCGGTTGTACACGTAGGCTTTGAGGACCACCGGGCCCACGACAGGACCTGGGTCGGCGGGGCGCACCGCAACGATCAAGGTGGCTGGTCCTTTGCCGTGTGGGTGCAGGTCCCCGCCCCGATAGAACACGGTGCTGTCGCCGGCCTTCATGTCCACGATGATCGCGGCGTCGGTCAGTTCATCGAGGAACTCCACATGTGCGACCACCTCGATCAACTCCTGCGGCGTCTGTGTCACCGTATCGAGCGCCAGGGTGGTCGTGAGGCCGAACTCACGCCCCGAATAGTCCCATGCCATTGGCAGTTGCGCGGAGTCCTTCACCAATGTCAGGTCCTCCTGGATCTCCCAAGCGCCAAGGCTCGTGCCTGGACGCAACGTGGCGAGCGTGTCGCGATCGTGCCAGGTGAGGTAGCCCGGCTTGTCAGCGAGCAGGAACGTCTGGCCATCCACCAGATCGCGGCGCTTGAGCAGGTAGGGGAAGTACTGCTGGATGCGCGCCACGTTCTCGGGCTGCGCGCCATTGCTTTGTCCATAGGCCACCACCCGGCCTTTCGCACCGACCAATAAACTGTCCAGCCGGCTCGCCGTACCATCACGCAGTTGGGCGTAGGGGAATGTGGACCCATCCACCTTCCAGAGGTCCAGGTAGAACCGGATGACGTGGTCCGGAGCATCGATCATCACGATCGCACCATCGGTGCCGTGATCGGCAAGTGCGCGCTGCCCTTCGCGGATGATGGTCTCGTATTTCGAGGTGTAGAGGAGATCGTAATGATGGCGCGATGAGATCAAGGTGCGCACCGAGGTGAAGGCCACAAGAACGCACAAGGCAATGGTCGCTTGCCTGCCAAGCGAACGCAACCCGCTGATCAGCGCGAGCGCCAGGTAGGGGAAGGAGAAGAGCACCACCGAGTACTGGATCACCGGCGCGCGCCAGACGGAATACGCCAGCCCGACGATCAAGGGCCCCAGGCCCCAAGTAAGCAACACGGCGGTCGCGGGGCCACTATCCCCAGCCTTGCGCACATGGAGGATCATCGCCACGGCCACTACGATGATCAGCAGGATGGCGAATGGGAGGGAGCAGTGCGCGATGTACCACGCGTAGTTCGAAAGCCAATCAGCACCGGGTGGCGCCAGCCACTCCCCGAGGCCACCCAGCCCAAGCTGCTTGAGGAAGATGGGCACGTTGGGCAGGTAGAGCAGCACGACCGCGCCACACATGATCAGGTAGGCCTTGCGCTGCTCACGTTTCACGAGCAACAGACCGGTGATCCCCATCAACCCGACGAGCAACAACGCGAAGTGATGGGTGTAGGCACTGAGCACCGCCGCGATGCCGATGCCAATGAGCGCCCTGCGATGCCCGAAGGCGAGGTAGCGCGTCAGTTGGTCGGCGAATAGTGCGGTGGTGAAGAGGCCGGCCGCGTAGGGTCGTGCGATCTGACCGTACATGACGCTGTATTGCAGCGTGGCCATTAGGGTGGTGAGCAACAGCGCGGGCGCCGCAGCGGTCCATGCGAGGGCGAAGCGGTAGAGGAGGAAGATCGCCGCAAGACTCATTACGATGAACGGCAGTTTCACATCCGGCTCGTGCATGCTGAAGAGCCTGGTCCACACCCATTCGAACACCTGCACACCTGGCGGATGGGTATCCAGTTCGATCACCCCGCGCTGGATCGTTTCCGACAACGACGGGTAGATGCGCACCAATGCACTGATCTCATCGTGGGTGTACGGAAGGTGTGGCAGGTCCCATAAGCGCAACACCGCCGCCAGTGCTAGCAATGCGAGGAAGGTGATGCGCATCCAGCGTTCACCAGGGAGGGTGACGCGGCCGAAGCGGGCGATGTGCGTGCGCCAGTCCATCTTCAGTGCTCGCGGTCCATGTCGCGTTGCACGTCCTTCTCCTTCAAGCTCTCGCGCTTGTCGTACATCTTTTTGCCCTTGGCCAGCGCGATCTCCAGTTTGGCGAACCCGTTCGGGGCGAGGAATAGCCGTGTGGGCACGATCGTCATGCCCACATCCTTCAGTTTCTTCTTCAGCTTGTCCAACTCCTTCTGGTGAAGCAGCAACTTGCGGTCGCGCATCGGGTCATGCACGTAATGCACGTTGGTGCCATACTGGTTGATGCGCATACCACGCACCACAAGGTCATTGCCCAGGAACGCACAGAAGGCTTCGGTGATGCTTGCCCCGCCGATGCGGATGCTCTTGATCTCGCTGCCCATCAGCACCATGCCGCACTCGTAAGTGTCGAGCAGGTGGTACTCGAAACCTGCACGCTTGTTCTTGACTTCGAGGGTGGGGGCGGCCATGTGTTCCTTCCGCCGACCGGCGGAGGGCGCGAAGATCGCGCTTGGCAAGTGAAGCGCCACCTGCACTGCTTTTAGGGGTGCTACTTGAGATGGCACGATTGAACAACACCTGAATGAAAAAGGCCACCCAATGCAGGTGGCCCCTTCAAGCAAAAAGTCAACTTCTCAGTGCTCCAAGTCGAAGTAACGGCTCACGGCCTCATAGTTATTGACGTCAACACCACCATCTAGGATCATTCCCGAGTTGGCAATCGCAACGATTTTGAACTCATGAACTTGGTTCGGTGCGACGGTCAGTTGATCGTCATCGTATACCTCAATCTGAACTGACTGGGGTCCGAAGGAGTAGAGCCAGGTCTTGTTCCAAGTAGAACCTTCCGGGATGGTTACGGGTAAGGCTACCCATCGATCAGTGCCTGACTTCAAGTAGAGAAGCACGGCCCCATTATTCGCAATTGCATCTGTGACAATGGAAGTGTTCCAATTTACCCCGTAACCGTATCCGACTTGTCCAGATGTGCCAAAGGGAGCCCAGTCGCCTGGACTAACACTGAAAGTGGTAGTCTGGACATTGGCATTTCCTTGTGGACCGGTTGCGCCATCCTCACCATCCTTCGCGCAAGAGGATAGAAGAAGTGCAGAAACGAAAAGAGAGAGCGTGGTTTTAATCTTCATAGAAGTGCGGGTTTAAGATTCTCGAAGGAAGCCATATTGTATCCAATCTCCAACTCGCGTGCATTATTTCAAAAGTGGTTCCGGGCAAGGTGCATTCAATGTTCTTGAGATTTCGCACTGGTCTCACCCATTGCAGTCTTCAATGCCGCTAACCTCAATCTCAATTCGCTGTTCGTCTCCTTCGCCTTGTTCAGTTCCTCCATCCCATCCCTATTTGCACTCTCGAGTCTTGCGATCGTCATTGCATCGGCATCCGAGGTGAACTGGCTCCAAGCCTGGAGGCTTGTGATAACGACCAGCGCAACTGCGTTCATCGTCAAAAAAATCTTGGTTGACCTCGTGGAATTTTTAGTCTTTCTGTTACGTTTTATGAAGTCCTCATATGGCGATGAGGACTGTGACGACTTGACCGCGATGTAGCCATCATAAGTCAACCTGTAGACATCATGTCCGGGTTCTCTTTCTCCCTCATAAGTGAGATACTCATCCTTCGCGAGTTTCTCTAATGCCATGACCAGATCATTGTGCCGAATTTTCGTTCCGGTGTCATGCTCTAGTCCTTGGCGGATGCCATCCACGGTGTGATAGGTGCCACGGGTCTGGAACATATTGCGCAGCACGAGGTCAAGGAAGGTCTCGTCAAGGGAGTATTTATAGTTAGCGTATTTACCAGGCTCCTGCATCGGCTCATTCTTTGCACTTGGGCTACTAATTACGGCACGATCAACACAGGCACTTTCACCCGGTGCCTTACCGCATCCACGGTAGCACCCAACAGGAGGTCCTTCAGGCCACGGTGGCCGTGGGCGCCCATCACCAGGAGGTCGCAAGCGCTGTCGTTCACCAGCTGCGCGATCGCCGTAGGCGCTTGCCCGAAGCCGATGCGCGCCTCGCTGGTATAACCGCCGTTCTGGAGTTCGTTGACATAGCCGCGCAGGTTGGCGGCATCGCCCATGGTCTCATGGTCGGCACTCTCCGGACCCCGGTAACGCGCCACGGCCGATTCCACGATATGGATCAGCAGATACCGCGCTTCGGTGCCGCCCTGTGCCAATGCGGCGGAGATGGTGCGCCGATCGTTCGGGCCGAAGTCCACGGTGATCGCGATATGCTTGTAGATGCGCGACCGATCAATGACCAGCGCGGGTGCTTTCTCATGCAGGTGTTCCTTCGCGTCGCGCACGCCCCGCACGAACGGCGCCAGTGTCAGGTAGAGCAGCAACACGATCGCGGCGATGAGCACCAGCAACACGAGCACTGCGCCAACACCGATGCCGTTCGCGGCGATCCAGTCCGCCACTTCCTGCCACACGAGCCGGGCGTTCAGGGTCACGATGACAAGGGCGCAGAGCCATGCGAGCAGCTTTGCCCATACCGGTATGACATGTACGCCCATCCGCACACGGTCACTGCAGAAGTGGATCAACGGGATGACGGCGAAACCGAGTTGCAGGCTCAACACCACCTGGCTGAACACGAGGAGCCGTCCGAGCGAACCTTCGCCGAACCACACGATGCACACCACGGCCGGAACGATGGCGATCAAGCGTGTGATCAATCGGCGCAACCAGGGGCGGATCCGAAGGTCGAGATAGCCCTCCATCACGATCTGCCCGGCCAGTGTGCCCGTGATGGTGCTGCTTTGTCCCGCGGCGATCAACGCGATCGCGAAGAGCGCGGGAGCCAGCGAGCCGAAGAGGTCGCTGAGCAACTGATGGGCCTGGTCGATCTCGGCCACATCGGTATGCCCCGAGCGATGGAATGCCGCTGCCGCGAGGATCAGGATCGCCGCGTTCACCAGGAACGCCACGTTCAGCGCCACCGCGGTATCGAAGAAGTTGAAGCGCAGGGCCTGCTTGATCCCCTTCTCATCGCGCCCGTGTTTGCGGGTCTGTACGAGCGAGGAATGCAGGTAGAGGTTGTGTGGCATCACGGTAGCCCCGATGATCCCGATGGCGATGTACAGCGCCTTGTTGTCCAAAGCCGAGGGTACCAACCCTCCGAACACGTCCGCGACGACGGGCTGCACGATGAACATCTCGGTGAGAAAGGCCATTCCGATGAGCGCGACGAGCGAGAAGATGAACACTTCCAGGAGACGCATGCCGCGGTTCATAAGGAAGAGGATCAGCAGTGTGTCCAGTCCGCTAATGAGCACGCCATACAATACGGGCAGGCCGAATAGGAGGTGCAGGCCTATCGCCATGCCGATCACTTCGGCCAGATCGCATGCGGCGATCGCCACCTCAGCAAGCACGTAGAGCGGTAGGTTGATGATCGGCGGATACGTGTGCCGACTCGCCTGCGCCAGATCGAGCCCGCGAACGATGCCGAGCCGCGCGCTGAGACTTTGGAGCAGCAACGCCATCAAATTGCTCATCAGCAGAACCCACAGCAGCTTGTACCCATAGGCACTTCCACCCGCGATATCCGTGGCCCAATTCCCGGGGTCCATATAGCCCACGCTCACCAGATAGGCTGGGCCCATGAACGCAAGCATTCGCCGCCAGCCCTTGGCCGTCGGTACGTGCACACTGCCGTGCACCTCGCTTAGTGATCTGTTGTCGTGGGTGGTCATGTCTTTTCCACCCGGCGTGCGGATGCGGCTTCAACGTGGAGGTGTTCGGCTACCTGGGCGCTCAGCATATAGGAGCGGCCGTTCTTTTCCCGGAGTTCAAGACTTCCATCAAAGGCCTGGCGCGCGGTCACGTCCAGCAGCATGCCTATGCTGATCCCTTTGCGGTCCAACAGGTGGAGCAACGTGTCGCTGGGTTCCTTCACGGCTACCACGCGCACCCGATCGCCGATGGCGCAGCGCGTGAGTGGGACCGTCAGGCGTTCCTTCACCTTTCCATCCTTGTCCGGGATCGGATCGCCGTGCGGATCGAAGGCCGGATGGCCCAGGTATTCATCCAGCCGCTCCACAAGCTTCTCGGAGGAAACATGCTCCAACTGCTCGGCGACCTCGTGCACCTCGTCCCATCCGAACCCGAGTCGGTGGACCAGGAACGTCTCCCAAAGCCGGTGTTTGCGCACCAATCGTAGTGCGATGGCCTGTCCCTTCACGGTGAGCTTCGCCCCGTAGTAGGGCTCGTGCTTCACGAGTCCCTTCTCCGCAAGCTTCTTCAACATCACTGTGACGCTGCTGGCCTTGGTGTGCAACCGTTCCGCGATGTCCTTGGTGAACGCCTTGTCACCCGCCGAAAGCGAATGCACGGCTTTGACATGGTCCTCTTCGGCGCGCGTCAGCTGGATCATGGAATGTGAGGCGAAGGTAGAATAAAAATTAGTTGAGACTAATAAACAGGCTACATTCGCCGCATCATGCGCATCGCCCGATCGAGTTGGATCATCCTGGTGCCAGTGCTCACAGCGGTGGGTTGTAGCAAGTTCGAGCCCATCGCCCCAGCCGATGATGCGTTGCTCGATGGCCCTGTGGAAGGACTGACGGGTGAACAACATGCCATGTTCCTGCGTGGCGATGCCGCCTTCAACGATGCGGTGTTCCATTCCGGGAATGGGCTCGGACCGCTCTTCGTGGCCACCACATGCGCGAGTTGCCATGCCGGTGACGGGCGTGGACATCCTTTCACGTCGCTGGTCCGCTTCGGCCAGACGGACAACTCAGGTAATCATTGGTTGGACCAGGGGGGACCACAGTTGCAACACCGCGCTATTCCAGGGCATGAAGCGGAGACCTTGCCAGCAGGGGCTCCAAGCGCGCGCCTGTTGCCGCCGCCGAACACCGGCCTTGGTTTGCTGGAGGTGGTGAGCGATGAGGACATCCTCAGTTGGGCGGACGCGGATGACCTGGATGGGGATGGGATCAGTGGCGTGGTGAACTGGATCGGGATGGAGACCTACTCAACCCCACGTCCTGGATCGGTCGAGAACGCCGGACGATACGTGGGGCGCATGGGGCGCAAGGCCAGTGTCTACGACCTGCTACAACAGACCGCCAATGCCTACGCACAGGACATCGGCGTGAACAGCGATCTGGAGCCGATCGACACGTACACGCATCTACCCGTGGACCCCGAGGTAGCGTTGACGACCATCAACGATGTGGTCTTCTACCTGCGCACTTTGAAAGCACCCATCCAACGCGACCGCAGCGAGGCTGACGTGACCGCAGGTGAGGCTGTGTTCGTTGCCACCGGCTGTGCGAAGTGCCACCGACAAGAGATGATCACCGGGCCATCCCCGATCGCAGCGCTTGCTGGCAAGACGATCCGCCCCTTCAGCGATCTGCTGCTGCACGACATGGGCGCCGGTCTTGATGATGGCTATACCGAAGGCAATGCACTTACCGCGGAGTGGCGTACCCCACCACTTTGGGGTCTCGGCCTGTCGCCGGCTTCGCAAGGCGGCTCTTATTTCCTGCTGCATGACGGTCGGGCAACGAGCATTGAGCAGGCCATCGATCTGCATGGTGGTGAGGGCGCGATGAGCCGCACGGCGTTCGGTGCGTTGTCGTCCAATGAACGGGCGCAGTTGATCCGCTTCCTCGAAAGCCTCTGACAATGGAACGAAGAACCTTCCTCCACGTCGGCGGTCTGGCCTGCCTGGCGGGAGCTGTGGCTTCCACCGGCCTGGTCGGCTGTGCGGGTGCACGCTATGTGGATGCGACCTTGGAGGGGGAGGATCTTCATATCCCGCTCACCGGTTTTGCAACAGCGGAAGGCAGGCCACCCCTGAGCCATGTCGTTGCACGACACGCCAGCCTGCGCTGGCCCATAGCGGTCTACCGGAAGGGGGACGGGGGATACAGGGCGCTCCTGATGCGTTGCACACACCAGGGCGCACAACTGAAAGCGGGAGAGGTGGAACTCGTATGCCCTGCGCATGGGAGCACCTTCTTCAGTGATGGCAGTGTATCCGAGGGGCCGGCCACACTTCCATTGCGTGAGCTACCGGTGAGTGTGGTCGGTGACCAATTGTTCATCTCGCTGAAGGCATGAAGTCGAAGTGGCTCATCGCTGCGCTTCTGATGGACTTCGGGTTCGACCTGCGGGCCCAGATCGACAGCACACTGCTCCGTCCGATGGCTGCGGAACAGAGTGACAGTGCGCGCATGAACCTTGACGCCATTTATGCACGGCCGTTCATGCAGGTCGGGCGGTCGCCAGTGAACATTGGTGGATACCTCGAGGTGAAAGCAGAACACTTGGGGACCGATGGGGTAAACGAGGGAACGCAGTTCCAGATGCAGCGGCTCACCTTGTTCGTCGCATCAGCGATCACCGAGCGGATCAGCTTCCTCAGCGAGATCGAGTTCGAGCATGGTACCGAGGAGATCGGTATCGAATTCGCTTCGCTGGACCTGGAGTTGGATCCGCTGCTCACCCTCCGGGGCGGGATCGTGATGAACCCGATCGGTGCCTTCAACCAGAACCATGACGGCCCCCGGTGGGAGTTCACCGATCGGCCGATCTCCGCATCGGCCATGCTCCCGGCCACGTGGAGCAATGTCGGTTTCGGCGCTTTCGGCAAGAAAGGCATGGGGCGTTGGTCCGTGGCCTACGAGGCTTACCTGACCAACGGTTTCAACGATCGCATCATCGCCAATTCGGATGATCGCACCTCGCTCCCGGCAGCGAAGGAGGATCCCGAACGCTTCGCGGAGAGTTTCAACGGCGTGCCGCTTGTGACAGCGAAACTGGCCACCAAACGAGCGGGGTGGGGAGAGGTCGGGTTGAGCTGGATGGGCGGGGTGTACAACAAGTTCCAGGACGATGGGCTCGAACTCGACGTGCGCCGCCGGGTGGATGTGTTCGCCATCGACGTCCAGACCGATCTGCAAGGGATCGGTACCGATGTTATCGGGGAATGGGCCTGGGTGCTGGTCGACGTTCCCGGCAGTTACACGCAGCAGTACGGTACACGGCAGCAAGGCGGATACCTTGACATAGTGCAGCCCATAGTGCAACGCCGCATCCTCGGTTTCGACGGCGCCGTGTTGAACCTTGCATGCCGGATGGAACACGTCGATTGGAACGTAGGCCGGTTCCAGGAGACGGGCGGTGATATCGGCGACGCGGTATGGGCCGTGGTGCCGGCGCTCAGCTTCAGGCCCGTGCCGGGCACGGTGATCCGACTCAACTACCGCCATCATGAACAGCGCGATCTGCTTGGTGATCCACCCTCGAGGACGGGCGGTTTCCAGTTCGGCATCTCCAGTTACTTCTGAACACCTGAGCGCCGCGGGTACATTTGTGCCCGCTTATGTACGGCCTTCTTCGTCCCTTGCTTTTTCTCCTTTCCCCGGAACGGGCGCACCACCTCACCTTCTCGCTGTTGGAGGTCGCGAAGCACCTGCCTGGAGCATTGGCGCTGGTGGGTGCTGGCAGGCCGCATGGCGACGCTTCCGTGGAGTTGATGGGCCTGCGGTTCCCTGGGCCTGTGGGCCTGGCGGCTGGCATGGACAAGGATGCGAAGCACGTCGACGCGCTGTCGCGTATCGGCTTTGGCTTCGTGGAGATCGGCACGCTCACGCCCCTGGCACAACCCGGTAACGACAAGCCACGCTTGTTCAGGCTCAAGGCCGATCGTGCCTTGATCAACCGGATGGGTTTCAACAATGGTGGGGTGGACGCTGCGGTGGAACGACTTCGCCACCGGAAGCCCGGCATCATCGTTGGCGGCAACATCGGCAAGAACAAGGCAACGCCCAATGAGCGGGCCATCGACGACTATGTGAAGTGCTTCAATGCGCTCCATCCCGTGGTGGATTACTTCGTGGTGAACGTGAGCAGTCCGAACACGCCAGGTCTTCGCGAGTTGCAGGACAAAGGGCCGCTTTTGGCGATACTCAACGAATTGCAGTCGCGCAATATGCGATCGGTGAAAGCGAAACCGATCCTCTTGAAGATCGCACCCGACCTCACCGATGCCCAGTTGGATGATGTCTGTGCCGTGGTGAAGGAGAGCGGTATTCAGGGCGTTGTCGCGACGAACACCACGATCTCACGTGTGGGATTGCGCACCCCGAAAGCGGAGAGCGATGCGATGGGAGCGGGGGGCTTGAGCGGAGCGCCGGTGCGTGTGCGCAGCACGGAGGTCATACGCTACCTGCGCCAGCGATTGCCGAAGCCTGTGGTCATCATGGGTGTTGGTGGCATCGATGGCGCGGAGGCCGCGGTCGAGAAACTGGAAGCGGGTGCGGACCTGGTCCAGGTGTACACCGGATTGGTCTATGAAGGCCCCGCGCTGCTGGCGCGGATCAACGAAGCCTATGCGCGATGGAAGAACCGGACGTGAAGCTTATCGAATGCCCGCGCGACGCGATGCAGGGGATCAAGGCCTTCATCCCCACGGATGTGAAGGTGCGCTACCTCAACGGCCTGCTCCAGGTGGGCTTCGACACCATCGACATCGGCAGTTTCGTCAGCGCGAAGGCCATCCCTCAGCTCGCGGACACAGCCGAAGTACTGGACCGGATCGACACCGAAGGATCCCGGAGCAAGTTGTTGGTGATCGTGGCGAACGAACGTGGAGCGGAAGAAGCGGTGAAGCAGCCACGGGTGCACCAGCTCGGCTATCCTTTCAGCATCAGCGAAACCTTCCAGCAACGGAACACGAACACGAGCATCGCCGGTAGTTGGGATCGGACCCGACGCATCGCGGATCTGGCGAACCAGGGGGGCAAGGAACTGGTGGTTTACATCAGCATGGCATTCGGGAATCCATACGGTGATCCATGGAACGCCGATATCGCCTTGCAGTGGACGGAGCGCCTGGTGAACGAGTTGGGGGTGCGTATCATCTCCCTGGCTGATACCGTGGGTGTGGCAAAGCCCGAGGATGTTCACGCGATGTTCGGCGCGTTGATCCCAGTGATGCCTCGGGTCGAGTTCGGCGCGCATCTGCATTGCACACCAGAGAATTGGAAGGCGAAGACCGATGCTGCATGGAAGGCTGGCTGCCGACGCTTCGATGGGGCGATCAAAGGCTATGGCGGTTGTCCGATGGCCGAGGACGAATTGGTGGGCAACCTGCAGATGGAACTCTTCGCACGACACCTTGAAGCGAAAGGCGTGCGCACCGGGCTTGATCCAGCTTTGCTGGACCGCGCGGTCCAGGAAGCCGCTGTCGTATTCCCGGCCTAGCCGCGCTGTAGTTCGATCACCGTGATCTCGGGCGGCATGCCCACGCGCCCCGGGAAGCCGATGAAGCCGAATCCACGGTTCACGTAGAGTTGTTGCACGCCTTCAGCGTAGAGCCCAGCCCACTGCTTGTAAACCCATTGGGCCGGGCTGTAGGTCGTGCCCGCCAGCGTCACACCGAGTTGTGCGCCGTGCGTATGTCCGCTCAGGGTGAGGTCGATCCCCGTTCCGAGCACCTGCGCATCCCAGTGCGTCGGGTCGTGGCTCATCAGGATCCGATAGGGAAAGTGATCGGATCCCCACATCGCCTTGCCCAGGTCGCCGTACTGCTGGAACCGCTTGCCCCAGTTCTGCACACCTAGCAATCCGATCCGATCGCCGTTCAACTCCAACGGGAGGTGTTCGTCGAGCATCAAGCGGAAGCCCATCTCCTCGTGGATCGCTTTCAGGCGGGCAAGGTTCGCTGCTTTCGCTTTCGGATCATCCCACGTGGCGTAGTCGCTGTAGTCATGGTTCCCCAAGATGGAGAACTTACCCAGCGGAGCCTCCAGTTCACCAAGGAGTTGAATGAAGGGTTCGGCCTCATCCGCGTAGTCGTTCACCAAGTCGCCGGTGAAGAGGATCAGGTCCGGCTTCTCCGCCATGATCAACTCCATACCGTGCTTCACGATCGCCAGGTCGTTGCCAAAGCTGCCGAGGTGCATGTCGCTGATCTGCACGATCCGCAAGCCATTGAACCCCGCAGGCAGCGTGGATGAAAGCACGTTCATCCGTGCCACGTTGAAATTCCGTCGTCCTTTTGTCACCCCGTAAAGCACCCCAGCGAAGGGCACCACTGCGACCATCAGTCCGAGTTGGCTCAGGAACCGAACGCGGTCCAGCGTTTCTCCGGGAGCGTCCACCGGCCGGGGCAGCGAACGGGATACCAGCCAGCGTCCTGCGTTCAGCAGGTCGTCCAATCCGTGGAACACCACTATCACCACCTTGGGCAGGAAGAACAGCAGGAAGATGGCGATCAGGGAGAACACAAAACTGTGGTCCCGCTGGGTGCGCATCGCCTGGAAGTTCAGCATCGTCCACACCAGCATGAGCAGGATCCCGATCGAAATGGACCAGTACACGAACCGCACCACGCGGCGGATGGTGATCGAGTGGCTGGCGAGCGCCGAATTCACGCCTTTCCAAGCGTAGAGGTCGATCAGCACCAGCACGATCAGGAAGATGACGAAATTGCGGACGGCTTTAGCTGACATGGCGAACGAAGGTAGACGCGTTGCGGAAGACGAACGGGATGGCGGATCACTTCAAACGCATGGCGGATACTCTA
>JBDTNF010000172.1:0-6127 GCA_039933875.1 Flavobacteriales bacterium | reverse complement strand
AAGCGAACGGATCTGGATGGCCTGCGTTTCGGAATGCTCGCCGCTACTGGTGGGGTTCGGGTCGATACGATCGCGATGGACCCGCCCTGGCTCGACCAGCATGACGGGTTCCGCTACTGGGCAAAGGACTGGGATATTGCGGTGGACAGCCTGCATATCGTCAGGAGCACATTCGCACTCCACTCGGACAGCATCGCATCCCCTGCGGTGCTGTTCGATCCCGCGCACCTGGTCTGCACGGACATCAATTTGGATGCGCGAGGGCTGGCGATGAACAATGAACGGTTGGACATCGACCTGAAGGGCCTGTCCATGCGGGGTGGTCCGAAGAGGACATCGATCGAGTTGGCGGTGGCGATCAAGGCCACTCCCGCCGAGGTGACGATCAGTAATGGTTCGCTCGCTGCAGCGGGAACAGCGGTTGCGTTCAGCGGTGAAGCCAAACCCGGTGATCTCGCAGCGGCGTTCCGTGCGCCTTACGACGTACCCATTTCTGCTGAAGCGCGAGCAGCCCTCAGCATGAACGAATTGATGACGCTCCTGGAACAAGTGGGCGTTGAACTTCCCGCTGCCATGGCGAACGATGAGCGCTGGGAGACACGTGCCTCGTTCAGCGGTACGGCGCGGCGCGCGGATCGGATGGATCTCGACCTTGCTGGTGATCAAGGAAGTCGCATCCGGATGCAAGGCAGGTTGAGCGGACTTGATCAATGGCCGCGCACCACGTTCGACGTTGAATTGGACGAATTGGTCATGGGGCATGGATTGCGGCAAGTGATGCTCGCGTTCGCACCGCCGGACGTGCCCCTGCCACAACGTTTATCCGCAAAAGGCAGTGCCAGCCGCACGGGCGATGGTCTGAGCGGAACATTGACCCTTGATAGCGATCTGGGACACATAGTCGGTTCTGCGGAGGTGAGCGGTTGGAGCGGCCGGGTGCCCGATGACCTCAATGTGGATCTCTCCTTGGCGGGTTTGGATGTTGGTCGTTTGATCGGTGACACGGCCTTCGATCCCGTCAGCATGAAGATCATCGCCACGGGCGAACGATTGAACGGCTCGACGCGCAGCGGCTCGCTCAGTTTGACCCCGACCGTGCTCACCTATGGCGGCAATGACTTCAGCAGCTTGCGACTGAACGGGGAAGCCGAGGGCGATTCCGTGCGCATCGATGTGACAAGCGAGGCCGAGGCTGCGCATTTTCTATTGCACGCGAATGGCACATGGCCGGAGGCCGGGGACAGCCTGGCGTTCGACCTTGATCTTGCTATGCGCAAGTTGGGTTTGAAGGATCTCGGTCTTACCGGACATGTGCTCAACGCCGATGGGACCATCACAGGTCGTGTTGCCTTCCTGCCCGATGGTTTCGGTCGTGTGTCACTGAACGCCCCGGGTTTGCGCTTATCCAATGCCAGCAGGGAATTCCGTTTCGCGCGGTTCGCCCTGAACGGCCTGCTCGCAACCGATTCCACCGCCATCGATCTGGAGAGCGATGCGATCACGATCGCCTACCACACCAACATGAACGCGGACAGCCTGGTGTCTAATATGCAGGCCAGGATCGCGCGGCACTTCAGCGCCGACGCCACCATTACGCCCGCTCGGGGTGAACACACTGATCTCCTGGCCACCCTGCCGCGCACGGAATGGCTTACAGGTCTTGTGCTTCAGGATCTTGAGGCCATCGAGTTGCGGAAGTTGGAGGGACACTACGATGGCGACCTCGATGTGTTCAAGTTCGTGGTGGACGTGCCGCATGTGGATTACGCCGGTGTGGATGTGCATGGCCTTGAGGTGGATGTGGACGCCGCGGGCGAACGGCTCACCGGTGCGGTGCGGGTGGTGCGTGTTCAGCGCGATTCCCTGTTCGTGAAGGATCTGAGTGTGGAGGCTGTGAATGCGGTGAACGGCTTCGATGCCACCGTGCTTGTCCGCGATGGCGAAAGCGATAGGTATCGGATCGGCACATCCATTCGCAGGGAGAATGGGATGCGCGTGTTGCACCTCGCCAAGGACGCCACCCTCAACAGTACCGCTTGGGCGGTGGACCCCGGCAATGGTCTCTTTTTCACCGATCAGGGCATGCGCGCGGAGCATTTCGAATTGAGCGCGGGGAGCGAACGGGTCGCATTGCGCACCACCGGCGCGACCAACCGGATCGAGTTCAACGGCTTCGAGTTGACGACGCTCACCGAGATCGTGAGTTCCATGGATAGCGTGGCGTTTGCCTCGGGTACCCTGGATGGAACGATCGATCTCCCGATCAGCGCTGAAGGGCAGTTGGCTGTGGATGTGACGATCAAGGATCTGCATGCGACCGGGGTGGAGTTGGGTACGCTCACATTGAAGGCCACGGAATCCAACGACAACCATTACAAGGCCCACATCGGACTTCAAGATCAGGTGAACCATGTCACTGGGAAAGCGGATGCCGATCTCTCCGGATCGAATGCCCGGGTGCAAGCAGACGCCGATCTGGTCTTTGGGGACCTTTCCTTCCTGAAGCCTTTCGTCTCCGAATATGTGTACACGTTGGGAGGTGGGCTGAACGGCAACATACACTACCACCAGGATGGCGAACGCATCGCGCTTACCGGCCGCACCACCTTTTCGAACGCGGAAGTGGGCTTGATCCAAACGGGTGCCATCTATCGCCTGCCCAACGAAACAGTGAACTTCACGAATGAGGGCATTGAGCTCGACAATGTGAGCGTGCTCGACAGTGCAGGCAATCGGTTCCAATTGGATGGACGCGTTCTCACCGCTGCCGACAAGGTCCCGGTCCTTGATCTGCGCCTGCGTACGGACCGGTTCCAGCTGGTGAACAGCACGATCGAACAGAACCGGATGTTCTTTGGTGACCTCTTCAGCAGCATCGATCTCCAGATCGGTGGCACTGCCATCAAACCCGTTGTGCGGGGCGATGTGGGTGTGCTCGAAGGCACGCGCTTGAGCGTGGTCCTGCCGGGAAGCCGGGTGGAACTGGTCGATCATCAAGGCATCGTGGTATTCACCACCGAGGGGGCGGAGCAAGACTCCGCAGCCCTGCGCACCGACAGCGAAATGTTGCGCGACTCACTCGCGGCGCAGTTGCCGGGTGTTGAACTGGATCTGCGCATCCACCTTGACAAGCGTGCAGAGTTCGCTGTGGTGATCGATCCCACCACTGGTGATCAAGCCACGTTCAGGGGTGGGGCTGACCTGGTGTTCCGTTATTCACCCGATGGCGATCTCTACCTGAGCGGGCCTTTCACTGTGGCCGAGGGAGGCTATACCCTGGCCTTCTATGGCTTGGTGAAGAAGAGGTTTGAACTGGTGCCCGGCGGTACGGTGATCTGGAGCGGTGATCCTCTGGCTGGCATCATGGATATACAGGCGCGGTACCGTTCGGAGTCGGCGCCGTACCCGTTGGTCGCGAACGGACAGACTGGTGGTATCAGCGAAAGCGAACGCAACCGCCTGCAGACGCGCCTGCCTTTCGACGTGCTGATCAATTTCCGTGAAACGGTGAAAGCGCCGGTCATCACGTTCGGTCTTGACCTGGATCGGATGAGCAGGAACAATTTCCAATCGGTCAGCAATCGCCTGGACCAACTCGCACAGCCTGCGAACCAGGAGGAACTCAACCGACAGGTCTTCGGCTTGCTGGTGCTCAACACCTTCATTGAGGACGTCACCGGTGACGAAGCACCCACTAGCAGTCTGGCCACGACCGCCGCGCGCAATTCGGTGAACAGCATACTCACGGACCAGCTCAACCACCTCACCGGCCAGATGATCAAAGGCATGGATGTGCAGCTCGGTGTCAATACGTACGACCAGAGCGAAGGCGGCGAGACCTACCAGCGAACCACGGTGGACTACAAAGTGACCCAGCGCATCCTGAACGACCGGGTCAGTATCGAAGCAGGTGGTTCGATCGGCGCTGATGAACGCGACCAGAGTGTGGGCGCGGTAGGCAATAACAACAACGCCCAGTACGCCGTCAGCTACGACCTCACCTCCGACGGACGCCTGCGTCTCCGAGCGTTCCACGAGAACGCGTATGACCTGTACGACGGTGAGATCGTGAACGATGGGATCGCCATCACCATCACCCGCGAGTTCGAGGAGAACGCCCGTGACCGTGAGCGACGTCGCGCGGAGATCAGGAAACAACAGGAAACGGAACATCCGGAAAAGGATGGTACCGACCACTGATGAGCGGAATGACCAAGGTCCCGGATAGCGCTCCAATGGTCGGTCCTCTGACCAGCCACGCGTACCAGCCCGCCCGGTTCGGGTTGGCCACGGTGCTGATCTTGGTGTGTGTCCTGCTCCTTCAACCGGGATGTACAGGGCTGAAGTACGCCACGGAAGAGCGGCCGTTGTTCTCGGGCTACTCGGTGGAATGGACGTCGGAACCCGCGTTCGAAGCATCCGATGCGCTGCGTGAACTTGAAGCGGTGGTGACACCCGCCCCCAACAACAGCATACTTGGGCGGCGCCCCACTGTGGCCCTGCGCAACATGGTGAAAGAGCCCAAGAAGCGAAAAGGACTTCGCAACCTCTTGAAGTACAAGATCGGCTCGGCTGCCATCTACCTGGACAGTGTGCCGTTGGCGGACATCAACGCGGCGCTTGTGAACCGCATGAACAACCGGGGTTATTTCGCAGCCACCAGTGCGTTCCAGGTGACGCCTCATGGGAAGACCGCTTCGGTTGAGTTCAAGGTCGATCCCGGAACGCCCCATATCATTCGTTCCATCCGTGTGGGCGATAGCACAGCCACGGGTTTGGATAGCGCGCTTGCCCGGATCAAGGGCGATCCGCAAGTGAAGGTGGGTGAGCCGTACCAACTGGCGCACCTTGTGACGGAGCGTCAACGGGTGACGGATGGATTGCGGGATACCGGTTGGTACAAGTTGCGGGCGGAGGACCTCGAGTGGGCGACGGACACGACCTCTGGCGATCATCAAGTCGATCTCCGCCTCCGCGCGAAAGTGACCACGGCCAGAGCCAAACGCATTCCGTATTGGGTCGGGTCGGTCGCCGTGCACGGCGATAAGGATGAGGTATTACCGGCCAGTGACACGCTGCTCATCGATGGTATCCACTATGTGAACTACCTGGGCATGTTCCGGCCGCCGACGATCCTGCGCGGGGTGTTCATTCATCCTGGGGAAACGTATTCCATGAGGAGTACCGATGCCACGCAGCGCTACCTGAACAGCTACGGCGTGTTCCGCAATGTGCTCGTTGCCTATTCCGATGACAGCACCCGGCATGATGTGTTGAACGCGACCGTGACCCTTCTGCCCCAGAAGCGATTCTCCGTCTTCAGCGAATTGAACGCGACCAGCCAGAGCAACAACTTCGTCGGTCCGGGTGTGAAAGTCGGGTTTCGTGACCGTGATCTGTTCCGGGGGGCGGAACAGTTCACCCTGGACCTCAATGGTCAGTTCGAGACGCAGATCAACACCTCGGATGGAGCGACCACCAATTCGTATGAGGTGGGCGTCAAGGCGGGTCTCCAGATACCTCGCATGCTGTTGCTTCCGGTCCTGCGCACGACCCGCAGCAGCGCGCCGAACACCGTATTCGGTGTAGGCTTCGGTTATTTCCAGCGGGTCGGCCTTTACGGACTCCGCTCCGCGACGGCCGGCATGTCCTACAATTGGAGGAAGAACATGCGCACCTGGCACGACTGGGATGTGGTGGAGGTGAGCTACAACAACCTGTTCAACGCATCGGCGGATTTCGAAGCGTTCCTGGGCGAGAACCCGGCGATCCGCCGAAGTTTCGAGGAGGAGTTCATCCTGGGTTCGGGCTATACGTACACCCATATCACCAAGCGGCGCAACGAGCAACGCAGCTGGTTGTCCTACAGCTTGGGTTTCGATCAGGCGGGCAACACAATGGCGCTTGTTCTCGGCCTCACCAAAGGACCGCGGCCGGAGGAAGGGTACCAATTAGCCGGGGAGCGGTTCTCGCAATACGTGCGCTTTCGCCCGGAGCTACGCTGGTATCAGATGTTGGGCGGACGCGGGGGGCAGCTTGTCTCGCGGTTACTTGTGAATGCTGCCTACGCTTTTGGGAACTCTGACGTGATCCCTTATGTGAAACAGTTCTACTCCGGCGGCACCAA
>JBDTNF010000171.1:0-30146 GCA_039933875.1 Flavobacteriales bacterium | reverse complement strand
CTCGAAGAGCACCTGCAGGTTCTGACGGTCTACACGCTGTTCTTTGATGAACATGTTGTAGCCGTTCATGATCATGTCGATGTTCACCTTGGTCACCGGACGGAAGCTGCCACGGATGGCCAGGATGTTCTTCTTGTACAGCGCTTCGCTGGCCTGCAGGTTCTGGCCATCGGGGCCGAAAAGCACCGCATCGGTGAAGCCGCGCTTGACCAGTTGCAGGCTCAGCAGCCGGTTGTCGACCTGCGCGAAGGCCGGGCCGTTCATCTGGATCATGTCCACTTCCACCACGTGGCGGCTCACGTTGTCGTAGAGCGCGCTCATGATCTCGTCCGGATCATGGTGGTTGAAGAGGCAGCTGTGCAGCAGGTTCACGCCCATCACCCCGATGGATTCCTGTTGCAAGCTGATGTCCGGATCGTGCAGGCGAAGGTGCAGGATCACGTCATTCGTCGGCTGGTCCGGTGCTGTCTGGAAACGCACGCCGATCCAACCGTGGCCGCTGTGCACCTTTTCGAAGGTGCTGGTGGTCACCGTGTTCGCGAACGTGAAGAAGCGCTTCGTAGGGTGGTCCTTACGATCCAATCGATCGATGATGAGCCCATACTCATGGCGAAGCATGTTGCGCAGACGGCTCTCGCACACGAAGCGATTGCCCGGCTCGGGTCCATAGATCGCGTTGCTGAAGTCCTTGTCGTAGGCGCTCATCGCTTTCGCGATGGTCTGCGAGGCGCCCCCGGATCTGAAGAAGTGCCGCACGGTCTCCTGTCCGGCCCCGATCTCGGCGAAGGTGCCATACAGATCCGCGTTCATGTTGATCCGGCGCGCCTTCTGGGCAGGGCTGAGAGGAACGCGCTGGGGGTCCTGGTGGATCATATTCGTTGGAGCCGGTCGCTCGATGGGTCGCAAAGGTAGCCCCTTCGGTAGACCTGTGGAAAGGAGAACGTGCCGAACGGGTAGGGCTTGCGTGGAGACTTTCGTATGGTTTTCAAGTGGAACTGCGAAGTGCCGATCGGCCCCCTCTTTATCCTTGAATACCGCCATACTGCCGTGCTGGTCGCTGGATCCTACGCTTCTGGTGCAGTACCTCGCCAGCTGCGGGTCCGCAAGGTCCAGGACCACTTGCCGGTCCGGCGGGGAGCGCAGGCGGATCAAAGGTGCATGGGGCTTGTGCCTCCGATCAGGCGCCTTCCATTTTCGAAGAACCTGGGGTTCCCGGCTCGTTCATCCGAAAGCTCAAGGCACCACTCGGGCACTTCTTCACCTGCTCCACAATGCGCTCAGTAGAGGCCCCCTCCGGAATGATCCAAGGTTTCTGACCGGGTTTGAACACTTCACCCAGTCCCTTCCAACACCTGGCGCTGTGGATGCAGAGGTCGGCCTTCCAGATGATGGTGACCTCACCGTTGGTATAGCTGTGTTCCTTGCTCATGCGCGCAGTTCGGATGTCAGGTGGATCGGGCTCTCCAAGGTACGATGCACAGGACACATCCGAGCGATCTGCAACAGCCGCTCGCGCTGGTCGGCCGGCAGGTCCTTCGGAAGATCTACCTCCAGGTGGATGCGCGTGTCGATCGCTTTGCCTTGCTGTTCGCGTTCAAGGTTGGCGGTCACGGTGATACCATCCGCCTTCCAGCCCTTGCGGTCCGCGTACATGCGCATGGTGATAGCCGTGCAGGAGGCGATTGCGGACAGCAACAGTTCGTGGGGACGCATGCCGAGATCCGCTCCACCGTGGTCCGCCGGTTCATCCGCGATCAGTGCATGACCGCGCGAGGTGATCCGGGTGGTGTAGGGTGCGCCGTCCAGGGTGGCGCTGACACTGCGTCGGGTAATGGTCTCCATGGAGCGAAGGTCGGGTTCCGTGGACATGGCACAATGGCGCACGATCCCTACAGCAGCCCGCGCGCCTTGATCTCCAGGTATCTGTTGATCACGCTCACCGTCAAGTCCTGTGGGCGGCAGAGGATGGCGGGCAGGCCATGGCGTTCCAGTTCGCGGGCGATCAAGCGTTTCTCGAACACGGTCTTCTCCGTGATCGTGCGCACGTAAACTTCCTCTGTGTTCTGTGGTAGGCTCTTGAGATCCGCGTCCAGTTCGGTGTTCAGGAAGAAGATGGGGACCACCAGGTGCTGGCGACCGAGGCGTTGCAGGTAGGGGAGTTGTCGCTGCATCGCGTTCACGCTCTCGTAATTCGTAAAGAGCAGAAGGAGGCTGCGCTGATGCACTTCCCTGCGGACAGCGGCGTAAAGCGACTCCATGTCGGTTTCACGATAGTCCGTGTTCTGGGCATAGAGCTTCTGGAGGATCTTCTGCATCTGACCACGCTGGCGGCTCGCGGGCAGCACATCATGCACCCGGTCGGAGAATGTGATCAGTCCGGCCTTGTCCTCCTTGCGCATGGCAATGCTGCTGATCACGAGCGATGCGTTGATCGCATAGTCAAGCAGGCTGAGGCCTTCGAAGGGCATCTTCATCACCCGTCCGCTATCGATCACAGCGAAGACCTGTTGCGCGCGCTCGTCCTGGAACTGGTTCACCATCAACCGGCCCCTTCGTGCCGTGGCTTTCCAGTTCACCGTGCGGCGATCGTCGCCGCTGACGTACTCCTTGATGCGTTCGAATTCGGCGTGCTGCGCGACACGACGTATCCGCTTGATGCCCGCCAGGGTGAGCCGATCGCTGATGGCCAGCAATTCGTATTTGCGCAGTTGCAAGTAGCTCGGGTACACGGCCACTTCCTTCGCCTGGTCCAACTTGAAACGACGTTCTACAAGACCGAGCGGGCTGCTGACGAACACATTCACCGCGCCATAACGGTAGACCCCGCGTTGCACCGGACGCACGTTGTATGTGAAGTCGCGCCGCCCCCATGCTGTGATGGATGCCTCGAATACGAGGTCGCGTTTCTGGAACTGCACGGGCAATTCATCGAGCACACGGATGTGCATGTCCGTTCCGTAGCCGCTTTCGATCAGGATGCTCACCGGATTGATGTCGCCATTGCTCCAACGTTCCAATGTCCGGCGCTCCGCCTTCATTCCCGAGCGCTGTCCGAACAGGAGGAACAACTCGACCGCATAGGCGAGCACATAAAGCAGCAACGCCAGTTTCCCATAAACGAAAGCCGGGTGCCAGAACCAGCCAGCGAGCAACATCACCACCAGCGCCCATCCGATCAGGAAGGCGCGCCGGGTCAGGAAGATGGTACCCAACGCCTTCATCAGCGCGGCACCTCGATCTGCTTCACCAGCAGGGCGATCACCTGGTCCGGGGTGAGCCCCTCCATCTCCCGCTCCGGTGTGAGTTGCACGCGGTGTCGAAGCACATGCACCGAAACCGCTTGTATATCCTCAGGTGTCACGAAGTCGCGTCCATCAATGGCCGCATGCGCGCGCGACCCCAGCAGGATCGCGAGTGATGCGCGTGGCGAAGCACCGAGCATCAGGGCCCCGTCGTGGCGCGTCCGGTCCACGATGGTGGCGATGTAGCGGATCAGCTTTTCGTCGCAGCGCACCCGACGAACGAGATCACGGGCACGCTCCAACTGTTCTGCGGTGAGGACCGCTGTCACCGCATCCGCGCTCAATCGGTCCCTGCCTTCGGAAGCGCGTTCGAGGATGGCGATCTCCTCGTTCAGCGTCGGGTAGTCCACGCTCAGCTTGAAGAAGAAGCGGTCCAGCTGCGCCTCCGGCAGGCGGTAGGTCCCTTCCTGCTCGATCGGGTTCTGTGTGGCTACGATCATGAACGGGCGCCCCAACGGATAGGTCCTGCCATCCGCGGTGATCTGGCGTTCTTCCATCGCCTCGAACAATGCGCTCTGCGTCTTGGCGGGTGCCCGGTTGATCTCGTCGACAAGTACGATGTTGCTGAAGAGGGGGCCGGGCCTGAACTCGAAAGCGGTGGTGCGCGGATCGAACACACTGGTGCCGATCAGGTCGCTGGGCATCAGGTCGGGCGTGAACTGGATTCGCGAGAAGCCGGTGTGCACACACCGCGCCAGCAGCTTCGCCGTCAGTGTCTTCGCCAGGCCCGGCGCTCCTTCGATGAGCACATGACCGTCGCTCAATAACGCGATCAGCAAAAGGTCCACCATGCGTTCCTGGCCCACGATCACCTTGCGCACTTCGCCGCGCATGCGCTCCACGGCCTGTTGCAGTTCGGTGAGCGGTACGATCGCGTGGAAGCCTTCGTTGGGCGGTGGGACCGGGGTCGGTTGTTCAGCGTTCTCGAGCATAGTGATCAGATCAGTTGGCGGAATTCGTGCAGTTCGGTGTTGAGCGCTAGCAGGTCGGTCTCGCTGAGATGCAACGCCTCCTCGCGTCGTTGGATCGCGGTCAATCGTCCGGTGAGGTCTTCTCTCGATAGCCCGGTCTTCGTGGCCAGGTGCGCGATGGTGGCCTCGTCGTAGCCGAAGGTGCGCATGTAAGTGCGTGAGCGGACATCCTCCTTGAAGTACGCGATCATCTTGCGCGCAAGGCCGGCATGATCCCCTTTGTGCCAGTACAACCGCCCGACGGTATGCATGAGTTCGCGCGTAGCGTTGCGTGGTGGTGCCACGATCGGGATGGCGCGCTGCTGGCGGCGCGCATGCACGATCATGAAGAGGAGGACAAGGCCCAGGGTGAGGTACCACGCCCAGCGCAGCGCGGGTTGCGAGAGGATGTAGCGCAGGGGGGTGCTGGCCTCGGTGCGGGCCGCTTTGTAGTACTCGTCCCATAGCACGGGGTTCGGTGGCAACAGGCTGAGTGCTCCTGCCATGAAACCGACGTTCCGGTTCTTCAGGAGGTTGTAGTTGGAGAAGGCGAGCGGTGCGCTGCACAGCACGATCCGCCCCTGGCCCCAGCGCATGTGCAACAACACCGGGTGCGATGCGCCATCGACGGCGAGCACACGGGTCCGGCTTGTATCGAAGCGTGTGAAGTAAGCCCCGGGGAATCCCCGCGCGTAGCGGAACACGCCTTCTGCGATGCGCTGTTCACCGATGAAGCGGATGTCCGAAGTGTCCTGGCCGACCAGCCAGTTCTTGCGATCCATCCGCAGGTGCAGTGTGTCGGCAAGTTGGCCGTCGATGCGATCCGCTGCGATCAGGACATGATCGCCACCGGCAGCCAGACCGAGCAAGCGCTCGGTATCCAACTTGTCCAAGGCGAAGCTGCTGTTCACATAGATCAGGTTGATCGGTCCGTCGGCTTTTTCAGCGCTTGCTGCGTCGTCTGCCACAATGGCCACGGGATCATGCACCGATCGCACGTTGGGGAAAAGGTCCTTCAAGCGTTCGTACACAAGCTGTCCGCCATAGGGTTTGCGGTGGTTCTGCGAGAAGGAAGGGCTCCAATCGGTGGGCTTTGGCGCCATGGCTTCCAGCGCGGAGAGCACGATGATGAGCAACGCCAGCACCAGGACGACCCGTTTCTCGAAGCGGCTCATGCTGCGGCAGGTTGTTCGAACTCGATGAAGGCCCTGCTGAGATCCGCGTAGCGCGCGCGTTCTACCTCTGCGTGCCCGTACCATACCCACTGGAATACGAGCGCCACATGCGCGAAGCGCGATCGCAGCGAAGGGTCCGTGATCTGCGCCATGTATTCGCGGTCGGTGTGCTCGGGGCTCCAGTGCAGCACACCCTGGTCCACCAATTTGCGCAGGACAAGCAGGTAGTGCAGGCGGATGGCCCTTCGCAGGTCACCGGCGGCTTCCGCTTCGCGGATCATCGCGGCCAGGTCCAACCCGCGGATGTCCTCTTCTACGGTGGTCACTTCACCCAGCGATCGCGGCGCGCCGTGGAAGACCTTGCGCAAGCTGCCACGGCTTAGCACGACAATGGCGAAGATCAGCAGGCCCCCGCAGATGATGTAGAGCAGGTTCGTCGTCACGAACGAACCGACACCCGATCCGAAGAGGCGTTCGAACCATTCGCCGAGCCATTCCTTAAACAACTCCCACCACGAAGGCTCGCGCATCAGGTCGTTGTCGTACTGGAACTCGGGATCCGCGCGGTAGTTGGCGATGCGCTGCGCATCGAACACGCGCAGTTCAATGGCTTCATCCGGAGGGACGATACTATCCTGCGCTTGCCCGCCGGGCACAAGGCCAGCGACACAGAGCAGGACAAGAAGGACCCTGCGCATCCGGATCAGGCCTGCTCGAAGCCCTGGATCTTCTCGCGCAAGCTGGGGGCTTCCTTCTCCTCGATGCGCGAGAAGTACTTCAACGCCAGGCATACCGCTATGATCGGATAACTGAGCATCATCAAAGACCACTGCACCGCCGTGGCGATGGACATGAACATGCCGAACCAACGTGGCAGCTCCGCCGGTTCCCCGCCCTGCAAGGTCTGCACCATACTATTCATGGTGTAAATGTTTGTGACCATGGCGACGGGTATCTGCGCAGGAACGTTCACTATCGCGTTGATGAGACCTATGATCAGGACCAGGCCAAGCGTCGGCCAGAAATCACCTTTTACCAATTGGTTGGAGCGGGACAGGGAGCCCGCCCCACCGGTGCGCTCGACGGCATGGCAGGTGAAAGTGAGCGCCAGAACCGCAATGACGTAGAGCGATGGTAGAAAGCAAAGAACGACGGCGACCAACGCTAGCAAGGATGACAGGAACGAAGCGCCGAAGTAGGAACCCAGCTGCGGCCAGGTCCGGCGCCAGAGATCGCCCGTGGTGATCCCCACATGCTCGCTTTTGTCGTAAGCACGAATGTATTCGTGCACGATGGCGACCAATAGCAAGAACGCGAACATCAAGAGGATGTAGGCGGGGATCAAGGTGGTCACAGTCCGGCCAAGTCGCGAGAAGATCGCGGTCGGGTCAGCGCTCGGCGTCATGTTCATCTGTTGCATTGCGGCCAAGGAATCGCCGGCGAAGAAGCCGGCCACAAGGGCTACGGGCACACATAAGGTGCCGATGGCGCGGAACAGCGGGCGCCAATTCTGCTTGAGGAAAGTGAAGGTGGTGGCGATCAGTTGACCGAAGTCACGGATCTGGCGCAACTGGACCGGCGCGGCGTTCTGCATGGTAGGGAAGGATGATGAAGTAGTAGATGACTGCACTGAGCGAGGCTCCAATGATGAGCAGTGCCACGGGCTGCGGAATGCTCAAGGCATGGCGGGTCACGAAGCTCTCCAAAAAACCGGCAACGATGAACACGGGCACCAGGCCAACAACGACCTTGAGGCCGAGCATGGCCCCGTGGCGGAAACTTTCGCCGCGCGTGTAGGTGCCGGGGAACAACATGCCCCTGCCCAAGGCAAGCCCGGCCGCACCGGAGATAATGATGGCGGAGATCTCCAATGTGCCGTGGCACCAGATCGTCAAAAGGCTCTCGCGCAACACACCCTGTTCATGGAAGAAGTACTGGAACGCACCCACCATGATGCCGTTCTGCATCAGCGCCAGCACGCTACCCACTCCGGCGAAGAGACCCAGCGCGAAGCAGATCAGTGAAACACGGATGTTGTTGGCCGTGATGCCCAGGAACATGAGGCTTTCGCTGTCGCCACCATAGACCGCCATGGGCTCACCCCGATGGATGTTGTCGAGCGTCATGTCCACGTAGTCATCGCCGAGGATCAGCCGGACGAACGTGGCGTCGTGCCTGGCGGATACGGCACCGATGGTGACGGCCAATGCGAAAACGGTGAAGGAGAGGAGCAGTTGCTTGCGGGTGGCCGCCATGGCGAGCGGGACCTCCTGCGTCCAGAACGTGCGGAAACGACCGCGTGGGGTGCGCTGGTTGCGGTAGATGTGCTGGTGCAGTCTTACCGCAAGTCCGTTCAGGTAAATGGGGATATTGCTCTTCGGATAGAACGTTCGCGCGTAGCTCAAGTCGTCGTTCAACTGGATGTAGAGTTCCGAGGCTTCATCCCCACTGAGCCCATCAAGCCCACCGACGACCTTCTCCAGGCGTTGCCATTTCGCCTGGTTGCGTTGGATGAAGGCCGCTTCGCGCATGGATCCAAACATAAGGAGGTGCGGCCATGGAATGCCCGTCGCCGAACGAACCTGCCTATTTTGCCGCGCACATGGACAGCATCGGCATAGAGACCGCGCAGAACGTTCTGGTGCAGCACGAAGTGGCCAGCGTTGGCGATCGCGTCCTCGCAGCGCTCATTGACTATCTCATCCTCATAGCCTGGTGGATCCTGTGGATGTTCATCATGGCGTTCAGCGTTCGCGGCGGGACCGGTGTGATGATCGCCTTCCTCGTGGTCGGTCTGCTGCCCATCATGTTCTACTTCCTGGTGTGCGAGCTCGCGATGGACGGGAAGAGCATCGGGAAGACGACGCGGAAGATCAAGGTGGCGCGTGTGGATGGTGGCCAGCCCGGTATCGGGCAGTACCTGCTACGCTGGATCCTGCGACCGATCGATGTCTGGTTCTATGGTATCGGCCTGGTGGTCATGCTGGTCAATGGCAGGGGCCAGCGCCTTGGTGATCTCGCCGCAGGTACCACGGTGATCACCCTCAAGCAGCGGATGCAACTGAAGGACACCTTGATGACCGATGTCGGCGAAGGACACCGTGTGCGCTTTCCGGAGGCCACGCGCCTCAACGATGTGCAGGCGCGGATGATCAGGGAGGTGCTGAACAACACGAAGGTGGTGGACCGGGTCGCTTTGATCGAGGAGATGGCGGCCAAGGTGCGCGTCGTGATCGGCAATAACGGCGAAGGACTTCCGTCGTGGCAGTTCCTGCAGAACGTCCTGCAGGACTATGTTCACCTCACGGCGCAGCAGGGAAGGTCTACTACCAACCCGTAGCGAAGAGGCGACGTGCCCCGGTGAGCCCGCATTTCTGGTAGGTGTCATAGGCCACGGCCGCCCGCTCATCGATCGCGGCCGCGGTTTCCCGCTTCACCCAACCTTCCAGCGCGGCCCGAAGGGTGTATGCTTCCGGGGCCATCAGGCCAGTGGTCCAAAGCAGCGGCGATGCGCCTGTGCGTCGAAGGGCATCGGCGAAATAGCGCTTGCTGATGCAGGCCAGGATGATCGTCTCGCGATGTTCCTGGTCGGTAGCGGGGAATTCCTCGCTCAAGGTGAAGTCCATCAGGCCATCGTGACCCACATAAGCGATCAGGTCGGCAGCACCGCCGGCCATGATCGCATGTCCATCCGCAATGATCTTCATAGGCTTGGCGCCGCTGGCGTACCGCAACAGGTCCTCGGTGGCTTCACGGATGTACTTGCCATCGTAGGCATCGGCAACGAGGTAGACCGCGCTGTCGCGATGTTTCCAGACCGCGCGGTCCAGGATATGGGCATCCACGGCAGGCGCACACTTCAAACGCACCCATTCCGCGGCGCGATCGAAATGGGTCTTCACGCCGTAGCCGGCACCCCAGTAGAGATTCGTTCCCGGTTTCTGTCCGTTGCCGATCCCCGCCGGGACTTTCACGATCCCCTGGTTCACGTTGTCGCACAGTGCAACGACCACGTGCACCACGCGGTCCTGTGCGATAAGCTGGGCCAGCGCGAAAAGGAACAGGAGGGAAAGGAGAGATCTCATGCCGTGACAATGCGTTGTGCGTGAAGCGTAACGCCGAACGACCGAAGATCATGCGCTCCAGCGATGGATCCGTCGGGAAATGAAAAAGCCACCCTCCCGGGCGGCTTCTCATCTTTGCGGGACCGGCTCAGCGGTCCCGGATGGATCATCGCATATCATTCACTTCCACACCCGGGTACTTCGTCTTGTCGAAGACGAAGATGGCGTCAGCGTGCGCCACGCTCGGTGTGAATTTCTTCAAGGTGTAGGTGACCACATTACCGTCCTTGTAGATCATCTGGATGCTGCGCGGCTCCACTTTCGCCTTGTCCACGGTGAGGATCACCGTGTGGTAGGACTTTTTCGCCGCATCGATGGGGAACAACTTCACCACTTGCACCATCACCCCGCTGGCATCGGCCTTCTCTTCGACGAACTGGCTCTTGAAGCCTTTCTCGAACTGTGAGATGAGCGTGCTGGGGTCCATGCCCTGGTCCATCTCGGCCGGGTCAGTCATGGTCACCTCGTTGCTCTCCTTGTTGTAGGTGTAAAGCGTGGTGCCGTCATTGATGATCGTGTTCTTGTCCAATTGGAGGTGGAACTTCTTGCCCTTCACCTTCATGTTGCCCTCCTGCTTGATGTCCAGGTGGTCCTTGGCGCTCTGCAGGCGGCTGCTGAAATCGGCCTCGAAGCTGGTCCATGTCTTCGCCTGGGCCATCAACCGGTCCATGATCGCCTTGCTCTTGGCATCGTCCTGGGCGGAACCCGCCTGTGCGAGGAGAAGAAAGGTGGAGAGGATCAGCAGGTATTTTTTCATGGTGTGCGAAGGTATTGGCCCCCGCTGTTGGCAAAGGCCGTGCCGTTGAACAAAAGAGGAGGTCAAGGCCGATCCTCAGGCCCGAAGCAGTTCGGCCATGGCCTCCTCCTTCGGCTTCAGCATGGTGCCCCGACACTTGGGCGAACCGCAGCGGCAGGCCCAGGTCTGGAGAAGCTTCTTGGTGTACACTTCATCGAACACCAAGCCGTAGTCGTAGGTGATCTCCTCACCGGGCTTGATCGCGCGCAACGCTTCGATGATCACCTTGTCCTTCCGGGGATCACCGCTCGGATGCTCGTGCACGTAAGGGATGCAGTTGGGCTCGCAGCTCTGGTTGATCCAGCGCGCCACGTTGCCGCCCTCGTTGGCGTCGATGATCCAATGCTCGTTGAGGGTGAAGAGGAAGGTGTGCCCGGTGTCCACATCGGCATGGCGCTGGGCGTCGGCTTCGGCGTGGGTAATGAGTTTGCCCTTGTACTGCACAACAGGCTCTCCTTTCTTGATGGCTTCAGTGGCGAACACGCCGTTGCCATGGATGGCGGAACGGCGTCTGGTGATCTTCAACGGCATGCGACAGGTCTGCTCTTTTTATCCCGTCAAGTGGACGGGGCCGCAAAGGAAACAGATCCCCGTGTTGCGTTCAGCCCCGGGGTGAAGAGATACTCACAAGAGAATGGGAATGCCACTAGCGCATGTTCCAGCGTCACGAGGACCCGACCCATCGGCGTTCGATTATTTTGTGCGGCCGATCAAACCCTCCGTTCCCGGGCGCGTCCGACCCCATCCCCTTCGCCATGAACCACCGCAACACACTTCTTCTCACCACGTTCCTCGTATCGCGACTCGTCGCGCAACAGAGTGGACCGGAAGTGACCGCCTGGATCCTGAACCCCGGTGGTGAGACCGGGTATGGTGGCCTGTTGAGCAACGTGCAACAGGTGCAGTACAACAACACCGATGTGTATGTGAGTTGCACATGCATCCCGGGCTATGACATCGGCCCATGGGCGGGCAATCCGAACACACCGGCCAACCAGAATTTCGTGTTCAAGATCACGCGATCGCCCCAGCAGAACATGGGCACGCCGATCGTCGCCCCACTCGGGCACATCGGCACCTGGCGCAACGGGGTGAGCATCTTCAACGCGCGCGATGCGATGAGCTACCAGAACGCCAACATCTGGAACCAGAACGCCATCGCCGTGGAGGGACCTTCGTTCGATCTCTGCAACGGCCACCCTGCACCCAACGGCGAGTACCATCACCACTTGAACCCGACCTGCCTTTACGACGACATGAACGACCAGGTGCATTCGCCGATCATCGGCTATGCCTTCGATGGTTTCCCGATCTATGGAGCCTACGGTTTCGCCAACCCCGACGGCACGGGCGGTGTACACCGCATGAACAGCAGCTACCGGAAGCGCACGATCACCCAACGGCATACGCTCCCCGATGGCACGGTCCTCAGCGCAGGACAGTACGGCCCCGATGTGGCTGGGCAATACGTGCTCGGCTACTACATCGAGGATTTCGAGTACGTGGACGGCCTCGGTGACCTGGATGCGCACAACGGCCGCTTCTCGGTGACGCCGGAGTATCCCGCAGGCATCTATTGCTACTTCGTTACGCTGGATGAGTTGGGCGTCGCGGCCTATCCCTACACGCTGGGGCCCACCTACTACGGAACCGTGCCTGCGGGGAACACCGGCCCGCAGAGCGGTCACAACACGCCACCCGGCGATGTGATCACATGGGATGGCAGTACCTCCATCGCCACCTTCGGCCCCCTGCGTACGATCGAGGCTTACCCGAACCCGAGCACAGGTGAAGTATCCATCCCCTGGTCGGATGCGACTTTTGTGGTGGATGTGTTCGATGGCCAGGGTCGCATGGTGCGCTCCGAACGCATCGTCGCCAGCAACGCCCGGGCGCGCATGGACCTGAGCGAACTTCCGAACGGTGCTTATTCCTTGATCTCTGTGAGCAACGGTAACCGGTCGCGGGCCTCGATCATCATCACCCACTGAGGTGAGGTCTAGAAGTACAGCTTGCACACGAATACGGCCGTGATCACACAGGCCAGGTCGGCGAGCAGCATGATGCCCAGCGTGTAGCGGCTGTCCTTCACATTCACCGCGCCGAAGTACAGGGCCACCACATAGAACGTGGTCTCCGCGGCACCTTGGAAAAGGCAGCTGAGCTGGCCGGTAAGACTGTCAGCGCCGTAGGTCTTCATCGCGTCGAGCATGAAACCGCGCGAGCCGCCAGCGCTGAACGGCCGCATCAAGGCCACGGGTATCGCATCGATGACCTGCTTGTCCACGCCAACGAGGTTCATGGTCCAGGAAAGGCCATCCATCACAATGCCCATCAGGCCGCTGTTGCGGAAGATGCTGAGCGCTGCGAGCATCGCGAGCATGTAAGGCAGTACACGCAGGCCCGTGGTGAAACCGTCCTTGGCGCCGTGCACGAATGAATCGAACATGTTCGTGCCCTTCGCGGTGAAGTAGCGTTCGACCAGGAAGGCGTATCCGACGATCAGCCCGATGATCCCGAGCAGCATGCCGTTGCTCAGGTTGTCGGTGAAGTGGAACTTGTGGATACCGACCAGCGTGCTGATGTAGGCCATCAATCCACCGATCACGGCGCTTATGCCCAGCACGGCTGCCATCACCGGCAGGTTGAAGAGGCTGATCCGTTGCCGGGCGGCCACCAGGAACAGCGCCACCAACGTGCCCACGAACGAGGTGATGATGCACGGGATCATGATGTCGGCCGGGTTGGCCGCGCCCTGTGCCGCACGGTAACCGATGATCGACGTGGGCAGCAGCGTGAGGCCTGCGGCGTGCAGGCAGAGGAACATGATTTGGCTGTTCGTTGCGCGGTCCTTCGTGGGGTTGTCCTCCTGCATGCTCTCCATGGCCTTCAAACCAAAGGGTGTGGCGGCGCTATCGAGGCCAAGGAAGTTCGCGGCGAAATTCAACGTCATGAACCCGTAGGCTGGGTGGTCCTTGCGCAATTCGGGGAACACGCGGTGGAAGACCGGCGAAAGGAAGCGCGCGAGTTTCTCCATGGCACGCGAGTCCACAAGCAGGTTCAACAGCCCGCAGAAGAAAGTGAGGTAGCCGATCAAGGGCAGCCAGAGATCGGTGATCGTTCCCCGGCACGTTTGGAACAGGCCGTCGGCGGGCTGTGTACCCACGCTGGCCACCAGGGCGCCGCTCTTGTCGATCGTGTAGAGTGTATCACCGTGCCGCGCGGCCCCGAGATCCGCATGGCGAATGGCGGCTACCAATGCACTGCCCGGGATCTCCGATGTATCACGTTCGGCGACAACGAGCGGTTCGCCCTGCCTGCCGTTCACCAGGCTGCCGAGCGAGTACTGACGACCCATGCCGAGCATCACCAGCACATACCCGATGCTGAGCAGCAGCATGAAGGTCCAGAAGCGACTGAGGGCCATGGTGCGAAGTAGGGGAGTACCCAGCCCTTGCGAGCACCGGTAAAGGGCTCTTGGTGAACAGGGAGGTGTGGACTGAGGTCAATTGACCTTTATCGCCCCGTCATCGTCATGAACCGACCCGTATGAAGTCTGCTCCTTTCCGTTCCCCTGTCCTACAGGTCATGCACATTGATCCGCTGGCAGGAACCAAGCGAACCATAGACCGAGCCGCTGAATGCTGTCTGTCCGGTGTTGGGTCCGGTAGCATACTCCACTGTCACATAGTATGTGGTGCTGTAAATGCCGGTGAATCGCGTGAAACCACATGAAGCGGGGGCATTGCAATCCGATGGCCAGCCACCGGCGCAATCCAACTGCTGTGGCCCGTGTAGCGAGATGGAGATCTCATAAGTCAAGCCCGAGGCCAGTGTGGGATCGTAGAACATGATTGTCCCGAAGACGGGTCCTGGCTCATCCGGTGAGTTCGAATCCACCACGAACAACCGAACCTCGGACCAACCGCTCTCGGCATCACCGTTGATGGCCCTGACACGCCAGTAGTATACGTTGTTGCCATAGTAAAGCGACGTGTTCTTGTAGGACGTGCTGCCCGTCGTAGCCCCATCCTTCAAATAACCGCCTGAAAAATCACTTCCGGAAGTGGATACCTGGATCTCGTATTCATCGGCATGCTTGGACGAGTTCCATTGGAACGTGGGGAAGTGGCTCACGCTCGTCGCTCCGTTCACCGGTAACTGCAACACGGGGACCTCGGGTTTCTCATCCTTTTTACAACTCGAGGCGAATAAAAGGATCCCCAAAGCTGGGGTCAGTAGAAAGGGACGGTTCATGGTGGTTCGGTGAAGGACTTGGCCAAAGCAAGTTAGCACGTTATCCTGAAGTTGAATCGTGTTCGTCGCAGCGATGGTGTTTCTGGACCGTGTTCCCCGAACACGCCGGACATGTTGCGGTCAGCCCCTGCGAACACCGGCAAAGCGCTCTTGGTGAACAGGCGGATGTGGACGATCCGATCATGGGTAAGACGAAGGACTCCGATGCTGGATTGATCTTCACGCTGATCATTCCATACCATGCGCAGCACGCTCATCGGCTTCCTCCTTGTTTGTTCCGGTTTTTCCGCGTTCGCTCAAGGCACCACCGCCAACGCAGGCCCCGACACCAGCCTTTGCGTGGATCACTATACCCTGCAAGCCAGTTTGCTCGGGGTCGGTGAGTTCGGTACATGGACCATGGTCTCGGGATGTGGGACGATAAATGACCCCACTGCGCCGAACTCTGAATTTGTCAACATCTGCATCGGCACCAACGTGCTCGTATGGACCGTGACCGGTGCGGGCGGAACGCCGATCACGAGCGATATTGTGGTGATCACCTACTACGATGTGAATGCACAAGCAGCGGATGCCGGCCCGGATCAAGTGGTGTGCCTGCCAGTGACCAACGCCTTCATGAGCGCCAATTGCACCACGTGGCCTTCCACCGGCTACTGGACCGTGGTTGTCGGCAGCTTTACGATCGTGGACCCCACGGATTGCTTTACCCAGTTCGTGGGGCTTACATCAGGCGTGAACATCGCCGCGTGGAACGTTGACAATGGCCCCTGCGGCTTTACCTCGGACACGCTGACGATCACGGGTGAATTCTGCGCAGGCCTTGCGCCGCTGGCCTCCGATCGTGCGCTCACGGTGAAGCAGGATGCAGCTGGAACGTGGATCTTTGGGGATGCGCCTGTCGATGGGTTGCGCATTCTTGATCCGCTGGGCCGCGAAGTGCTGTCATTCGGTGCTCGATATGGGGCTGGCTGGTCGGTCCAACTGCCTCCCACATTGCGCAGCGGCGCTTACGTTGTGGCCAGCGAGCGGAGCGGTGGCTCGCCTGTAGTACGCCGATTCATTGTTGAATGATCCCCGTCACGCGGAACGCGTCGCAACCAAGCCGTACACCATCGGCAGTTTGCCCTCCGAACCGGCGATGCGGTATAGGCCATCGGCACCCTTCACGGTGTTGTTGAAGCAATCATGCGGTGAGCCGTCGAGTTCCTCGAAACGATCGATCCGAAGTCCGGCATGGAGCAGCACCTTGAGGACTTCAGCGAGGTCGTGGTTCCAGCAGTAGGAGGAGAGCTTCACAGCCGCCTCGCGCGCGGCATAGCTGCCCTGCTCTTCTTCCACGATCATTTCGCGATTGAAGTAGGAATAGGCCACGCGCGCGAAGTCGTTGTCGAACATCCACACCACAGGATGGAACTCGGCGAAGACGAAGCGGCCACCCGGCTTCAGGTAGCGCGCGACGTTCGCGGCCCAAGGCTGCAGGTCAGGGAGCCAGCCGATGGTGCCGTAGCTGGTGAAGACGATGTCGAAGAGACCGTCCAGTTCGGTGCGATGGTCGATCACATTGCTCAGGACCCAATCGGCTTTCAGGCCACAACGCCCTGCCAGCTTCTTCGCTTCCTCAATGGCAGTATCGGAGATATCCAGGCCGGTGACCTCCGCACCCATGCGCGCCAAGGAGAGCGTGTCCTGCCCGAAGTGGCATTGCAGGTGGAGGATCCGCTTGCCGCGCACATCGCCCAGTAGTTCGAGTTCCAATGCGGTGAGCGAGTTCCTCCCGGCTATGAATGTCTCGACGTCATAGAACTTCGAACCCACGTGCAATTGTGCGCGGGCGTTCCATGCGGCACGGTTGGCGTCGAAGGCTTCGCTGTGATCGGTCATTGGGCGAAACTACCGATCGTGCCATGCCGCAATGCTGCGTCACGCGATCGGTTCTCCCCAAGAAAAGGATCAACAACTACCCAGCAACATCCAGACGACCAGGAAGACGAGGATAGTGCCGATCACACCGCCACCCCATTTGGCTGCGGCACCTCCAGCAAGGAGGCCACGGAAGAGGTTGTTCATGAGTTGTAAGTATGGATACGGTGAACCTACGCTGCGGGCTGAAGTACATAGATCGAACGACCATTCACCGGTTTCACGTCAAGGTCGCTGGCCTTGCGCAAATGGTCGAGCTTGTAGAGCCGTATCGTCCAGTCGTTCATGCCCTCGCGCCGGTCAAGAGGGTCGACGAAGAGTGCATCACATACCAGATCGTCGACCTCCCCGAGGTCCACAGGCTTGGCTACGCGCAGTTCGATGGTGTCCAGGTGATCGTTGACGCGCACGGCCCCAAGGCGATCGAGTTCATGGACAAGTTGGAGGAGGTTTGTCGTTACCATGCTCTTCAAGTGGCAAACCGGACACCAGCACGATCGCTCCCGCCTATTGAATTGTCTGGAACGCCTGTTCCTGCTGCGATACGGATCGTTTTGCGGCGCTGTTCCAGCTTCCAACGCTGGGGAATTCTCTCCACGGATCGTGTATCAACGTGCGTAGCGGATGGATCAGAACCCATCACACCATCAACGTACCTTCAATCCATGAATGTTCGCATTCTCTTACCGGGCATGTTCCTATTCGCGGCTGTGGCGTCGGCACAGAACCCCACACGGATCGAGTTGGTCCCTTGGGCTACCGGTCTGTTGCATGTGACGGATATCGCCCATTGCGGTGATGAGCGCCTCTTCGCAGTGCGCCAGGACGGCTACATCAGCATCGTTACCGACAGCATGGTCGTGCTGCCGACACCCTTTCTCGACATCCACGACTCGGTGCTCTACAGTGGTGAACAAGGGATGCTGGGTCTTGCCTTCGACCCCGACTACGCCACCAACGGCTGGTTTTATGTCAACTACATCAGCGCTACCGGCGGAACACATTCACGCATCTCCCGATTCACGGTCACGGCCGACCCGAACGTGGCCGATCCCGCGAGCGAGCAGATCATCTACAGCGTCCAGCAACCTTATGTGAACCACAAGGGCGGTGACCTGGACTTCGGGCCCGATGGTTTTCTGTATGTGCCCTTCGGCGATGGTGGCGGCTGGGGTGATCCCGAGGGTCATGCGCAGAACCTTTCCGATCCGCTCGGCGACATCATCCGCATCGACGTGAGCGGGGGTGGGAGCGGTTATGTCGTTCCGCCCTCGAACCCTTACGTGAACGCAGGACCCGACACGCTGCCGGAGATATGGGCCAGTGGCCTGCGCAATCCCTTCCGTTTCGGTTTCGACCGGCTCACGGGCGATCTCTGGATCGGGGATGTGGGGCAATCGGCGTGGGAGGAGATCGATCACTGGCCGGCCGGCGATAACAGTGGCCCCAACTTCGGTTGGCATTGCTACGAGGGCCAAGCCCCCTTCAATACCGACAGCTGCGATGCGATCGGCGCATACGTCGCCCCCGTCACCGTGCATGTGAACGATGGGAACCTGGGACAGTGGTGCGCCATTATCGGTGGTCGTGTGTACCGCGGGGCCCAGTGGCCGCACCTCTTCGGTCGCTACCTCTATACAGACTATTGCCTGGGCGATTTTTGGAGCTTGAAAGCGATCGCGCCGGGCCAGTGGTTCGATGAAGCGGTGCTGGATACCACCTACGGATGGAATTGCATCGCGGAGAACGTGCATGGCGAACTCTTCACCGGACACCTGGATCAGGGCGTGATCTGCAAGATCATCGACCACTGCCCGATGGAACCACCCGTGATCACCTACGACGGGACCTTGATCTCCACACCGGCCAATGGATACCAATGGTACCTCGATGGCCTGCCGATCCCGGATGCCGTACAGGAGTCGCATGTGCCGCAGGCGAACGGTGTGTACCACGTCGTGGCCGATTATGGTGAGGGTTGTACCCTGGCCTCGGATACCCTGGTGCTCCTCAACATGGGGATATCTAATCTGGAAGCAGCGGATATCGCCATCACCCCGGATCCGGTCGATGATCATGTTGCTGTCTCCTGGAATGGCGGAGCGACGGTGAAGGAGATCCGCATCACCGACCTGCAAGGACGTATCGTGCTTCAGCACGCCGTTCGAACGGGAACGCGTGCGGAACTGAACACCAGCCAATTGGCGACCGGAGTTCACTTCATGCAACTGCGTTCAGCTGATCGTTCGCTGATCACACGTCGGTTCGTGGTCATGCACTAACCACAAGATCCAGCCTCTATCAGTCCTTTAGGAAGCGCGTACGGGCCTAGCGAGCGCCCCGAACGGTCGATCGCCTCCACCACATACACACCGGGTGTCAGCATTCCCACTTCCAGGGTTGCAACAGGGTTCCATGTCCTCACACGGTCCCCGATCGCATTGTACACATGGATATTCGTCGTCCCCGCTGGATAGCGGCCCACGTGCAATACGTCCGTCGCGGGATTGGGGAACACACCGAACTCCGGGTTGGCTTGTTCGATCTGCCCTACGCTAGCGTCGTGCACGATGCTGATGCTGTCAAGCGCCCACCACCAGTCCCAGCCTGCGCAGAACTGGAAGCGCACCTGTGCCGCCGCCGATCCGCCGGTCTGGCTGGTGATGTCGATCGACTCGGTCACCGCGGGGTTCGGGAAGCCGACATTGCTGCCCGTGTGGTGATATACCTCGGTCCATGCCAGGCCGTTCCAAACGTCGATGTGGATGAATGACTGAAGGCGGGCCTTGAACTGGTGCGAGAAGTTCAACGTGTAACCACCGAGTGGCGACGTATCGAACGTCGGGGAGTTCAGGAAGCTGTTCACCGTCACACCGGTGCCACCGCATTCATCGCTGTCCAGGAACACGAAGCTCGAATCGAAGCCCGGACCGGCTGGCCAGAGGTCACCGAAATCCTGGTTGAAGGTCATGCCGGGATGCACGGAATCCGGAGCGTATACCCAGTAGCAATCGGATACGTTGTTGTCCACCGTGAAGCCGGTGGTGGTGGTGCCGCCATCGAACTCTTCCAGCCAGAGCGTCTCCTGGGCGAGGGTCGTGGTCGTCTGGAGGATAGCGCCTGCGAACAGAGAGCCGGCTGGACCCCCACATGCGTCGCTGCCGGTCGTTATGCGATCGACCGTGTTCTGTCGATCGCTAGCTGAGTACGCGTTGGTTCGTGGTCGGCCACAAGGAATGTTCGAGCAGTGCATGGCGGAACCTATTGTTCCCGCCTCGCCCTCTGTTGGAAAGCGCTTTTGGCACGCGGTGGAACAGGAACGCGCGGACGAAGTTCCTGTTTCGCAGGCTGCGAAAAGCAGCAGCAGGGAGCAGTGGGTTCCTGCTAAGCGCTCAAATGCTCGATCTCCGAGCGCAGGAAGCGGATGATGTCATCCGTATCCTCGATGTTGGTGCGCGACTTTTTCTGCGCCTCGCGCTGCACTTCCATCTGCTTCAGGTAGGCCTCACAGGCCTTCTTCCGCTCGGCCCTGTTGGTAACCGACTTCAATTTCAACTTGATGAACCCTGATGACAGGAACCTCACAGGCTTTTTTGGTGACGCCATTTCTTCTACAGTGGGTCTTGATCCGAGGGGGCAAAGTACATCCAAGCGCAAAAACAGAAGGCATGATAAGGCACTTTTCCCTGATTTTAAGGTCTTTTGGCACCTTGACGGGGGTATTTCGGGGTAGGTGGGGGCAGGGACCAGGAGTTCCCACGGCCCATGCGGACCGAAGGAAAGGAGCAAGGGCTTGCCCGTCTTGGTTGCTGGTTCCATGCTGGCTTGGACCGCGATCGGGTTGCCCTGGGCCTCGCCGAAACTTATTCGCACCTTACTTGCGGTTGGTCGATAGCCAACTTATATTCGGCATGCTAAAATGGAAATTGGTCGACAAACCCGAACGAACATGAAAAAGCTATTCGTCAGTTCATTGCTCCTCCTGAGCGTGATGGCAGCGCTAGGGCAAGGTGCACCTCCTGTTGCGAACGCTGTGTTCAGTCCCAAGCGCGTCATCAAGACCAATTTGTTGGGCTATGCGCTGCTGACGGTCTCGGCCAACTACGAACAGAAGGTCGGCCCGCAGACAAGTGTAGGCCTGCTCGCTGGTTACAAGATCCCCAGCGTGATACACGTGGATGCCATCGGCGAATTGGATGGTGAGAACCAGACCTATTCAGGGGACGTCGAACCCCAAGGCTTCTTCGTGAACCCGTACTTCCGGTTCTACACCGGCAAAGCCATGACCGGTTTCTACCTGGAGGCCTTCGCACGCTACTACGACTACACCTACCTGGTCCCTTACGACTACGACAAGGACGGCCAGATCATCCATGCGAACCTGGATGGTACAGCCTCAGGCATGGGTGGAGGACTCGCGATCGGCGTTCAACTCCAACTCGCTCCCAGGATCTATCTGGACATCAACGGCGGCATGGGCGTGGCGAGTGGCGATGCCCATGTGGAGACGCATGACCCCAATTTGGATCCGGAGGATTACCAGACCATCAAGCGGAACATCGAGGATTACGCCGAGGACGCCGATGTCCGGCTCATGCTGCTGGACAAGACCATCAGCAGCCTTGTCGCGGGTGCTGACGACAATTCAGCATGGGCGGATATCGAGAACGAGATCTTCCCCATCGTGCGCGGAGGCATCGCGATCGGGTTCGCGTTTTGAGCGCTGCCGAGCGGTTCACACCCAAGCTGCGCTGATCATTGGCGGTGCGTTGCAATGCTGTGCCCTGCTCGGGGAAGAAAGGTCCAGGAGCGAATATCATAAAGCGCTGAAGGAGTTCCGTGCATGGCAGGGGAGCGATCGCCGGTATTCGTATCCTTGGATCGATCGGCGCATGCTCGGGGGACCGACCCCTCCGCGCTCGCTCAAACTCAACCAGCATCATTCGCACCATGAAAAGGCTGATACACCTTCTGATCCTTGCATTCATTTCCACAACAAGCCACGCCCAAACCTCACCGGACGATCTGGTGAAGACCTTCTTCGCAGAGTATGAGAAAGATGCCGCCAAGGCGGTCCAGGGCATTTACGACACCAATCCATGGACCTCGCGCATCAAGGACGCCATTGAGAAGGTGAAGCAGGAGGTCAACTCATACACGGAGGACTACGTGGGCAAGTATTACGGCTATGAGAGCATCACGCGCAAGCAATTGTCGACCAGTTTCCTGCTCATGTCCTATCTGGTCAAGTACGACAGGCAGCCGATGCGTTTCACGTTCGAATGGTACAAGCCGAACGATACGTGGATGCTGCAGTCGTTCCAGGTCGACGTGAGCATTGACGATGAGGTCGAGGAGGCGGCGAAAGTCTACCGGCTCGATGAACTCCGCTAGCACGCAACGGCACGTCAACGTATACCGGAGCGCAAGGGCGACCTGATCGTGGCGGTGCTCTCCAAGGAGGGGATGCTCTTCACCTCGGCCGATGATGCGAAGGCCGTGCCAGCATGGAGACGCTGGCCGAGCGTGTGACGCCCAAGCTCGAGCGCTTGCTCAGCAAGAAGCGGTTCCGTTATTCCGTGCACAGCAAAGCCTGGTGGGTGGAGCGATCGGGGGCACTACCGTTCTGCGACAAGCCGCTTCATTCCCACGTACCCCCGCGCGAACGCAAGCCCACCCAAAGCGGCCCGAAATGTGTTGCTTGCGCGACGCATGGTTCGAGGCATCCTCCTTTTCACCGCCGGCCTGGCGCTGCACGCGCAAGCCCAGATCTACCAGCGCGACATCGAACCGCGTCTTTATTTGGGTTCCTCCTCGGGTTACGCGATGGCCGATGTACACATGGTGAGTGGGCCGAAGATCCACCATCCCTTCGGCGTTATGTGGGGGCTTGAGGGTGGGCTGTCGTTCACCTACCGCGATCGCATCGGCCTGGCGTTTGGCGCCAGCATGCGCTCCAACTCGTACCTGTTCGTGGATGATACCGCAAGCGCCGTCGTCCACTATGGTGTCACCACGGTGGACGTGCGCGCCTACTGGTGGCCAGCCTTGCGCGAGCGGAACGAGTCGTCGCTTGCATTGGGCTGCGGCTTCGGCTGGAGTTTGAACCGCAGCGCGTCGAACGCGTTGGGCACCGATCATTTCAGCCTATCGGGTTACATGGACCATTTCGATTCGCCCTTTGTGGCGCCGGAGATCGGCTGGGTGCGTGGCGATGGCACCAAACGCGTCGAGTGGAGTTTGCGGTATGTGAAGCACTTCGATGGCCCGGCCGCGGTGCATTGGACCGTCGCAAGTCCCGCCAGCCGCCTCGAGGCGAGCACCGATGGCGACCACGTCGCCATGGTCATGCGCAAGTCCATCGGCTTGCCCAAGCCGCCGCACCACGTGCCCATGCCGCATATCGACCATGATGATCGGTACGTGGACACCCTCATCGCGCTTACCACCAAGCGCGACAGGATCGTCCTACGCATCCGCGACAACGCCGAAGTGGATGGCGACACCATCTCGGTGTTCCACAACGAGTGGCCTGTGCTCAGCGGCTTCATGCTCACACACCGCACCGAAAAGGTGAGGGTGCGCCTCACCACCGGTTCCAACACCCTGCTAGTTGTGGCGCACAACGAGGGCCGCATACCGCCCAACACCGCCAGTTGCACGCTGCGCTGTGGTCACGGTAAACAGCGGCTCCTGTTGCGCACCACCGAGCGCATGGATCAGGCGGTGGTCATCCGGCGGATGTGATCACGGACCGAGGAAGGACACCGGACCACGGAGCCGGAGAAGGATCTTCGTATCGATCACGCCGCACGAACGAGGCCATCAGCGGATAGCGGGTGCGCGGTAAGTCGTCCCCAGTGAGACCGTCATTGACGCAGCCCGCTAGTTGCGTTCCCGAGGAACCGCTTTGAACACCGATCCACCCTCCTCTGCAGCGCGCCGTGCGATATTCTGCTTCGTCCAATTGGTGAACCTCTTCCTACCTGTCCTGAGCGGCGTCGAAGGATCGAACTTGTACACGCCATTGGAGGTGCCGATCCAAAGTTGTCCGCTGGCATCTTCAAGCAAGCTCTGGACAACGCGTATGCCTTCACCGTCCTGTTCATTGTAGCAGGTGAACGTTGTGCCATCGTAGCTGCAAAGACCGGATGCAGCCACGGAGATCCAGATCATCCCGGCACTGTCCTGGTAAACCGTCCAGACGTGATCGCCTTTCAGTTCCTTTCGTGTGAACTGGGTGAAGGCATTGGAGCCTGCGCCGGGCGATGATCCGGGGTCGTACTTGCACAGTCCCCCGTAGCGGGTGCCGAGCCACAGGTTTCCTGCCCGATCCTCGAGGATGGTTTGAACGAAGTTGTTGCAGAGCCCATCCTTCTCCGAAAGGTTGGTCAACGTATGTCCATCGTAACGGTAGGCGCCACCGCCATTGGAGGCGAACCAGATGTTGCCGGCCTTGTCCTGGATGATCCAGTTGATCTGCTTCGGATCTTGGTAGTAAGGGTGCTGGGAGAGGTCCGCAGCCGGAATGGGGAATGAAGTGAAGGTTCTGCCGTTGAACCGCGAGACTCCTTCCTGCGTGCCGCACCACAAGACACCTGACTTGTCCAGCAACAGGCACCAGACACGATCATCGGCGAGCCCGTCCTTCGTTGTGTACCGCGTGAAGCCGTTGCCGTCGAAGCGCGACACGCCATCGCGCGTACCGAACCACAGGTTCCCTTGCTGGTCCTGCACCATGCTCGATACCCAATCACTACCCAACCCGTTCGCTGCGTTGAAATAGACGAGATCCCGTCCATCGTACCGCGCCACGCCGTCGGAGGTGGTACCGAACCACATGTTCCCGTCGCGGTCCTGGAACATGCGACGGATGTACTGACTGATCTGTGTGGCGGATACAGGCGCGCTCGTGACACCGCTCGGTGGCGCCTTGCTGTCCGCATGTGCGACAGGTGCTGTAGTGGATGCGCTCTCACGGTCCGCATGTGCGGTGGGCTTTCCCGGTTCATCGCACGCCGCAATGAGCAACAGGACCAAGGACCGCACAACAGTGTACTTCATCGCTTGAAAGGTAGGAGCGCGTGCTGTTGAATGATCGATATCTTGGCCACCTTCGGAACCATCCGCTTCAGCCATGACACTTGAACCTCGCGAGCACGAGACCGGCATCGCCACCCTCATCGTGGTAAGTCCCGATATGGTGGAGATCCACTATCACCCGGGCATCGTGTTCAGCGCGAAAGCTGTGGGCGAGGTGCAGGCGAAGCGCCGCGCGTTGATGGGCAACCGGCCGTATGCCACGCTTACCATCATTCCCGAGGATGTGGACTACAACATGGACGCGATGGGGCAGGACCAGGGCAAGGCCGACCGCACAGAGAGCCAACTGCTGGCTACGGCCGTCGTGGCCAAGGCCAGCATGATCCAGATGCTCACCAAGCTCTACTTCTCCTATTTCCCCCAACTGCATCGCATCTATGTGACCGACGATGAGAAGGCCGCGCGCACATGGCTGGAACTGCAGATGGAAGAGATCGCGCGGACAGGGAGTTGAGGGGCGCACTCGGATGAAAGGCGGCGGGCGGAGCCCATCGTGACAAGTACATGTTGAGCGCCGGCACCGCCTACCCTCTGAACACGCCGCCGAACAGGCTACCGCCGGTGCGGTTATCTTGTGTGCGAAATCAATACAACGCTCATGCGCACTACACTGATCTGCTCCGCCGCCCTGGTCCTGCTCCTGGGCTCCTGTGTTTCCAAGAAAAAGTATGTCTCCATACAGGCCTCGAACGAAACGTTGCATGGCAAGCTCGATGAGTGCAACCGTGGCCTTGATGCGTGCCGGAGCGAGAAGTCCGTGTTGGAGGCGCGCATCGCCGGGCTCGAGAGCAGCAACCAGCACTTGCAGACCCAGGTAGGCGATCTCAGCAACACCAACGCGGCCCTGCTGAACAGCGTCGGGCAGATGGCCACGCTTTCCCATCAGGAATCGGCCAATCTGGAGCGCTCATTAGAGCAGATCCGCGAGCAGGATCTGCGTATCCGCAGCCTGCACGATGCGCTTTCGAAGAAGGACTCCGTGACACTGGCCCTGGTCGTGAGTTTGAAGAGTTCGCTCGGCAACCTCAACGACACCGATGTGGTGGTGAACGTGGAGAAGAGTGTGGTCTTCATCTCATTGAGCGACAAGATGCTCTTCAGCAGCGGCAGTTCCCAACTCTCGCAGCGCGCACGCGACGTGTTGGCCAAGGTCGCCACCGTGGTGAATGCCAAGCCGGAGATGGAATTGCTGGTGGAAGGGCATACCGACAACGTGCCCATTTCACGCGATTGCTTCAAGGATAACTGGGACCTGAGCGCATCACGTGCCACCACCATTGCCCGTGTGTTGCAGTCCGAGTTCAATGTGGCCCCTTCGCGTATCACCGCGGGTGCACGCAGCGAGTATGTACCGCTCGCGTCGAACGATACCCCCGAGGGCCGCTCCACCAACCGCCGCATCCGCATCGTCATCCTGCCCAAGCTCGATCAGTTCTACGACATGATCGAACAGGGCATGAAGCAAGCGGCCAGCGAAGGGGAGGGGAAGTAGGGCTGTTGTGACCTAGCGCCGAACACGTGTTGGCGGCGGCACGCGCTGCGGCGCCTGCTTGTGGAGCGTTAGCACTTTGGGCGGATCTCCGTCCCCATGGATCCCTCGATCGCGCATCACGAGATTTCGTGATGTTCCGGCGTACGCAGGCCCTTGAACTTTGGGCGATGCCACGGACCGCGCGGAGATCCCTTCGTTTTTGGACGCTCAGCGTGTCCATGATCTTCGCGCTTCTGTGCAACGCACAGAACGTTGGCATCAGCGCCAACGGGGCTACGCCGGATGCGAGCGCCTTGCTCGATATCGATGGAAGTGCACTGCCTGCGAACGCCCAGCGTGGGCTGCTCATTCCGCGCATGGCGCTCACCGCTACCACTGCCGCATTGCCGGTTGCCGTCCCGGCCACCTCGCTCCTGGTCTACAACACCGCCACAGCCGGCGTTGCTCCCAACAACGTATCGCCGGGGTTCTACTATTGGGACGGAGCGCAATGGGTGCGCGTGGCGACCAGCAACGCGGGTTGGACCCTGCTCGGCAATGCGGGCACGGTGGCGGGCACCAATTTCATTGGCACCACGGATGCCACCGCCTTCGTGATCAAGACGGGTGGCAATGCCGCTACGAACGAACGCGCACGCGTGCTCGCCGCTGGTCAACTGGTCGTGAACAACACGGGGATCCGTGCGGGCGACGTGTTCTCGGCGTACGCGAACAATACCACCAATGGTAGCACCACCTCCATCAACAACACCGCCGGTGCCTCCGCCGTGAACGGATATGCCGCTGGCAACGGCACCGGTGTCTATGGCGAAACGAACGGCGGCGCCTCCACCACGGGCAATGCGGTATGGGGTTATCTCTATGGCACCAATACACCGGCCGCAAGCTTCAGCCGGGGGGTACTGGGCAGGAACTCCGCGGTGCCCCTCGGCTCTGGCGTGGCGATCGGTGTGCATGGCGATGCAACGGCCACCGTCCCCCCCGCCAACGGGTTCACCCTGGGTGTTTTTGGATCCAGCGCCAGCCTGACCGGCCAGGCCTTCGGTGTGTATGGTGGCAGTGTATCCGACGCCGCGGCCGGGGTGTTCGGCATCAACGGCAACCCGACGGTCACCAGCGCAGGCCACGGTGTGCAAGGTCAAGCGATAGGGACCGGCGGAGCTGCTGGCGTGCGCGGCATCAACACGGCCACGATCCTGCTCACTGCCGCAGAAGCGGCGTACGGCGTGCATGGATCAGTGGCAACGGCAGGGGTGCCCGGCATCGCGGCAGGTGTTCGCGGCGATGCGACAGCCGTGGGCGGCAACAACTATGGGGTGTTAGGCATTTCGGCCTCCCAACAAGGCTTCGGTGCCAACATGCTCAATACGTTCGCATCGGGCACCGGCCTGCTGGCAACGGGCAACAACTTGGCCGCTTCCACTTATCTCGCCAATGGATCCGGTGCGGCGTTCAATGGCAGCGGTGTCGGTGGCTTCGGCATCGGCAAAACGGCTGCGAGCGGTATCGGCTTGGTAGGGGTGGGTAACAACCTCACTGGATCCATTTTCGTTCCTGCCTCAGGTTGCGGCGTGGTGGGCACAGGCGCGCAATACGGGGTAATGGGTTTTGCCACGACTACGGCGAACACGAACCCGGCCAACAACGCGGCCGCTTCTGGTGCTGCAGCGTCGGCGGGAGGGTACTTCGAAGTGCAGGCTGCCGGTGTTGCGCAGACTTGGGCCTACGTGGGTGTGCGTGACAATGGGGGTGTGCTGCGCAAGATCATCGGCCCGGGCACTGTGAATACCGTGGTACCTGATTTGCGCGGTGGCCTCGTCGCGCTCTCCTGCCCCGAGGCGCCGGAGAACCTGTTCCAGGACGCGGGTGCGGGCCAGTTGGTGCATGGCAGGGCGCACATCGCGCTCGATCCGTTGCTCGCGCAGAACATCGTGGTGAACGCGCAGCATCCTCTTCGTGTGTTCATCCAATTGGAAGGTGACTGCCAGGGCGTGTTCGTCACGAGCAAGACACAGCAAGGCTTCGATGTGGTCGAATTGAACGGTGGAGTTTCGGGCGTACCGTTCACGTGGTTCATCATGGCCAACCGCGCCGATGCCGTGAACCCGGATGGAAGTGTGGCGCGCTATTCAGCCGAACGTTTCCCGGTGGCACCGCATGCGCAGGAGAGGTTGGCGGTGCCAACACAGGAGATGGATGGAACCACCCTTACCAAGGCGCCGGTCACGGGTCCCCTCGATCCGATAGAAATGCCTGGTGGCACCCCGGTTAAAACGAGGTAGGGTGTGGCGGTCGTTCAGGAAGCTGCGAGTAACCTTGAACGGAGGAAGGAACTTGGACTGATCCATTATTGCATCGGGCGTCGGCACCGTCGGTGTACACTATTGTGCCCAGTGCTTGTTGAGCGTAGCCGCAGGCTACGATCAGTTCGGGAGCGTCATTGTGCATGCGCACGCCATCTGCATGCGCACGCACGCTGTCTGGATGCGTGCGCACAGAGCGAACGTGCGGCCGCGATCAGCGGTTAGGCGGGTGAAACGGTAGCATGTGTCCTTGCAGCACGACTCTTTGCATATGCATCAGATGACTTTGCAAGTGCAGGCCGACCTCGTGCGGTCGCCGTAGCACACCGTGCGTGCCCGACCGGATGGGTTGCATGCGCAGACCTACGGTTTGAGGACGCCTTGCCCGGCTTTGCAGTAACCGCAGCGCGAGTTGCGCCTGCAACCTTGTAGGGTGCGTCTGCGTTGCAGCCATCCAGACACAGAAAAACATGGAAAAAGTGAAAGCAGGATTACGCGGCCTGTCAGCCGGAGAGAAAGTCACACTCGCCGATGCGGTCCATGAGGCCTTGAACGCCAATCCGCACTTTCCCGACCCGGAGCCGGTCCTGGGTGTGCTTCTCGCGGCGCGCAACGAATTGTACGATGCCAACGTCGCGGCCCTGGATCGAGGCCGTCTGGCTTGTGCGCGCAAGCGCTCGGCAATCGCTGCCATGGATCGGGTACTTGCACGCCTGGCCGCGTATGTGAACAGCAAGGCCCAAGGGGATGAGGTCCGGTTGACCACAGCGGGTTTTCCGCTTTTCAAACGACCCACCCCGGTGAACGACCTGCAGCAACCTGCGACGCTGGCTTTCCGCCCGACGCAGTTCCCCAACAAGATCCGCATGACCTGGCCTCGCGTGCCCGGTGCGTTGGTCTACCAGGTCGAAATGGCCGTTGGTGGCGATCTGGAAAGCGGGAACTGGGAACGCGTGCTCCTTACCTCGAAACCGCAGGCCATTGTCGACCGCACAACAGCACAGCAGCTCAATGCGTTCCGCGTGTGTGCAGTGGGCACCCAACTGCAAGGTCCCTATAGCGATGTGAGGATGCCCACCGCCGCTTAGCACCCCAAGGCCATGCTCATTAACACGATGTCCGTGCCGGAGGCCATCACAGAAGCCAAGGCCGATCTGCCACGTGTCCAGAACAAGATGCTCAGTCTCATAGCAGAGCAGGAGCGGAGGCACCGCAAGAACCGCCGCGCTGGCGACCTCGTGCTGCAGAGCAACTACACCAGCTTGAACAACAACAAGTGGCTGTACGTCCTTACCACCAATAAAAAGCACTCCCTCCAGAACTTCTTCACGTGGTTCAATGCCAGGGAAGGTATTACAGGCCTGCAATTGGCATCGGAGGGCCTGCACTTCCTCTACACCCCGCATTTCTTCACACGCTATCGCGAGCGCAGCGGGCATGGAGCCCCGGCCGCCATCGACAACCTCACCACCTTCTTCTTCCGCAATCCGTCGAATACCGCAATGCGCACTGGCAAGGAACACTTGGGTTTCCCGGCGTTCATCGGCGCAGTGCCCGATGGCTACGTGCTGGGCACCTTGCACTACGACGAAGGCTACCAGCGCTGCCGCACCTTCATAAGCCACGACCAAGCCTTCCCCAACCAGGAGGAACAATGGGAAGGGCTGGCTGCGATCCATGAACTGCAGAAGCGCTACCCCAAAATGTTCGCGCAGTTGAAG
>JBDTNF010000170.1:0-12396 GCA_039933875.1 Flavobacteriales bacterium | reverse complement strand
AAAGGAAGTGGATTATTACGAGGGCTTTACGAAGGCGAACGTGCGTTCGTGAACACCAGGAGGGGCGGCTCGCTCAGCTACCCGTTAGCGCGTGCTGCTGCAACTGTGCCTCCAACCACGTGCGAGCTTCGGCCTCACTGTCGGTCACCTTGATCCGCTGTAGCTGGGGGAAGTACGAGAAGTAGAGCTTCACCAGCATCTCGATCATATTGGCATGGCACACCACCGCTGTTGCAACGATCCGGCCTTCCGAGCGATCCGGCCCCGCATGGTCCTTGCTCATCGTGTCCAGCTGGAAGTCCACATCTTCGGGGATGACCGTGAGCGTGCCATACGGGCGCGCACCCATCAGCGCACGACGCGCCTCCTACACCTCGGCGACTTCCTGTGGCGCGAACATGCACCCGGCATCGTAATGGATCTCCACCAGGTCGGGGCGCACACGCACGAGGCGTGCGATCACGGTACGGCGTTCGGTGGGTTCCAGGGTCATGTGGCGATACGTTCCTACAAATATGGCGCGCCGAAGTGATACCTGATACGGCTCAATGGGTGATGAATAAGCGTCCGGTGCGCTGCTCCCGATCGTGCGGATCCAGCAGGCTGAACTGATACACGCCACCGGGGACCGCGTGCAGAGCGACTAGTCGGGCAGCGGAGCGAGCCAGGCGCGCGCCTCCACCTCCGTTGTGAAGATGCGCATACTCACCACGGCCGGGAAATAGGCGAAATGGAGTTCGATGAAACCCAGGGTGCGGGGATCGGGCACCGCCAACGCCACTGTGGTTCCATTGGGTCCAGCGGGTCGTCCTTCGAAATGGTCTTTGGACATCACCGGAAGGTCGAAGTCAACGGGCATCTCTGGGAACACCACGAGCAGTTTCGCCGGGCCGGCCCATCCCTGACCATCCAGTTTCGTAAAGATCTCGAGGATCCCTTGCAGGTTGACGGTCACATCGGCTTTGATGTGGATCTCCACCAGCCCGGCCGTGGGCCGTTGGATGGTCGCCAGCGAGGTTTCGAGGACGGCGGTGCTGGTTGACATGGGTGTGAAGGCGCTGAAGAACGGCGTGCGAAAATGCACAACTTCAGGGATCTCGGCATCATCGCATGGACCACCGATCCGCCGTAGCGGGGCATTGGTCTTCGAAGACAAGAGACCCTGCACAGGTAAAGGTCGAAGTATGTCCAACTGGCATGGCGATCGCTGCCATGGCAGCCTGATCCGATCGCCATGAAAAGCATCCTCTCTGCCTTGTTCCTGCTATGCAGCCTTTGCGCATGGGCCCAAAAGGATACCGTGCCCCCTCCACCCATCGACATCGAGAAGCTCCCAAGCAACAATGGATCCCTCACCCGTGTGGAGAACCAGCCCCAATTCCCCGGCGGCGATGAGGCATTGGTGGCCTACTTGAAAGAGAACTTGCGCTATCCGGACGACATGCGCCAGGCACATGTCGAAGGTTCAGCGCAGGTCGCCTTCACCATCACCCCCGAGGGCGAGGTGCAGGACGTGCACCTGCAACGCGGTATCGCGGGTGGCGGGGCCCTGAACGAAGAAGCCCTGCGCGTAGTGCGCGCCATGCCCCGCTGGACGCCTGCGCGTGTGAACGGTGTGCCGATACCGATGGTTTATGTGCTGCCGGTATCGTTCGGAGTGAGCGCGCTGCCGCAGTAGTGCACACGACCCGAGCTTCACCCTTCTTCGACGCATAGCCGCGTGTGAACCACGATCACTGCGGCCCTTCGTTCAGTTCAATGCGGTTATGCACAGGGCCTTGAGCAGGGTGCGAAGAACGGTGATCCGACGGAACGCTTTGGAAGCGAGGCATCACGCGATACGGATCCGCGGTAAGGCAAGGCCTGTGAACCGCGCGTTACGAACAACGGGTACCTCCAACTGGCACGGCGATGGCTGCTCACAGGTCAACGCACCACCACCAGCGCGCTATATCGCTCGCCACTCTGGCTGACGGTTACCATATAGGAACCGGCTGTTGATGGCGTCCATTCCAGCCGCCCGTTGAACGAGGAGCGCAGCACACTGCGTCCGTTCGCATCGAGGATGTTACACGTGGCGTTCATCAGATGCTGCGCAGTGATGAGCACGGTCTGTTCCACTGTGGCAAGGGAAGGTTGGATTTGTATGGTGCTCCGAGCACCGTATTGCGCCACACCCACGGCGTGGCCGTACTGCACGGTCACGTAGCGAGATGCGCTTGTCGTCGTGTAGGCGGTGCCGCAGGCGACCACATCGCCAGCGCTGTTCACCGCAACCGCATTGAAGCGATCGTTCTGTCCCGCGCCAGCATCGTAAGCGGCATGCCAGAGCAACTCGCCGCCGACGGTGTAAGAGAGCAAAAGGCCATTGGTGGTGGTTCCGCCAGCAGCCGTCTCGTATCCCGAGATCACCAAGCGTCCATCGAGCGTAACGGCAAGGTCCGTGGGCCATGCACCCAGTGCCGCTTCGCCGGTGTAGTCCTCGGACCACAGCACCTGATCGCCTTCCAGTACCATCACACGCACCGCGTGCCGGTTCTCTATTCCCGCTTGCAAGACCACATGAGCCGCTACAGCGACGGTTCCATCGGGCAGCCCGAGCACTGCCACCGCTTCGTCGTTGCCTGTTCCGCTGCCATCGATCAAATGGCTCCAAAGCAATGTGCCATCCGTGTCGCGCGCGAAAACCAGTAGGTCCTGGCCATCGCTGCCCTGCGCCGTGCCACACACCACCACATCGCCCGATGTGGTCATGGCGATGTCCATGGCGCGGTCGTTCGAGCTGGGGGCGGGGAAGCCACGGTCCCAAAGCCGTAAGCCATCCGGCGTATAGTGCGCCACGCTCACATCGATGCTGGAACTTTGCGTGTTCCACCAATGCCCCGCGAGGTAGATGGTGCCATCGTTGGCCACGGCCACTTCCGTCGCCCATTCGTCCGCACTGCTCAGGCTGCTGTGGTCGGTCCAGAGTTGTTCGCCTGCGGTGTCGGCTTTGAGGATGAAGTTCTCGAGGCCCATACCCGAAAGTGAAGTGATGGAACCCGCGAGACAAGCCTTGCCATCGGGGCCCACGGCCACATCCAGTGCACGGTCCAGTTCGCTGCCGAACCAATAGGGCTCGTAGTTCTCGCGCCACATGCGGCCGTTCGGGCCATACTTCACGAGCACCATGTCGCCGTTGTTCGCACTGAACGCCCCAGCGACATAAACATGCCCTTCGGCATCCATGGTCAGCGCCTCGCCCTCGTTCATGGTCTCCTGCGATGGGCCATAAACATGATCGGCCATGATCGGTGTGCCATCCGATGCGTAGCGCAGCGTGGTGATGGTGCCCTGTGGCACCATGTGCATGGCCGCGCCGGTGACGTACACGGAATTGTCGGTGGCCACCAGCACATCGCGCGCCTCATCCAGTCCTGGCATGGAGCCATCGAAGAAGTCCTCCCACGCCAGGGGAGGTGCTTGTGCCTGCACCATGAACGGAAGAGCGATGAACAGCAGGGTGGGAGCGTAGGGATGTCTCATGATCAGCGTTGCGCGTGAAGAATGGTGAGGTGGCCGGTGAACGGTTCGGGGTAACCGGTCACGCGTATTTCGTAGTAGTAGGTCCCATCGCTGGCTCCGTCGCCATCCCACATGTTGTCGTAGTTGGTGGCTTCCAGCAGCGTTTGTCCCCAGCGGTTGTAGATGCGGACGGTATTGGACACACCTTCGATGCCGGCGATCATGAAGCGGTCGTTCGTCCCGTCGTTGTCCGGTGTGATCACGTTGGGGATGCTGATGCCGCATAAGCCCGTAAGCATGGCTTGACCGCTGGCGGTCGTCCCACAGTCATCCGTCACGATCACGTTGTAATGGCCAGGGGTGCCAGGTACGGTGATCGATGGCGTGCTTTCCCCGGTGTTCCATGCGAAGTCCAGATCGCCTGTATCGCCGCTGACCTGGGGTTCAAGGACGACCTCCGCCCCGCTGCAGTCGATCACCACATCGCCGAGCGTGATGGTCAGCGCCGGTGGGTCGTTGATCGTGATTGCCGCCGTGCTGGTGGAACTCCCGCATGCGCCCACGGAGCCCACGCTGATCGTAAGCGGTTCGGCCCCTTCCGCAGAACCATCGCTCACCGCAGTGAAGGTGAACTGCACTTGCGATGCGCCAGCAGGAATGGTAACGCTCGACGGGAAGCCATCGACATCAGCGTTCGATGCCGCACCACCAAGCGTTATGGGTACGGTGAGGGGGCCGTTCGTTCCCGTACGTGTTACCGTGCAGGTGGCCGCCCCGCATCCCTCAGCCAGCAGACCATCCCCCGTGCTGGTGGTGACCGCGATACCAACACCACCCGTGCTCATGAAGGTGCCCCCGATGATGAACACGCCACTATCCCAGTTTTGATCGCTCGCATCCGCGATGGCCATCTTCATGTGGTAGGTCTGGCCGCATTGCACGCGGATGCCTACGGACAGATCCCGCGTGAAGCCGTCGAACTGGATGTAATAGGGATCCGAGTTATAGGGTGCGGTGGAACCATTGCCATTGTTCTGGTAGTAGCCCGGGTTCTGCCCGGGGTTCACCGTGTTCACGCCCACATAGGAGAAGGTGCCTGGCACCACGGCGAGGTTCTCCGCATCATTGTTGAACGGCCCTTGGATGCCCGGACCGCTGATAAAGAAGCCGAACACATCATTGTACGGACTGCCCACCCATTCCAGGTACTCTTCACTGGCGAAGGCGTAGTGGAACGACAGACTGTCGAATTGCGGAACGAAATCGAACTCGAGCACGGCTCCATTCATGGTGGTCTCGCCGGACACATTGTCCAGGTCCTCATCGAAGATGAAGTTGTCCGTGAGCTCACCGGTCAGTGTGCCACTGTTATTCGGTCCTTCAGCAACGCTGATGGGGCCCGTTGTGAGCACCACGCCGCTATCGAGTTGCAGAATACTGTTGGCCCCATAGAACGCACCGATCTGCTCATTGGTCACACTGCCTGCGATGCCGTTGAAGGTGACGTTGCTCACCGTAACGCCCGGGCCGGGCAATGTTTGTTGCACCAACTGCGCCGGTGTGCGTGCGCCATCGAGCACAAGCTGCGCTCGCGCCGCCATGCCGGTCGCGGACGATAGAAGGATGATCGCGTAGCGTAGTTTCATCGGAGCACGATACTAGAGCTGCGATCCTGGCAATGGATGGACCAAGCGGACGAAGCAGGAAGAACAGCGGATGAAGCCAGACCCATCGGGCCGGCGCGGGAAACCTCAAGAGAGGGACGAGCCTTCGATCTGAGGAAAATGTTCCACGCTCGGGGCGGCGGAGGGCCTGGTCGAACGAACTCGTATACATGCGATCCCGCTTTTGGAACGTTGGCATAGGCGACGTTCAGGCAGGGGTCGGCGAACCTTCGGACGACGCACCAGTTCATGGGTCATGGATCCGCTACTTTCACAGGAGCGCGTAACACCCCATTCCCATGCATCGATCATACATCACCTTGTTCGCCGTTGTTTTCGCTGCGGTTGCATCCGCCCAGGGATCCGGTGAATTGGACCTGACCTTCTCCGGCGACGGTATTGTGACCACCGACTTCCCCACGAACAACAACGACTATGGCACGTGCATCGTCGTGCAGCCCAATGGTCGTATCGTGGTGGGGGGCTCTTCGTCATCGAGCAACGGTGCTGCGCTAGCTCTTGCGCGCTTCATGTCCGATGGTGCGTTGGACATCAGCTTCGGTACGGGCGGGTTCGTGACCACAGAGGTGGGTTCCTTCCCGACCTTGGATGACCAACTCCTGGGTCTCGCTGTGCAGTCGGATGGGAAGATCGTGGCGGTGGGATCCACCTTTGTCAATGGTGGCGGGTATCAAGCGGTTGTGGTGCGGTACAACACCGACGGGACCTTGGACAACAGCTTCAGCGGTGATGGGGTTCGGGTGGAGAACACCGGAACCGGATCGGATGATCCCTTCTTTGCCGTGGCCATTGCAGCCGATGGCCGGATCGTTGTTACGGGTCGTGCGCAGAACGCCAATGGCTACGATGTGGTGGTGGGTCGTTATACCTCCGATGGAGTGCCGGACGATTCCTTCAATGGCAATGGCTTCGTGGTGACGGACATCGCGGGGCTTGATGACCATGCCAGTGCCCTGGTGATCCAACCCGATGGGCGCATTGTGATCAGTGGTCGGTCCGAGACCATTGTCGGCAACGATGATCTCCTCCTGGCGCGTTACACGGCCAGTGGCGCGTTGGACAGCAGCTTCGGGATCGGAGGCGTTGTGGTTTCCACGTTCACCACCGGCGACGACTGGGCGTATTCGCTGGCATTGCAGCCGGACGGTAAGCTGGTGGCGGGTGGTATCGTTTCAGGCGGTTTCCTCGGCTACATGGCCGTGGCGCGTTACGCGGCTAACGGGACACTTGATGCTTCATTCGGTTCGGCGGGTCTTGCAACGATCGTGACCGGTGCCTATGGCTACGTGCGCTCGTTGGTCGTGATGCCCGATGGACGCATTGTGGGGGGAGGTGCATCGGATGCCGGATACGCCGCCGCTATGCTGCTGCCGAATGGCACCTTGGACAACAGCTTCTCCGACGATGGTTTGGTGAGCCATCCCAAGGCAGCACCAGCTTCGGCAATGCGGTGGCCCTGCAGGCGGATGGCCGCTTGTTGCTCGTCGGCCAATCGAACATGGGGGCTACCTTGAACGATGTCGTGGTGTTACGCTATTACACGGGGCTTACCATCGGCATCAACGAGTCCCTCGCCACGGTTGGTGCGCTGGAGGTGCATCCGAACCCGATGGGGAACAGCGTGACGCTGACCTACACTTTGCAGCGGAGCGGAACGGTCACCATCCACTTGCTCGATATGCAGGGGCGCCTCGTCGCGACATTCGCTGACCACGCCGCGCAGGGCGCTGGCGAGCAACGACTGATCCTGGAACTGCCCAGGGGCATCGCGCCGGGGAGCTACCTCTTGACGCTCTCAACAGCCAACGGCGATATGGCTCGCGTGCAGGTGGTGAAGGAATAGTTAGTCGCTAAGCCTCAGCAGGGTCCTCGAAGACGAGAGACCCTGCTGAGGTTTAGATAAGAGGTTTAGAACTCGCGGTCGCCAGGGTCCCTTACTCGAAGATCACACGGCCTTTCGCCTGCACACCATTGTCGCCGATCACGATCGCCGAATAAACTCCGGACGGGAGCCCATCGCGTTCCATCACTGCTTGTGCGCCATCAGGGTACCTGAGCTCGCGCACGAGCGCACCATGCGCGTTGAACAAGCGCACGAACCCTGATGCAAGGCCCGTGGGTAATGTGATGATGACGCGCTGCGATGCCGGGGTGGGATGGACCGTCAAGGTGTTCGGCGCCAAGATCGCTTGTTGCAACGCATGCTCGCCTATGCCAATGGTGACGTCGTTGAGGTATCTCACTATCGTCAGGTAGGTCCATTCGTCGCTGTAGGTAGTGCCCGCTAGCATGATATTCCACTGCGCATCCAACGCCACTGCGGGGCAAGAGAGGCCGGTCTCTACAAACCCAGTGATCACCAGCCCGTCGCCATCGAAGGTCGGGTCTGGAACGCCCTGCGGGTCGAAGCGCATCACAGCGAAGGCATGGGGACCGCCGGAATCATATACCCCACCACCAATGATGATGCCCCCATCAGGTTGTAGGGCCAGGTCCACGCCGTTCGAATACTGCCCAGGCGATGCGCTGGCGATCCCATCTTCCGCGAACGATCCATCCAAGGTGCCATCAGCGTTCAAGCGCAGCAACATGAATTGAGGGTTGGACGATGTGCCGACCGCCAGCACCTTGCCATCGGGCTGCAAGACCATTGCTTGTAGCGGTTGGTTCGCCACGCCTGTCTCATGCGTGAAGATGCCATCGCCGTTGAACGATGGATCCAGTGTGCCGTCGGTCAGATAACGCAGCACGCAGAACCCTGTAGTGGTGTAACCGCACACCAGGATGCTGCCATCCGGCTGGAGCGCTGCACCGTAAGCGGCCTCGTAATTGCTGCCTTCGATATCCGTTGTGACCAAGCCGTCGCCACCGAACGTGGTATCGTAGTTCCCATCGGGTAGCAACCGGACAACGCCGATCTTCCATAAGGAAGCCTCGAGCACAGAACCCGCCACCACGATCTTGCCGTCGGGCTGTGCGATGATGGTGTTCGCGACGCCGCCTGTAGCAGTGTTGAGCATCAGGGTGCCATCCGGCGTTCCATCCGGGAGGTAGCTGACCACCATCATCTGGCTCAGAACATCGGCGACCAGCATGATCCTTCCATCCGGAAGAACGCACAACTCGCCCACGCCTAGGTAATCGTAACCCAGCCAGTGTTCCACAAAACCACCGGTACCGAAGCCTGTATCGTATGTGCCATCGGTGTTGTAGCGTATAAGCCTGATATAGGATGGGTCATCGTACATAAGGCAAAGGGCAAGGATCTTCCCGTCCGACTGAACGGCCAGGTCTCGGACATTGACATCCACATTTGGGAAGTTCGTGTGGACAATGCCACCCGTACCGAAGGTGGGATCGAGAGCGCCAGCTTGGGATAGTGCGCCAAGCGCGGTGAACAGGGGAAGGAGGGCCAGGATCCGCATGGAGTGGTGATGATCGTGTGGATGGAACTCTTCAGTACTATTCACGCTTGTTGCGGCACAAGGATGCCTGTGTTATGCGCCGCAAGCAAGACGTACAAGGTAGGGTCGTGTTGCTCCGCCGCTACTTGGGACCCTGCGCGGGTCTGATATCTTGCTGACCTTCCAACGCCGTCATGCCCGACCAGCCACCTGAAAAGATCGCCATCAACCACGACGATCATCACGCCGGGCACATCGGCCGCACCGCTGATGGTCGACAGTTCTTCCTTACATCCCCCTTTGTGCCCGCGGTGGGAGGATCGGGTTCCGAGTTCGTTGCGCTCTACCTGTTCGATGCTACAGGGAACCTGCTTGAAGCGCTCATCGATGGGTTCGGGCCACGCGCCACCATGGATGAGGAAGCGCGTACGCACATGTACGCCCGGCGCTTGGAAGAACTGGGCCCCATCTCCTTTGAACGCATCGAGGTGAAACCTTTCGCCGTGGAGCGCTTCGGAACAACCTTCGGGCTCATACCACGCCCACCGGAAGAGGAACGCGACATCTGGTTCGTGGAACTGGAGCCCGGCAATTACATGGCCTTCTCGGAGCCATGGGACAGCGGGGAGTACGATACCTGATCATGTGATTGAGAAACCTCGCGCAGGTCTGAAGGCCGTTGACTGTTGCGTGGGACACGGATCGCAGATCCGCGCCAGCGGGGTGTTCACTGCTGTGATGGCCACGAACCTGGAGATCCGCGCCAGCGAACTGAGGAAGACTTGCGTTAGCCCGGGGGAGCCGCGCGTTATAAACTCGCGGCAGCGTGGGGCACGCGAAGCTCTAAAAGTTCTTGTCAACGCCTTAACCTGGGTCAGAAAGCATGTTCCGATGCATAGTGTCCACACCATGTATCCTTGTATATACTACCACAAACAGCAGGTTCACCGCTGGAATAGTATTTCTCACAATGACATCTATCGTAGTGGTCACATTTGCCATAACCTTCAGGCTTAGCCTGGTCTTGATGTGCAAGAAGGATCTGTTCCGCTTCCAATTGAAGCTTCCTTATTTCTTCACGTATCTCGGCGAATCGCTTCTGAGCGTCTTGGAAATTGAGATCTGTCATTGGTGGTTGGTAGTTGTTGCGGTTCGCCAACGGGCGTCCGCCGTTTTACGGAGAACCAGCCGGAAGTTAGAAAAAGAAATTCCGTCCGGATGCTAAAACCCCGCTGCCGCGGATCCCGCCATCCGTGGTTCCACTACTGTATGATGATGAATTGGTCCGGATCATAGATCCGAAGGCGAGAAGAGATGCGCGGGAGCGGGGGAGCATGCTCTGGGTCGCGAGTTGCGACTCGCGGCAGGGGGGTAGCCGCAGGCTACCACGATCCTGTCTTGTGGAGCGTAGGCATAGCCTACGCTCAGTTGGTGCATACGGCCATCACACCATGGCTCATGCTGATGACACCGTGGCTTGTGCTGATCACCTCGTGGCTCATGCTGATGCACTCGTGGCTGATGCTGATCAGCAAAGGGCTCATGCTGATGCACTCCTGGCTTGTGTTGATCGCCTCGAGGCTCATGCTGATCACACTTTGGCTTGTGCTGATCACCTCGTGGCTGATGTTGATCAGCAAAGGCCGCATACTGATGGACAAACTGCACTTGCTGATCACCTAAGCAACCCTGCATAGGTCTGAAGGCCGTTGACTGCTGCGTGGACCACGGATCTGGAGATCCGCGCCAGCGGGGGGCTGCCGCGGATCCCGCCAAGTCGGGACGGGTTCTGCCATCCGTGGTTCCACTGCTGTAGGATGATGAATTGGTCCGGATCATAGATCCGAAGGCGAGAAGAGATGCGCGGGAGCGGGGGACTGGCCTCGGATCACAGATCCGCGCCAGCGGGGGGACTGTGTTCGTAAAAGGGATGGCGTAGAATAGTCTTACCGATGCCAATCAGTTTCTTCACGATAATCGAGTCTTTGTACCGAAGTTGCACACCATCTTCATGTTCCTCTAGGATTACTCCAGCCGATTTTTCCAGAAGCAACAGAAGCTCTTTGTGCTTCATAGGAATAAGCCGAGGTTGCTCTGAGTGAATGAGGATGTTTCTCAGAATACCGAAGTGGGATAATTCTCTCCAAGAATGTTCAACTTCAGCGAAGTCGATTGAGCATACTTTGCTCAGATAGTTGCGGAACTTCTGAATTCCTTTTCCATTGAAGTCTGTGAGCTTTATGGACTGATCTTTTTCGAGTTCTTTACAGAGAAAGAGAAGCTTGCGTTCAATGAACGAATAGACGCTCACCAATTGAGAGTCGTACAATAAATCCAGCAACAAGCTGGCCGTTTCAAAGGCGCTCCATAGTTCAAACCAATCATCTGCCCATTCTAGGCTATTCGCGGGCTCGTGCGCGAAGGATTCAAACTTGTTTTTAGTGAGTTCTAGGCGTTGAGCGACGAAGGGAGCTACAGCGTCCAGATATGCACCCATGGCATCAAAAGGGAAATCGATTTCCTTGAAGTAGTCCTCATTACCCCAGGCAATTCGATTGCGCATAAATCCCATTCTTGTCCTCGGATTTGAACTTCTGCAGGGTCTCCCATCTTCGCTGAGCCTGCGCTGGTCTAAGGTAGTTCTACAAACAGATCCCGCCACTCCGGGTTCATCCCCTCGATCAACTTCACTTTGCGCGCGCGGTTCCCGCCTTTCAGTTGCTTCTCGCGCTCGATCGCCTTCACAATGCCATCGATCTTCTCGAAGTACACGAGCTTGTCCAGGTTGTACTGCGCGGTGAAGCTGGTAGCGTAGGTCTTGCTCTTGTGTTTGGCTATGCGGCCTTTGAGGTCGGAGGTAACGCCGATGTACAGCACGCCCTCCCGCTTGTTGGTCACGATGTACACCCAGGCCGTCTTTGCCATTGATCACGGTCGTCAGGTTGCAAGTTCGCTTCGATCGCCCAAAGCGGCTCACTCGCGATGACGGTCTTCGGCCAACGTTCGCCGAAGCCCGTCATCGCGAGGGCGGTAACCCGCCCGAAGCGATCTTGCCACGCGCGAAGCGCCACCCTACTCGCCCACCATCCCCACCACCTTCTCCACCACGTCCTCCAAGCTGGGCTTGCTGAAGTAGTCGCCATCGCTGCCATAGGCGGGGCGGTGCGCTTTCGCGGTGAGGGTGCTGGGTGTGCTGTCCAGCCAGCGGTAGCCGTTCTGCACTTCGAGGATCTCGCGTAGGATGTAGGCGCTTGCACCGCCGGGTGCGTCCTCATCAACCACAAGCAGGCGGTTGGTCTTCTTCAGGCTCTCCACGATCGTGTGGCCGAGGTCGAAGGGGAGGAGGGTGCGCACGTCGATCAGCTCCACGCTGATGCCGAGCGCCTCCAGTTGTTCGCAGGCTTTTGCACAGAGGTTGAGCGTGCTTCCATAACTCACGAGCGTGAGGTCCGTTCCTTCACGCACCACTTCCGGAACGCCGATGGGCACGGTGAACTCGCCGAGGTTGCTGGGCAGCTTCTCCTTGCTGCGGTAGCCGTTGAGGCATTCGATCACCAGCGCGGGATCGTCGCTTTGCAACAGTGTGTTGTACATGCCTGCGGCCTGCTGCATGTTGCGGGGCACACACACCACGATGCCGCGCAGCGCGCCGAGGATCATGCCCATGGGGCTTCCGCTATGCCATACACCTTCGAGCCGGTGCCCACGCGTGCGCACGATGAGCGGTGCTTTCTGGCCGCCCTTGGTGCGCCACTGCGTCATGGCGAGATCGTCGCTCATGATCTGCAAGCAGTAGAGCAGGT
>JBDTNF010000169.1:0-9951 GCA_039933875.1 Flavobacteriales bacterium | reverse complement strand
CGACCTCGTCCCGCTTATGACAAAGCTGACAGGCCGGCTTCATGACCGCTCTGCTCGACCTGCAATGAGATACAGTGTCAGTGGCTGTTCCCCACACTTGTCCAAAACCCACTGAATAAAAGGGCAGGACAAGAAGAAAGAGTGCCACGCGCTGGAGATCACACATGTGCTCAGTGCAACTTGGGCTCACAACTCCCAAACGGTGCTCCGCTTCGAAAAAGGCCGTTTGATGCGCTCCTTGTGTTGCAGCACGAAGGCCATGACGAGGTAGACGACAAGATGAAGACCTGCGGTGATGAAGCTCAAGTAGATGAAGCTGAGCCTCACCTGTTCGGTCTTCACATTGAGTTTCTCGCCCCACCACTGGCATACGCCGAAGGCTTGGCGCTCGAACCAGGTTTTTATGCGATCGATCATGGGATGGGGTGCTTGAGCAATGCCGCTCCGATGACGCAAGATAAGCAGCGACGTTGCCCGCAGTAGGCGTTCTTCAGTTCGAGCAGGGCTTGTGAGTGTGCAGCGCAGCCCGCTTGAACACCGATCCGCTCCCACGCTTTGGAGATGCTGTTGCGTTCAGCCGGAAGCGCCCCGAGGAAGCGCAATGCCCGTTCGGCGAGGGCCGTATCACCGCGCAGTCGCTTCATGGCGAAGAGGTACGGAACGATGGTGTTGATGATGATCCCTTCGGCCGCTGAACGGCCCAACCGCTTGATGGAAGGCATCGCAATGCGATCGAACTGGTAGTGGTCATGCCAGTACCCACCGGCCTCCACGTCCAGCGTGGCGCACAATGCCAGCGGATCATCCTGATCCAGCAGCGAACCGAAGGCGCCATCGCTGCGTGCGATGAGTTGGGCCAGTTGCGCGATCCGTATCGTCGGGAAATTGGCCGGCCGTATCCGCCCGAACTTCCACGCGGAGAGCGGCGCTGGCCTGAGGCCGTGCAACTGCGCGAGCAGGCGATGCTCCTCCTGCAACCGGCGCGGATGGTCGTCCACGAAGTCCGTTCGCAGCAGCCCCGCCTGCCCGAACAGTAGCGCCTCGGTGCGGAAGGGATCATCCCGGTACTTTTCCAGTATCCTCAATGGAAGGGCGACCGCGAGCATGCCGAAAGGATCCGCGTTCACGTTGAGACCGAAGCCGCGCAAAAGGAGGTGGTAGAACGTCTCTCGGGGGTCATTCCCCAGTTGGTGGAACATCGCTTCCACCTCGGCAGCCTTGCGATCGAGCCGCTCCAGCAGCACACGACCCAACCACCCCTCGATCAACCTGGGGTCAACATGGTGGACAGAGCCCGCGCATGGTACCCAACTCTGGTTGAGCATGAGGTCGCGATGTATCGCAACACTGCCCAGAGGAACGCGCGACATCAGTTCCAGCGTCGGAGGAAGCACGCCCTTGGTGGTCCGAACATCCCTGTCGTGCTGATACACGACATGCAACACAACGTTGTCGTAAGCTGGATCCCCTTGGTGCCCATGCGCGTTCCATTCGCTGCTCCGCAAATGAACTTCCACATTGCCCGCCCACAGTTGGTCATCGATGCGTATCAACGCCTCACACAGGTCGGGCCCGCTGTTGCGCTGGACACGTCCCGGGTTCAGCACCTCAATGCTGCGGCCGTCCGTGGTCTGCAGCCCACCGCGATCGAACAATTGGGACTCCCAGATGAACTGGAGCAAATCCTCTCCATAGGGAAAGCCGGGCTCCAACAACGTCCACAAATCCACGCTCCACCCGTTGCCCGAAACCCTTTCGCGCGCAGCGTATGGTTGTGCCGGGGCTTGCGATGCTGAACGTTCTGCGACTTCCATGGCCTTGACGGAATTCACATCGATCCGTCGCCCAGAAGATAATGCGTCCTTGTCCGCCTGCGATCAGATGATGCCTTTGGCACGCAACGCGGCTTCCATCGCGAGTTGCATGCGCATGGCTGCACGGCGGGAGGCCGGGATCGCATCCTCCCCTTTCCCAGCATAGAGGATCCCGCGGGAATTATTGATCAACAACCCACCATCTTTGGTAAGGCCCGCCGACATAACAGAAGCCAGATCACCACCCTGGGCACCAATACCGGGAACAAGGAAGAAATGATGGGGGGTCAGGGCACGAGCGTCCGCCAGCACCTCGGTCCGCGTAGCCCCGACCACGAACATGGTATCGGAGGGTGTTCCCCATTCCGCCGCTCGTTGCATGACCTTCTTATACAACGCCAGTTGGCTGTCCCCGTCAACGGAGAGGAACTGGAAATCCATCGCGCCTTCATTGCTGGTAACACCCAGAACGATGGCCCACTTGCCGGACCGGCCCAGGAAGGGCGTAATACTGTCCCTACCCATGTAGGGCGAAAGCGTCACTGCATCGAAGTCCAGCCGATCGAAGAAGGCCTCGGCGTACTTACGCGCGGTGTTACCGATGTCGCCACGTTTCGCATCAGCGATGATGAAACAATTCCCTTTGCTGCGGATGTACGCCACTGTGGCCTCCAGATCAAGCCAACCCTGCTCGCCGAGCGCCTCATAAAAGGCCAGGTTCAGTTTGTAGGCTATGGCCAGGTCGTGGGTCACCTCGACCACGGCTTCATTGAAAGCGCGCACAGGTCGGCTCTCGCCCCTGAAATGCTCCGGCACAAGGTCTTCCTCGGTATCCAGGCCCACGCAGAGCAGGCTGCGTTTGCTTCGGATGTTCGCTACGAGCTGGTCACGTGTCATGGTCGGCGGTGCGAAGTTCCGGATCCCATCCGGAACCAACACGATCACATCCATCAACAGGCTCAGATCCCAGACTCCGCCTTCAGCTTCTCCGTGCGATCGGCGAGTTGAAGCGCGTCGATGATGGGCTGCAAGCCACCGTTGAGCACTTCGGGCAGGTTGTGCACCGTGAACTCGATGCGATGGTCGGTGATGCGGCTCTGCGGGTAGTTGTACGTCCGGATCTTGGCGCTGCGATCGCCGCTGCTGACCTGGCTTTTACGGTGGTTGGACTCCGCTTCCTGGATCTTCCGCAAGCCTTCGTCGTAAAGTTTCGTCCGTAACATCTGCATCGCCTTCATCCGGTTGCCGAGCTGGCTGCGATCGGTCTGGCACATCACCACGATGCCAGTGGGGATGTGGGTGAGGCGCACTTTCGTTTCCACCTTGTTCACGTTCTGCCCCCCGGCGCCACCGCTTCGTGCGGTCTCCATCTTCACATCGCTCTCCTTCACCTCCACATCGAACTCCTCCGCCTCGGGCAGCACCGTCACAGTGGCCGCGCTGGTGTGGATGCGCCCCTGGGCCTCCGTCTGCGGCACACGCTGCACACGATGCACACCGCCCTCGAATTTCAACACCCCGTAGGCGCCCTCCCCGGTCACGTTGATGATCACCTCCTTGAACCCACCTGCCGCACCCTCACTCGTGTCCGCCACCTCCACCTTCCAACCCATCCGCTCGCAGTAGCGCGTGTACATGCGGAAGAGGTCGCCCGCGAAAATGCTCGCCTCATCACCGCCGGTGCCGGCACGGATCTCCATCGTGCAATTGCGCGCGTCGTTCGGGTCCTTGGGTACGAGCATCATGCGGACCTCCTCGCCCATCGCCTCGATGGTCGCGCGCAGGCCATCCCGCTCAGTACGCGCCATGTCCAGCAGGTCGCTGTCACGTTCGGTCCGCAGCATGTCCTCCGCACCATCCAGCTCTTCATGCAGGCGCTTATACCGTTGGAACGCTTGGTCGATGGCCTCCAAGTCGCGATAGGTCCTGTTGAATTGAACGAACCGTTTCTGGTCGGCGATCACGCTGGGATCGGCCAGTTGCTTCCCGATCTCCTCGCGGCGATCATGCAATACGGAAAGCTTGAGCAGGAGATCGTCCATGGGCTCAATAGCGGAAGTCCCCTTGCGGGGTCTTCAACACGACCTCCTTCATCGGCGCTGCCTCCACCCTGCCCACGATCCGTCCTTCGATACCGAAGCCCTTCGCGATGGCGATGATGGCTTCAGCACGGTGCTCGGGAATATAGAATTCCAAGCGATGGCCCATGTTGAATACGCTGTACATCTCGCGTGGATCGGTGTCGCTCATGCGCTGGATCGCGGCGAAAAGAGGAGGCACGGGGAATAGGTTGTCCTTGATCACGCGCAGGCCCTCAATGAAGTGGAGCACCTTGGTCTGCGCTCCTCCGCTGCAGTGGATCATGCCGTGAACGTCCTTGCGCGTGGCGTTGAGAACCTCCCGGACAACCGGTGCATAGGTGCGCGTGGGTGAAAGCACGGCCCTACCCATGTCCAGCGGTGTTCCTTCCAATGGGTCGGTGAGTTGTGCCTGGCCAGTGTAAATGAGTTCCGCTGGTGTGCCGGGGTCGAAGGTCTCGGGGAACGCGGCGGCCAGTTCCTTGGCGAACACATCGTGCCGCGCACTGGTGAGCCCATTGCTGCCCATTCCGGCATTGTAAGCAGCCTCGTAGGTCGCCTGCCCGAAGCTCGCCAGACCCACGATCACATCCCCTGCCTGGATGCGCGCATTGTCGATGATGTCGCTCCGTTCCATGCGGCAGACCACTGTACTGTCCACGATGACCGTGCGCACCAGATCACCCACATCGGCGGTTTCACCCCCAGTGCTCCGGATACCAACACCGAGGTCACGCATTTTTTGGAGGAAGGTCTCCGTGCCCTCGATGATCGCGCTGACCACTTCGCCGGGAATGAGCCGCTTGTTGCGACCGATGGTGCTGCTGAGAAGGATCCCATCCGTGGCGCCCACGCAGAGCAGATCATCGAGGTTCATGACGATCGCATCCTGGGCGATGCCGTGCCACACGCTGATGTCCCCGGTCCGCTTCCAATAGGCATAGGCTAACGCGCTCTTGGTCCCGGCGCCGTCGGCATGCATGATGATGCAGTGTTCCAGGCTCCCGGTCAGGTCATCGGGTACCACTTTGCAGAACGCTTTCGGGAACAGCCCTTTGTCCAGCGAGGCGATGGCCTTATGCACATCCTCCTTGGCGCTGGAGACGCCCCGTTGCTCATATCGACTACTGGCCATGGCTACAAAAGAAGAAGAGCATCCACCGTGCGGCGGATGCTCTTCGTTTCAAGGTTCGAGCTAATTGGCTTTCGGCACGAAATCCCAACTGAGCACACGGAACTCAGTGCGCCGGTTCTGCTGGTGGGCCGCTTCGCGCTCTTCTTCGGTCTTCATGGCGGCGATCTTCGCATCGTCGATACGCAGTTCGGTCTCGCCGTATCCCTTGGGCTGCATGCGGGTAGGATCAATGCCCTTGCCCACCAGATAGTTCACACAACTCTGAGCTCGGTTCTGCGAGAGGGTCAGGTTATAAGCATCCTTACCCCGGCTATCAGTATGCGCGCGTAGTTCGATGATGATCGTCGGGTTGTCGATCATCGTCTGGTAAAGGGTCTCCAATGAATCCTGGCCCGCCGCAGTGATCGCGTACTTGTCGAACTCGTACTGCACCTCCGGCAATTTGATGATATCCGTTTTGCCGGCGGGCTGCAGGAAGTACTCTTTCACGAAGGTGGTGCTCTCGGTAAGACCAACGGTCGTGACCTGGTCCTTCACAACGAGGTAGCCCTCCTTTTCGGTGAGGATGCTGTAGCTGACACCCTCCTTGATGTACCGGTCCTTCCCGTTCTCCACGAAAGCGAACCCGCCATTGTCATCCGTAAGGGCGCTGAAGTTGCTGCCGTTGGTACCCACCACGCTCACCCGCACACCGGACAACGGCTGGCCGGAGACCTTATCGTAGCAGGTACCCTGCAGCGCGAACACCATGCTCGGCATATCGAAGCGCCAGATATCATCCTGCCCTTTGCCGCCGGGACGATTACTGGTGAAGAACCCACGGTCGTGATCAGCGTCGAACATGATCGCGAAATCGTCCGAAGCGCTGTTGATCGGCGCTTTCATGTTCTCCGTCTGCCCCCACTTGCCGTCGCCGGTCTTCTCAGCGTGGTAGATATCCATGCCACCCATACCGGCATAACCGGTGGACGAGAAATACAGGCTACCGTCCTGGCGCAGGAAGGGGAACATATCGTCCTTGGAGGTATTGATGTCCGGCCCCAGGTTCACTGGCTGGCCCGTAGGAACACCATCTTTATCGAGGCGGACCATGTACAGGTCCTTGCCTCCAAGGTGGCCGGCTATCGGCGCATCGCTCGCGAAAATGAGCATGTCGTCATCGGCGGAGAGCGCTGGATGCCCGGCGACCAAGGTGTCCTCCTTGCCCGCATCCGGCTTCAGTTTCAAGATGACCGGTGCGCTGAAGTTCTGTCCCACCTTCTTGCTCATCCAGATATCACAGCCGAAGACCTTCTTCTTCTCGGCCGGGCAACGCGTGAAGTACATCACGGTGCGCTTTCCATTGAAGATCGGCGCGCCATCGTTGCCTTCGGTGTTGATCTCCAAGGGGAGTTTCACCGGTTCGCTCCACTTGCCCAAGCGGTCGCGGGTGCTGGTGAACAGATCGCTGAAGGCCTCGCCCACGATCGCGTCAGTCGAGGATCCACTGGCCGCAGGGCGGCTGCTGGTGAACACGATGGTCTCGTTCTTCTTGTCCGAGAAGGCCGGGGTGAAGTCATAATTCGGGGTGTTCAACAACACCTCTGGATCCACGCTGTAGCGCGTTGGGCTATCCGCCCATTTCTGGGCCATCTGGCAGGCCGCGATACCCGCATCGGCACGGGCGTCGCCGGGCTTCTTCTCCTTGTATTTGTTGAAGGCCGCGATCGCGTCCGCGTATTTCCCCTGCTGCTTCAACATCTCACCGATCCAGTAATAACCGGTCGGATCGGCCAACTGGGCCTTGTTCGCTTTCTCATACCACACCTCCGCCTGCTGGACATCCCCAAGGGCGCGGTAACTCTCCGCCACCTTGTAGATCAGCTCGGCCTTCACCGAGGCCTTCTTCTCCACCGTATAGGCCTTCTTGTAGAGTTCGATGGCATTGAAATAGAACCCTTTGGTGAACGCGTCATCGGCCTCATCGGCCAGTCGGCCTTGGGCCATGGCCACGGTCGAGAACAAGAAGCAGACGAGAATGCTGGCCAGGAACTTCCTTGTGGTCATCTGGTAGGGATGATTGGGTCCAAATTGCGGTCGCGGCGAAGATAAGCAGATCCACCAATGGCGGTTACGGCTCATCAACAAGGAGGAAAAGGGCCCTTCGAGGCCCTTTTCCAACGATCCAATGGCCGGATCCGTCAACGCGTGAAGAGCAGTTCGCGCATCTTCGGGAGGGGCCAGAGTTCATCGTCCACCAACAGTTCGAGCTTGTCGCTGTGGTTGCGGATCTCGTCCAGGAAGGGTTTCACCTTGTCGCAATAGGCGATGGCCTTCGCCCGATGCTCCTCAATGGCGTTCGCCTTCCTGCGCGCCTCGATCATGTCATCGGTGAGTGATTTCAGCTTGCCCACGTGCTCGCTGATCTCCTCGATCCAGGCCACTTGGGTCGCACTCGCCTTTTTCCCTTTCTCCGCGCCGAGCACCTCCCGCAACCCGATCACGTTCTCGATCAGGCGGTTCTGGTAGTTGATCGCCGCCGGGATGATGTGGTTCACCGCCAGATCGCCACAGGTGCGGCTCTCGATCTGGATCTTGAGCACATAACTGTGCAGTTCGATCTCGTGGCGGGCCTCCAGTTCCACTGCGCTGAGCACGCCCATGTCAGCGAAGAGCTTCTTGGTCTCCTTCCGCTCCCATACATCGAGGGCGCGGGGAGTGTCCTGGATATTGCTCAACCCGCGTCGGGCGGCCTCCTTCTTCCATTCATCGCCGTACCCGTTACCCTCGAAACGGATGGTCTTGCTCTCCACGATCATGTCGCGGATCACTCGCAGGATCGCTTCGTCCTTCTTGGTGCCCTTCTTGATCAAGGCATCCACACTCTTCTTGAACTCCCGCAGTTCGTGGGCGACGATGGTATTGAGCACCGTCATGGAAGCCGCACAATTGGCGCTGCTCCCCACCGCACGGAACTCGAATTTGTTGCCGGTGAAGGCGAACGGGCTGGTGCGGTTGCGGTCGGTATTGTCCAGCATCACCGACGGAATGCGGCCGATGTCCAGCTTCAACTCCGTCTTGCTCGTGGGGCTCATGGCTCCCTTGATGTTCTTCTCCAACCCATCCAACAACCTGGTGAGGTAGTCACCGATGAAGACGCTGATGATGGCTGGTGGCGCCTCGTTGGCGCCGAGGCGATGGTCGTTATTGGCGCTTGCGATGCTCGCGCGCAGCACATCGGCATGGCTGTGGATCGCCTTGATCGTGCTGACGAAGAACGCGAGGAACTGCAGGTTCTCTTTCGGCGTCTTCGCCGGGCGCAGCAGGTTCTTGCCCGTGTTGGTGGCCAGGCTCCAGTTGTTGTGTTTGCCGCTGCCGTTCACGCCGGCGTATGGCTTCTCATGCAGAAGGACCCGGAAATCGTGCTTGCGCGCGGTCTTCTCCATCACGTCCATCAAAAGCATGTTGTGGTCCACGGCGAGGTTCAACTCCTCGAACACCGGGGCACACTCGAACTGGTTCGGTGCCACCTCATTGTGCCGTGTCTTCACCGGGATGCCGAGCTTCAGTGACTCGGTCTCGAAATCGCGCATGAAGGCCTGAGCACGTTCTGGAATGCTGCCGAAATAGTGGTCCTCCAACTGCTGGCCCTTGGCAGGGCTGTGCCCGAACAAAGCGCGCCCGGTCATCATGATGTCAGGACGGGCATAGTACAGGGCTTCATCGATGAGGAAATACTCCTGCTCCCACCCCAACGTGCACGTCACCTTGGTCACATCCTTGTCGAAATACTGGCACACGGCGGTAGCTGCATCGTCCACGGCCTTGATGGCGCGTAGCAAGGGCATCTTGTAGTCGAGGGCCTCACCCGTGTAGCTGATGAATATGGTGGGAACGCACAGGGTGCGACCGATGATGAAAGCAGGGCTGCTGGGATCCCATGCGCTGTATCCACGTGCCTCGAAGGTGTTGCGGATACCACCACTGGGGAAGCTGCTGGCATCGGGCTCCTGCTGCACCAGCATGGCCCCATCGAACCGCTCAACGCTGCGACCACCGCTGATGGGCTCGAAGAACGCGTCGTGCTTCTCAGCGCTCGTGCCGGTGAGGGGTTGGAACCAATGCGTGTAGTGCGTGGCTCCTTTGCTGGCTGCCCACTCCTTCATGCCACTGGCCACCTGGTCCGCGAGCTTCCGATCAATGCGGCTTCCTTGCTGGATGGCCTGGCGGACGGCGAAGTACGCATCCTCGGTGAGGTACATGCGCATGGCCTCCTCATTGAACACGCTGCTGCCGAAGAACTCACTGATCTTGGGGCCGGACGCATCCATGTGCTTGGGACGTCGGTCGAGCACGTCGGCTAGCGCCTTGGCGCGAAGATGGGGGGTAGGCATGGGAAATTGGTGTTTTCGGGCGACGAAGGTATCCCAGGAAGGGGGGTGGGTGAAATATTTTGCCTATTTCCTTATTAACACCCTGTTGAAATGGACCCCATTATCAATAATCACCAAATAACATCCACGGTTGGACCCACGCAAAGTGTGCCTTGGGCATCCATCGGATGCGGCACAACTACTCGAACTGATGAACTGATCAGGCCTCAGCAGGCGGCGGGTCGGCAACCGGCCCCGCCTCTGGCGAAGCAGCTGGTGCTACCGGCGCGGTGTTCTGGGGCGGGTCCAGTGTAATGGACCGGCGCTCCTGCTCATAACCACGCTTGACCTCGGAGGCGCCCTTCTGGATCTCGCGTTGCACCTCGTTGCTGGCGTCCCTGATTTGGCGCATGGTGCGTCCCAGGGTGCGCGCGATGTCAGGCACCCCCTTGGCACCGAAGAAGAGCAGGATGAACAGCAGGATCACCATGAGTTCACCACCGCTGATATCGAAAATGAGAGGGAAGCCCATCGGGGGCCAAAAGTAGGAAGTCCCGTTCCGCATGCGCGGA
>JBDTNF010000168.1:0-8679 GCA_039933875.1 Flavobacteriales bacterium | reverse complement strand
CCGATGTGGCGTGCCACTTCAGCCAAGGTCTTCCCAACAAGCAAAGAACTCTCCCTCACCAAGGCGATCTCCTCATCGCTCAAATAGACCACGGTCTTACCCATGGTGCTATCCAGCCATGCCGTACGCCGCTCCCCCCGATCTTCCTTTGATACGACCCGACTTCATCAAGCCGTCATAATGCCGCATCAACAAATGACTTTCGATCTGCTGCAACGTGTCCAACAACACGCCCACCATGATCAACAATGATGTACCACCGAAGTACTGCGCGAAGCCCTGCTTGATCCCCATCATACCAGCGAACGCCGGCAGGATGGCCACGAAGCCCAGGAAGATCGCACCCGGCAGGGTGATCCTGGAGAGCAACTCGTCGATGTGGTTGGCGGTCTGCTTGCCGGGTTTCACACCGGGGATGAAGCCACCGTTGCGCTTCATGTCGTCCGCCAACTGGTTCGGGTTCACGGTGATCGCCGTGTAGAAGTAAGTGAAGATCACCACCATGAAGAACAGGAAGATGCTGTAGAACGCACCCTGGTTGCTCGCCATGCCGATGAGCCACTGCGGTGGGTTGTCGAACGCCTGGGCCACATACATCGGGATGAGCACGATGGCCTGCGCGAAGATGATCGGCATGACACCCGCAGCGTTCACTTTCAAGGGGATGTAATTGCGCACACCACCGTATTGCTTGTTGCCCTGCACACGCTTGGCGAACTGCACCGGGATACGGCGCGTGCCCTGCACCAGCAGGATACAACCCGCGATGATGAGCACCCACAGCACCACTTCGACCAGCAAAAGCACCAAGCCGCCACCGCCAGGGCCCATGCGGCCCACCACCTCTTGTGCGAAGGCTTGCGGGAACCGGGCCAGGATGCCGATCATGATGATCAACGAGATACCGTTGCCCAGACCACGCTCGGTGATACGTTCACCCAACCACATGACGAACAGCGTGCTGGCCGTCAGGATGATCATGCTGGTGGTCAACCAGAACCGATCATCCAGCGGCGCGGCGTTCGCATCGATGGTGGTGAAAATGTAACCGGGAGCCTGGAACAAGCAGATCACGATGGTGATGTAGCGGGTCCACTGATTGATCTTGCGACGGCCGCTCTCCTCCTTCTGCAGCTTCTGCACCGCGGGGACCGCGATGCCCATGAGCTGCATGATGATGGACGCCGAGATGTACGGCATGATGCCCAGGGCGAAAATCGACGCCCGCGTGAACGCACCGCCAGTGAAGATCGAAAGGATCTCAGCGATGCCGCCGCCACCACTGGTGCTGGCGGCCATGCGGGCGCTGTCCACACCCGGCAGCACGATGAAGCTACCGATGCGGTATACAAGCAACAGGCCGAGCGTGATGAGGATGCGGTTACGCAACTCCTCGATGCGCCAGATGTTCTTGATCGTGTCGATCAGGTTCTTCATGCCTTCTCTACTACGCGTACGATCGTTTCTGCTTTGCCTCCCTTGGCCTCGATGGCCGCCTTGGCCGTTGCGCTGAACGCGTGGGCCGTGATATCGATGGCGTTCTTGATCTCGCCACGGCCCAGCACTTTCAGCAGGTCGTTCTTCGCGATCAACCCGTTGGCGTAAAGCACGGTCGGGTCGATGGTCTTCAGTCCCTTGCTTTCGGCCAGGGCCTGGATGGCGTCCAGGTTGATGCCCTTGAACTCCACGCGCGTGGGGTTCGTGAAGCCGAACTTGGGCAGGCGACGGGTGAGCGGTGTTTGACCACCCTCGAACCCCTTCTTGCGGTTGTATCCGGCCTGGGCCTTCTGGCCTTTATGACCTTTGGTGGAGGTACCTCCACGGCCACTGCCTTGGCCACGGCCAATGCGTTTGTCCTTCTTGGTGGCCCCTTCGGCCGGCTTGAGTCTGCTCAGATCCATGGTCGTTCTCTTCTATAGGTTCAGGCCTCCTTCACGGTCACCAGATGGTTCACTTTCCGCACCATGCCAAGCACCTGCGGGGTACCCTCCACAAGGGCGATCTTGCCGATGCGGCCGAGGCCGAGGGCCTTCAGCGTGTCCTTCTGGCGCTTGGGACACTTGATCTGGCTACGCGTCTGGGTGATGGTCAACTTGCTCATGGTCACTGTGCCCCGGATGGAGCACCGATGGGTTTGTTATCCGTTGAACACATTATCGAGTTTCACCCCACGCTGACGCGAGACCTGGAGGGCATCGCGCATGTTGGTGAGGGCTTCGATGGTGGCTTTCACCACGTTGTGCGGGTTGCTGCTGCCTTTGCTCTTCGCAAGCACGTCGGTTACGCCTACGCTCTCGAGCACTGCGCGCATGGCACCACCGGCGATAACACCGGTACCGTGCGCCGCTGGCTTCAGGAACACCTGCGCACCGGCGAATTTGCCTTCCTGTGAATGGGGGATGGTCCCCTTCATCACCGGAACCTTCACCAGGTTCTTCTTCGCGTCATCGATCCCCTTGGCGATGGCCTCCTGCACTTCCTTGGCCTTGCCCAGGCCGTGGCCTACCACACCGTTCTCGTTCCCCACCACCACGATGGCGGCGAAGGTGAAGGTGCGACCACCCTTGGTCACCTTGGTGACCCGGTTCAGCGCGACGAGCTTATCCTTCAGCTCGAGATCGCTGCTCTTTACCTTCTTGATGTTCGATTCAGACATGGGGTGTGATGATCAGAAGTTGAGGCCTGCTTCGCGGGCGGCTTCGGCCAGGGCTTTCACCCGGCCATGATAGAGGTAACCGCTGCGGTCGAACACCACCAGCTCGATGCCGGCGGCTTTCGCCTTCTCAGCGATGGCATGGCCCACGAGCTTGGCTTGCTCGATCTTCGGGATGCCATTGGCCTTCTTGTCCTTCAAGGAAGAGGCGCTCACCAGCGTGCGGCCGGCCTCATCGTCGATGATCTGGGCGTACATGCCCGTGTTACTGCGGTAGACAGAGAGACGTGGGCGCGCGGGTGTGCCGGTCAGGTTCTTGCGAACCCGTTGCTTGATCTTCTGTCGGCGTGCGATCCTATCGAATGCCATGGGGTTGCTTATTTACCTGCTGCTTTACCTGCCTTGCGACGTACCACTTCACCCACGAAACGCACACCCTTCCCTTTGTAAGGCTCGGGCTTGCGCAATCCGCGCAGTTTGGCGGCCACCGCTCCGATGAGCTGCTTGTCCGCTGATTCGAGGCGGATGATCGGGTTCTTCCCTTTATCCTGTGCTGCGCTCACTTTGACCTGCGGCGGAAGCACGAGTGTTACAGTGTGCGAGAAACCGAGCGCGAGTTGCAACTGCTGTCCCTTCGCGGTGGCGCGGTAACCCACACCCACCAATTCCTGTTGGAGCACGAAGCCCTCGCTCACACCCTTCACCATATTGGCGATGAGCGCGCGGTAGAGGCCGTGCTTCGAACGGTGCGGCTTGGCGTCGCTCGGACGGTCCAAGGTGATCACAGCACCCTCCTGCTTGAGGCTGATGGCCGGATCGACCGCCTGTTCCAAGGTGCCCTTGGGACCTTTCACGGTCACCAGGTTCTTGTCGCTGATGCTGACCTGCACCCCGTTGGGCACATTGATCGGCGCTTTTCCTATGCGTGACATGTTCTTCTTCCGCTTAGCTCACGTAACACAACACTTCACCGCCGATGTTCAGCTTGCGGGCCTCCTTGTCGGTGACCACACCCTTGCTGGTGGAGATGATGGCCACGCCAAGGCCGTTCAGTACGCGGGGAAGTTCCCCGGCGTTGGCGTATTTGCGCAAGCCTGGCGTACTCACCCGGCTCAGTTCGCGGATCGCGCTCTGGCGCGTTTGCTGATCGTATTTCAGGGCGATCTTGATCAGGCCCTGCTTGCCGTCATCCTCGGCCCTCCAGGAAAGGATGTAGCCCTTGTCATAGAGGATCCGCGTGATGTCCTTCTTCAGGTTGCTGGCGGGTACCTCCACGACCTTCTTGTGCGCCATGATGGCGTTGCGCAAGCGGGTGAGGTAATCGGCGATGGGATCGGTCGTGGTCATGGTCGTATCGTCTTGCTTACCAACTGCTTTTCGTCACACCGGGGATCTTGCCTTCGAGCGCCATGTTCCGGAACACATTGCGTGAGATGCCGAACAACCGCATGTAACCGCGCGGACGGCCGGTGAGCTGGCACCGGTTGTGCATGCGCACCTTGCTGCCGTTGGCGGGGAGCTTCTGAAGGGCTTCCCAATCGCCGGCGGCTTTGAGGGCGGCGCGTTTCACCGCGTACTTCTCCACCATCTTGGCGCGCTTACGCTCGCGGGCTTTGATCGATTCCTTGGCCATGGTTGTGTCGGTCTTGTCGTTTAGTTCTTGTCGGAGAAGGGGAATCCGAACGCCGTGAGCAATGCCTTCGCCTCTTCGTCGGTCTTGGCCGTGGTCACGAACGTGATGTCCATGCCCTGGAGCTTGCTCACCTTGTCGATGTCGATCTCCGGGAAGATGATTTGCTCCTTCACGCCCATGGTGAAGTTGCCGCGGCCATCGAAGCCGGTGGCCTTCACACCGCGGAAGTCGCGGGTACGGGGCAGTGAGACAGCGATCAGGCGGTCCAGGAAATCGTACATCTTGTCACCGCGCAGGGTCACCCGTGCGCCGATGGGCATGCCTTTGCGCAATTTGAAGTTGCTGATGTCCTTGCGCGAGACGGTGGAAACCGCCTTCTGACCGGCGATGATGCTCATCTCCGCCATCGCGTTCTCCACGATCTTCTTGTCGCCCACGGCACTGCCGAGGCCCTGGTTCAAGCTGATCTTGGTGAGACGGGGGACCTGCATGGGGCTGGTGTATCCGAACTCCTTCTGGAGTTGGGGGGCCACTTCACTCTTGTATTTGGCGCGGAGCCGGGGTATGTAGCTCATCACTTGGCTGCCGTTTTGGTCTTCACGTAACGTTCCAACTTGCCTCCTTTAGCAGCCTTGCGACCCACGCGACCCGGCTCGCCGGACTTCGCGTCGATCAGCATGAGGTTGCTGATGTGGATGGGGCCCTCCTTGTCCACGATACCACCCTGGGGGTTGGCCGTGGTGGGCTTGCTGTGTTTCTTGTTGATGTTGAGGCCCTCTACGATGGCGGTCAACCGGTCGCGGTTCACTTCGAGCACACGCCCTTGCTTGGTGCGGTCCTCGCCGGCGAGCACTTTCACCATGTCGCCTTTCTTGATATGTGTCTTGGTCTGCATGTGGTCGCAGTGTTCAGAGCACCTCGGGTGCCAGGGAGATGATCTTCATGAACTTCTTCTCACGCAACTCCTTCGCCACGGGGCCGAAAATGCGCGTGCCTTTCATTTCGCCGGCCGCATCGAGCAACACCACGGCGTTGTCATCGAACCGGATGTAGCTGCCGTCCTTGCGGCGCAACTCCTTCTTGGTGCGTACCACGACCGCCTTGTGCACGGTGCCTTTCTTGGCCTGGCCGTTGGGCATGGCATGTTTGATCGTCACCACGATGGTGTCACCGACGCGGGCATAGCGGCGGGCGGTGCCACCGAGCACGCGGATGCAGAGCACCTCTTTGGCGCCACTGTTGTCGGCCACGGTCAGCCTGGATTCCTGTTGGATCATCGGTCGGTCGGTTTACTTGGCTCGTTCCATGATCTCCACCACACGCCAGCGCTTCATCTTGCTCATCGGACGCGTCTCGGAGATGCGCACCGTGTCGCCGATGTTGGCTTCGCCTTTCTCGTCGTGCGCCATGAACTTGCTGGAGCGCTTCACGAACTTGCCGTACTTGGGGTGCATCACGCGGCGCTGCACGGTGACCACCACGCTCTTGTCCATCTTGTCGCTGGTAACGACGCCTACGCGCTCTTTGCGCAGATTGCGTTCCTCGGCTGTGATCTCGGTGCTCATTTCTTGGCGGTATTGGCGAGTTCGCGCTGGCGCAACTCGGTGAGGATGCGCGCCACTTCCTTGCGTTTGGAGCGCAGGCGCATCGGGCTTTCGATCGGGCTCACGGTATGGCTGAAGCGCAACTTGGTCAGCGTGGAGCGGTCCTCCTTCAGCTTGTCCTGCAACTCCACCACGGTGAGGTCCTTCAGTTCGGTTCCTTTCTTTTTCATGGCTCGCTCTTATTGGCCGTCGTAGTCCTCGCGTGTCACGAACTTGGTCGGGATCGGCAGTTTCGCAGCCGCCAGTCGCAGGGCTTCCTGCGCCGTGGCCGTTGGAACACCGTCCACTTCGAAGATGATGCGACCGGCATGGCACACGGCGACCCAATGGTCCAGTGAACCCTTGCCCTTACCCATCCGAACCTCGGCGGGTTTGCTGGTCACCGGCTTGTCGGGGAACACCTTGATCCACACCTGGCCTTCACGCTTCATGTGGCGGGTGAGGGCCACACGTGCCGCTTCGATCTGGCGACCGGTGAGCCATACGCTCTCCATGGCCTTGAGGCCGAAGGAGCCGAGGGCTACACGATGTCCGCGCTGGGCCTGCCCTTTCATGCGGCCCTTGTGCATATTGCGGCGTTTGCTACGCTTGGGTTGCAACATGGCTCTTAGCTGTTACGATTGTTTCCACCGCGACCACCGCCTGCGGGGCCACGACGCTCTCCACCACCACCTCCTGGACCACGGCGATCGGGACCACCGGGACCACGGCGCTCACCACCACCTGTGCGACGATCGCGATCACCACCGCCACGACGTTCCGGACGATCACCGCCGCCTATGCGTGGGCCGGCTGGGCCGCCTTTCGACTGGCCTTGGTTGGGGCTCAGGTCGCGCTTGCCATACACTTCACCGCGGCAGATCCAGCACTTCACCCCGATGCGTCCCATTTTGGTGTGGGCCTCGGTGATGGCGAAGTCGATATCGGCGCGCAGGGTGTGCAAGGGCACGCGGCCATCGCGGTATTTCTCGGTGCGGGCGATCTCGGCGCCGTTGAGGCGGCCGGATACCTGCAGTTTGATGCCTTCGGCACCCATACGCATCGTGCTTGCAACGGCCATCTTCATGGCGCGGCGGAAGCTGATGCGGCCTTCGAGCTGGCGCGCGATGCTATCGGCCACCAGGCGGGCGTCGAGTTCAGGACGCTTGATCTCGAAGATGTTGATCTGGACATCCTTGCCGGTGAGCTTCTTGAGCTCCTCGCGCAACTTGTCCACTTCAGCACCACCCTTCCCGATGATCACACCCGGACGCGCCGTGTTGATCGTAACGGTAACGAGTTTGAGGGTGCGTTCGATGACGATCTTGGCAACGCTCGCCTTCTTGAGGCGGGCCATGAGGTACTGGCGGATCTGCTCGTCCTCGACGAGTTTCTCCGAGTAGTCATTACCGCCGTACCAGTTGCTGTCCCAGCCCTTGATGAAGCCGAGACGCTGTCCGGTAGGATGTGCTTTCTGTCCCATAGTAGGTTGTTCTCGGCTTAGGCTTGTGCGGTGGTGGCGTCAACGATCAGGCTCACGTGATTGCTCCGCTTCTTCATGCGGTAGGCGCGACCCTGCGGTGCGGGAAGCATGCGCTTCAAGCCGCGGGCCTCGTTCACCTGGATGCTCTTCACCACGAGACCAGCACCGTCGGCCTTGCGACCGTCGTTCTTGGCCTCCCAGTTGGCGATGGCGCTCATCAGGAGTTTCTCCAGATCGCGGCTGCTGTGGCGGGTGCTGAAGCGCAGGATGCCCAGCGCCTTGTCCACTTCCACACCACGGATCAGGTCGGCCACCTGGCGCATGCGGCGCGGTGAGCTGGGCACGTTGCGAAGCTGCGCGATGGCCACGGTCTTCATGGCCTCTTTGCGCTTCTCCGCGGATATTTTCTTTCGGGCTCCCATGGGTCCTTAGTTCTTCTTGTTACCGGAGTGGCCACGGAAGGTGCGCGTAGGTGCGAACTCACCGAGCTTGTGGCCCACCATGTTCTCGGTCACATAGACCGGGATGAACTTATTGCCATTGTGCACAGCGATCGTCAACCCCACGAACTCGGGGCTGATGGTGCTGGCGCGTGACCAGGTCTTGATCACGTTCTTCTTTCCAGCGGCCTGTGCGTCACCCACACGCTTCGAAAGCTTGTAGTGGATGAACGGCGGTTTCTTGAGTGAACGGCTCATGATCTAATGTGTGGGTCAGGCGCCCTTCTTGTTGTTTGCGCGTTCCAGGATGAACTTGTTCGAGATGTTCTTCGGACGACGGGTCTTCTTGCCCTTCGCCAGCAGACCCTTGCGGCTGCGCGGGTGACCACCCGACGCACGGCCCTCGCCACCACCCATCGGGTGATCGACCGGGTTCATGGCCACCGCACGTGTGCGGGGACGACGACCCTGCCAGCGGCTGCGACCGGCTTTGCCGCTCTTCTGCAGCATGTGTTCGCTGTTGCCCACGGTGCCCACAGTGGCCAGGCAGGCCACCAGCACCATGCGCAGTTCGCCGCTCGGCATTTTCAGCGTTGCGTAACGGCCTTCGCGTGCGCTCAGTTGGGCGAAGGTGCCCGCGCTACGCGCGATCGCACCACCCTTGCCGGGCTTCAATTCGATGTTGTGCACCACCGTACCCAGGGGGATCTCGCTCAGCGGGAGCGTGTTGCCCACTTCGGGCGCGACGCCGCTGCGGCCGCTCAACAACGACTGGCCCACCTTCAGCCCGTTCGGGGCCAGGATGTAGCGCTTCTCGCCGTCGGCGTAGAAGAGCAGGGCGATGCGCGCGGTGCGGTTCGGATCGTACTCGATCGTCTTCACCAACG
>JBDTNF010000167.1:0-11456 GCA_039933875.1 Flavobacteriales bacterium | reverse complement strand
TGAGCTCGCCGATGGCGAACATGAAGGTCATGTCGCGGTAGTAGCCGCTGCGCCAGTCGCCGTTGCGGAACTGCTTGGCCATGCACACCTGCGCCAGTTCCTTGCCGTCGCCGAAGATCCCGAACTTGGCTTTGCCACCGAGCACTTCCTTACGGCCGATCAAGCTGGCCTCGCGACTGGTCGCACAAAGGGCATAGTCGCGCAGGATCTCCTCCTTCAGTTCATCGAGGGTCATCTGCACGTCGGCGGTGGCGGCTTTGGAGCGGGACATGGCGTCGTTGGCGGGTACGTGGCGAAGGTAGCAGCCGGTTGCCTTGCCTTGGCGGCCCGTACTTTCATCGGCCGGAAAAATCGCCCTCTATGCCCCAGACCAAGTCGCCGCATATCCTCAATACCTCTTCGAACCTGCTCGGCTTCTGCCTGATCGTGATGACCTCGTTGAAGGTGAGCAACCACACGGAGGCGAGCCTGCTGGATGAGCTGACGGGGTTCGCCGCGGTCCTGCTCATGGCCAGCTGTATCCTTTCGTTCCTCTCCATGCGGACCGCCAAGCCCGTGCGGAGCGAACGGCTGGAGCGCACGGCGGATGTGGTCTTCCTCGGCGGCCTGTCGCTCGTGTTCCTGGCGATCTTGCTTATCGCGCTTCATTTCATGGAGTAGAAGGTTTCTTGAACCGTACGACCCGTTCCCCATACGATGCGTGCGTGCGTCGCTGCCACCGGATAGTTTCGCACCGTCATGATAGCCACCACCTTCGATATTGGCCGCGCGCGTGCCCTTACGCCGGGCTGCAAAGGGGTGATCCATTTCAACAACGCGGGTTCAGGCCTGCTGAGCCAGCCGGTCCTCGACACGGTGCTCCAGCATACGCAGTTGGAAGCGATGATGGGGAGCTATGAGGCCGCTGCGCAGAAGGCGGATGCGCTGCAAGGAGTCTATACCTCGTTCGCGCAACTGCTGAACTGTGCGAGCGACGAGATCGCATTGACCGATGGCGCCACCCAGTCCTGGCACCGCGCGTTCCATTCCGTGCCGTTGGCGAAGGGTGACCGCGTGCTCACCGCCAACAACGAGTACAACAGCAACTGGCTTTCGCTGCGGCGTACTTGCGACAAGCTTGGCTGTTCCCTGGAGGTGGTGCCAAGCGATGAGAACGGACTGCTCGACGTGAAGGCGCTGACGAACATGCTGGACGATCGCGTGAAGCTTGTCGCGATCACGCAGATCACGAACAGCAACGGCATGGTGAACCCGGTGGAGGAGGTGGGCGCCGCACTCCGCAGCTCGAACGCGATCTACCTGCTCGATGCCTGCCAGGCGGTGGGTCAGATGCCTGTCGATGTCGAGGGCATCGGATGCGATCTGCTCTCCGGTGCGGGACGCAAGTTCCTCCGTGGGCCGCGCGGCACGGGCTTCCTGTATGTGCGCCGTTCAGCAATGGATCGCCTGGAGCCTTTTGTGATCGATATCCACGCCGCGCAATGGACCGGTCGTGACACGTTCAAGTGGCGGCCTGACGCCCGGCGCTTTGAAACGAACGAGTTCAATGTGGCCGATCGCCTGGGCATGGGTGCTGCGGTGGACCACGCGCTCGGCTGGGGACTTGATGCGATCGAAGGGCACATCCTCGAACTGTCGACCCTGCTCCGCAGGAAGTTGAACGAACTGCCGGGCGTGCAGGTGCGCGACCAAGGCACACGCCCCAGTGGCATCAACACCTTCACCATCGAGGGCAGGGACCTGAACGCGTTGCTGCTGACGTTGCGCGCGCAAGGCATCAACACGAGCGTGACGAACTTCGATGGGGCCTGGCTCGATCTGCAAGCTCGCGGCATCGAGAGCATCATGCGCGCATCGCTGCACTACTACAACATAGAGGAAGAGGTCGAGCGCTTTGTGGAGGCGATCACGCGTGCCTGACCGCTGTATGTTCTATCGGTACACTCCGGTCGTTCCTGTGTTCCAAGCCATGCCAGGAGCGGGTTGCAAGAGGGATGGCTCAGTGACCGCATAGGTCGCCTCACGCTGGAGGGAACGACGCTGACCGACGGAACCGCGGCGCTCCACGATAAGGCGTGCAAGGAGATAGCAGACCGTGCTTTCCGCCCCCTGGTTCAAATTGACGTGCTGCTCCTCCAGGCCATCGTAGCAACCGCCTGACGTGCGGTTGTACATGACCTGATGCAGGTGATTGTTCCCGAGGAACCATTCGAACGAGACGTCCATTTTCGTCTTGTACTCCTCATCACCGAAGACATCCAGGAAGCGGTCGAGCGCGATGATGGTGTAGGCCACATCGATGGGTTGCTCGCCGAAGAGGTCAGGCTCCACATCCTGCCGCAACCAGCTCCGATTGGAGATGACCCGCAAGTGCTCATCCTTGAACATGTGCGAAAGCAGGAATTGGAACGTGACCAACGCCATTTCACGGAAGGCGGTCCGTCCCGTCTCCAGATAGGCCAGCAGTACCGCTTCGGGGATCACTGCGTTACCGTAGGTGAGGGTCGGCTCGAACCATTGCCATTGCGCGTTGCCCGCGGCCTTCGCGCACCGCAAAAGGCGTTCAGCGAGTGTGTCGATGATCCCCGTGATACGACGGCTTCTGCGCGCGGAATTGTACGCATGGAGGCCTTTGATCACGAAGCTCATCGCCCGCGGCGATGTGATGTTGCCGAGCAGCGGCAAAGCGCGCAAAAGCATATCCTCGACGCGACGGATGAACAGCCTGGGGAGTTCCCCTTCCTGGGCGATCACCGAACCGAGCGCCCATATGGCGCGGCCGTTGGCATCATCCAGATTCACCTCGAGGTTCTGGATGGTGAAGGCACCGTCACGGTCCATGTAGTTCAGGAAACGTCCATCGGGCTGCTGGCACCGCTCGATGAAGTTCACATAGACGTTGATCAGGTCCCGGTCATCCTCGTCCGGGGTGAGCGCATGGTGTGCGCACAAGGCGACCAGGGCGCGAGCATTGTCATCCAGGGTGTACCCCGAACCCAGGTCGGGCTCGCTGATGTCACAGAATTGCACCATGCCTTTGTCGGTGGTGATGCGGCGGACATGGTCCAGGGAGATGCGCGGCCATTGAGGCGTTAACCGCGCCCCGGCCTCTGCGTGCTCGATGAACGTGCGGGCATGCGCGAGGGCCACGTTCTCCCACGCAGTGGCACGCATCCGGTGCAGCGCGGTGCGGCCCATGTTGTTGCGGCGCTCCTCATCGGAAAGCAGTTCGATCGCGGCCTGGGCCATTTGCCCGGGGCTGTTGAAGTCGATCAGGATGCCCGCACCTCCCAGCATTTCCTCGGCATGGGGGATCCGCGTGGAGATCACCGGGCAGCCGCAGCCCATGGCATAGGCGAACGTTCCGCTGACCGCCTGGGCGGGATCCTTGGAGGTGAAGAGGTACACATCGGTCAGTTGGAGATACTCCAGCAATTCGCTGAGTTCGAGGTACCGGTCAACGAACCGCACGTGGTTCTCCAAGCCTAGCGCTTTCACGCGTTGCTCCAGGAATTCGCGATAGTGTTCACCCTCGTGCTGGATCACGCCGGGATGTGTACGGCCGAGCACCAGGTAGAGCGCGCTTGGACACTGCTCAACAATGGCGGGCAATGCATCGATCGCGGTTTCGATGCTCTTGTTCGAGCTCAGCAATCCGAACGTGGAGAGCACCAAGCGATCCTGCAGGCCGCGCTTTTTCTTCATGCGCTGCTTGTCCCGCCAGCGCACAACGTGCGTTCCGTGGGGGATCACCGCGATCTTGTCCGGATTGATCGTGTATTCCTCTCGGAGGATCCGTGCGGAACGTTCCGTGAGAACGATAACACTGGTGGCGACACCGGCCAGTCCGCGTACCATACTTCTCCTTTCATCCGAGGGGTCGGGAAGGACCGTGTGGAACGTGATCGATACCGGTACATGCAGTCCTTGGAGCATGGACAGTAGATACCGACCATCCCCGCCCGGGTAGAGCCCGAACTCATGCTGCACCCACACACGCTTGATGCTCGGGTCACCGTTCACCTGATCCAGCAGCGCGATGTGATCGGCTTCGATGCTCGGGTCCAGGGTGGTCACTACTTCATCGGGATACTCCGACAAACTCCTTGGCTCGTTCTCCAATGCGCAGATCGTGAACCTGTGCGGTGCGCTGAAGGTGCGGTTCAAGGCCGTCACAAGGTCGTGGGTATAGGTCGCGATGCCACACACCCGGGGAGGATAAGAGGATAGGACCAGCACTTGGTCGAGGTCACGGTTGTTCATTGCGGGCGAGGGATGTCAAGCGGTTCAATAAAGCCGGTAATTCCACGGAAGCAACTGCGATGCGCTCATCGGCTCCGCCGTAATAGATGTAGAGCAGATCATCGAACACCACGGCTGCACTGGGGAAGATGATGTTGCGGACGATGCCCACCTTTTCCGCGTCGTTCTCCGGAGAGATCAATGGGCGGTCCAGGCGTGCGATGACTTTGCGCGGATCCGCGAGGTCCAGCAGCGCCGCACAGGCATGGTATACGAAGCCGTGCGGCGTGTCCTCGGCAGCGTGGTAGATGATGAGCCAGCCATCGGCGGTCTCGATCGGTGGGGCGCCACCACCAATGTGGCTGGATTCATGGGGAAGCAGGGGATCCATGACGATGTGCCGCTGCAGGTCCATCAGGTAGTGCTCCCAGAAGTGCTTGGTCAGTTCCTTCGGATCGTTGAAATACACGATCTGGATCCCGGGATGGATCCGGTGCAACAGCGCGAACTTGCCGTTGATCTTCCGCGGAAAGAACATGATGTTCTTGTCCCAAAGCATAAGCTTGTTCGCGATCTCATCGCCCAAGCCGTGCTCCTTGAGCACCTTGTAGTGGAAGAGGTATTTGGAATTGAGACCCGGGCAACATTCCACCAGGTGCTTGAACTCGCGATAGGTGAACTGCGGGGTGATCGGTTCATGCTTGACGAAGGCCTTCAGGTCTGTGGAAGTGGCGTACGCACCCATCACGTTCGTGCGGTCATACACCGAGTACGTCATGTAATAGGTGTCATCGATCTTCACGATGCGTGGATCCTCCAGGCCCTGCGATTCGTAAGCGTGCTCAGGGAACAACAGTGGGCGCTTGCGGCGCGCCGTTACTTCGAGCGGTCCTCTTAGGCGGCAATAGCCGATGGTCGAGTAGTTGCCATGCCGCACCGCCCGGTAGAACATGTGCACCTGATCATCCACCCGGATACATGCTGGGTTGAACACACCTTCGTTCTCGAAACCGTTCCCCGTTTTTTCCAGGATGACACCGTGCCGGGTGACCTGAAGGTCGGCTGTTCGTTCCGCTGTGCGTTGTTCCATGGAGGTGGGGTGGAGATGGTATCGGGTACGGTGCTTTTCAAATGACGCGCCGTGGAGCGACCGATCTTGGGAAGTGCCGCCAGCTAAGGGCTGCCGTCCAGCCTGGATCCACTTGCACCATGATCAAAAGGGAAAGGAATCAACAGGTGTGTAGAGCGTATTTCCCGATCTCCCAATTCGTTCCCAAGGCCATATACCCAATGGTCCGACACTTGTTGATGGGAGGGAAAGGAATGCGAGATGAACAACGATCCCATAACCGCTCCTCTGGGGGAGCGTATCGCCAGGCGAAGGATGTGGTTGTACATCGGCCTCGGTGTGCTTGTGCTCGTGCTTATGGTCATCGGTGGATTGCGGTTCCCCAGCGTGCGGCCTGATCCTGCCCCGGAAGTGAAGGAGGCCATGCAATGAGCAAGGCGCGCGCGCGGATGGATGATGGTCGCCAGCTACATATCGGCACTGCCGGCTGGCAATTACCCCAGCCGCTTTTCACGACGTTCAAGGAAGGCTCCCACCTCGAGCGCTACGCGTCGTTGTTCAATGGTGTCGAGATCAACAGCACGTTCTACAGGCCGCATCGCGAAGCCACGTTCGTGAGATGGGCCGCTGCCGTTCCGCCGGACTTCCGCTTCGCCGTGAAAATGCATCGGAGCATCACCCATGAGCAGAAACTCAGTAACGTCTCCGCTGCCCAGGACTTCATCGGCATGGTGGGCGCTTTGGGAACGCGGCTGGGTCCCGTACTCATCCAGCTACCACCATCCTTGAGATACACACCCGCGGCGGAAGACTTTCTGTCGGCCTTCCGCGAGTTCTACAATGGGCCTGTCGCACTCGAACCGCGCCACCCCTCATGGGCCCAACCCTCCGTTACAAGGCTTTTGGAACATGCACAGGTAGCGCGTGTGGCGGCCGATCCACCATTGGTCACGGATGCCATCGAACCGGGCGGCGATCGGTCATTGGTATACTTCCGCTTGCACGGCGCTCCGCGCGTCTATTGGTCCGCTTATGAGGAGGACGAGTTGGCCCGCCTGGCGCAAAGGATCGTGGCCCTGTTGAGGAAGAAGGTGCAGGTGTGGGTGATCTTCGACAACACGGCAGCAGGCGCCGCGGCCCCGAACGCGTTGCGGTTGCACGAGATCATCAAGGCGATACTGAACTCTTAGCCTTTCGGGGCTCATTCTTCGAGCAAACGGGCGAGTGCGCGCTGGGCAGTGGGCAATGCCAGACTTTCCTTCTGCATTCCCGCGAAGAGATCCCCGATGCGCTCCACACGTCCAGGCACCGTGGTGATGTTGAAGGCGTGCAGGTCCAACCCGGGCTTCACTTCTTTCCAAGCCAGCGGTGTGCTGACGGTCGCTCCGGGCTTGGGACGAATGCAATAGGCGCAAGCGAGCGTCTGGCCCTTGCGGTTCTGCAGATGGTCGAGGTAGATCTTCCGCTTGTCGCGTTTCGCGAGCGACCGTTCCATGGTGGTGGTGGTCGGCAGCATCTGTTGCACAACACGCATGATGTCCTTGGCGAACGGTGCGAGTTGCGTGTAGGTGTAGCGTCCACCCGTGGGAATGTAGACGTGGAGCCCGGTGGAGCCGGAGGTTTTGCAGTAGCCTTTCGCACCGATGCGGTCAAGCACCACCTTCACGGCGAGCGCGGCCTCCACCACCTGGTCGAAGGTGTTCCTGTCCGAAGGGTCGAGGTCCATCACGATGTGATCAGGCTTCAGCAGATGTTGCTTTCGTGATGTCCACGGGTTCAGTTCGATGCATCCGAGGTTCGCCATGTAGAGCAGGGTGCCGAGGTCATTGCAGAGGATGTAGTCGATCGTTCCGCCGCCGCGGCTGTCGGAAGGGATCTTCACCGAGGGCACCCAGCTTGGGGCGGTCCCGCCAGCGTCCTTGTGGAAGAAGCCCGGACCCTTGATGCCATTGGGTGTGCGATATAGGGATTGTGGACGGTCCTTCAAGTGGGGCAGGAGGACGGGGTGCATCCGTTCATAGTAGCGGATCACATCGCCCTTGGTGAAACCCTCCTTGGGCCAGAAGACCTTGTTCAGGTTGGTGAGGTGCACCGTGTTCCGCCCGACTTTCACATCGCGCTCGTTCGGTTCCGGCTCTTGGGGTGGCGCCTTCGTTCGAGTTTCCTTCTGGACGGGCCTTGCTGCCGGGGCCTTCCGTGAACTAGTGGTCTTCGCCGTGCTCGTCGCTTTCTTTTTCATGCCGACCGGTTCTTTGTGCACCTCGCTCGCTGCCTTGTCAGCCCGTAATCCAAGGAAGACGGGATGGCGCATATGCCCGTCGCGGGTCCATTCGGTGAACTTGATGTTGCACACCAGCTTCGGACGGACCCAGACCGGTGGCATGTTCGCATCGACCTTATTGCTGAAGGGCGAGGTGGTGCGGACAAGTGGCTTCATCGCGGCTATCAGTTCGTCCAGCGAACGCCCGTCGAAGCCGGTGCCGGTATGACCCACATGGACCAGGTCATCTTTCTCATAGACACCGAGTAGCAGGGCACCGAAGTGCTTGCGGCTGTTGCGTGGTGCCGTGTATCCCCCGATCACCGCCTCCTGCGACAGGTGGTTCTTGATCTTCACCCAGTTCTTCCCGCGCACGCCGCGTGCGTAGGTGCTGTCCTTGCGTTTGCCGATGATGCCTTCCAGGTCCTGCTTCACCGCGACGTTGAAGAAGTCGATACCGCGCGCTTCCACATGATCGCAGTAGCGCACATGCGTTCCATCCTTCAGCTCTTTCCGCAACACCTTCTTGCGTTCGATCAGTGGCATGGCCGACAGATCCCTGCCGTTCAATTCCAACAGGTCGAACACGTAGTACACGAGGTGTGTTGATGGTTCCTGCGACGCGTGTTGCAGCAGTTGGAAGTCCGGACGGCCACGATCATTGACCGCCACGATCTCGCCATCAAGGACCATCTTCTTCCTGACCTTGCGCAGCTCCTGGGTAACGTCCGGATAAGCGTCCAGGAACGAGAGCCCGTTGCGCGAATAGAGCCGCAGGTCCTGACCTCCGGTTTCCGCGATCGCGCGATAGCCATCCCATTTCACTTCGAACAGCCAGTCCGGGTCATCGAATGGTTTCCCATCCGGCGAGGCCAGCATCGGCTTGATCGGATCCTTCACTTTCGTCGCAGTGCCTACGCCACGCAGGGTGTAGCGCTTTCGCGGGAGGGCTTCCGCTACGGCGGTGGGTGCAGCGGACTTCGCGACTTTCGATGGTGCACGCGCGGCGCGCTTTTTCGTCACGGGTTTTTTACCCGCCGCGGCCAGCGCCTTGTTGATGGGGGAATTCTTCGGTGTCTCATTCTCACTGTTGTAAGCATCCACGGCATGGCGGTCGCGGTGCTTGATCAGCAGCCAGCTTTTCTCGTCCGCGCTCTTCAGCCGCACCAGCGCGAATTCGCCTTTCAACTTTCTTCCCTTCAGGACGATCTTGATCGAGCCCTTGTGCAGCATGTGCATCAACACGGATTCCCTGTCCTTCCCTTCGGGTGGGTCCAACGGGGCGTAGGTGCCACGATCCCAGATCTCAACGATGCCTGCGCCGTAGTTCCCTTCAGGAATAACGCCCGCGAAATCCTTGTAGTCGTAGGGGTGATCCTCCACCATCATGGCGAGCCTCTTATCCGCAGGGGCCATGGAGGGACCTTTCGGAACAGCCCAGCTTTTCAGCACGCCGCGTATCTCCAGGCGGAAGTCGTAGTGCAGGTGTGAGGCCTTGTGGCGCTGGACAACGAAGATGAGAGGGCTCTGCGGTTTCTTGCTCTTCGCACCACCGGGCTCAGGAGTGCGCTTCAGATCACGCTTGGCCTTGTACTTCTCCAGGCCCATGGCTTACGAGGCTTTACGGTGTCTGACCTTGCTGCTGGAACCGGCCGCCTTGCCACGGGACTTGGACTCGGGCTTTACGGTCTTTTTTCCGCCCAAACTCGCCTTGAGCATCGACATGAGGTCCTCCGCTGGCTTCTTGTGCACCACCTTCATCGCGATCACCTTGGGCCCTTTGCCTTTGGCCTTCGCGCGGATCATTTTCATGAGCGCCGAAGTGTACTCGTCCTTGTACCGCGTGATGTCAAAGGTGCCCGCGCCCTGATCGATCAGCTGCATGGCCAGTTTCAGTTCGGCCGCGGCGAGCTTCTCCACCTTCGGCAGCTTCAGGTCGTCCATGGGGCGGATCTCCTCAGCGAAGCGCAATTGGTTCAGGATGAGGACGGGGCCATCGGGTAGCAGCACAGCGGGATGTTCCTTGGTGCGCATGACGAAACTGGCGATGCCCACCTTGCCGCTTTTCCGCAAGGCTTCACGCAATAACGCGTAGGCGCGCGCACCGCCCTTGTCTGGTTCAAGGTAGTACGGCTTCTCGAAATACTTGCCTTCCACTTCCTCTTCCTTCACGAAATCATGGATGGTGATCACATCACTTTTCTCCACGGCCGCGTTCCTCAGGTCGGCATCCTCGAGCACGACATACTTCCCATCGAGGTCGAAAGCGCGCACGATCCGTTCGTAGGGTACTTCCTTTCCAGTGTCCTCGTTGACGCGGTGGAACCGGATGCGCGCCTTGTCCCTCGCATCCAGCATGTCCAGATCCAGTTCACTTTCCTGGGTCGCGCTGAAAAGCCGCACGGGTATGGTGACCAGGCCGAAGCCAATGGTGCCTTTCCAAAGTGGGCGCATGGCTCAGGCTTTTGTGCTTTCGCCGTGTGGGATCGGTTGCACTGGCTGTACACGGCCTTCGTGCTCATGCGCGGGCAGTTTCCTCACCATTTTGTGGATGAAGTCCTGGGCGTTGGGGCCGTAGTCGCCGATCAGCAGGCCTTTCAACCCCAGATCCGCGGAACTGATCGCGTAGACGATGCCCTCGTCGGCCGGATCGCTGGGTCCTTCGATACGATGGAACGAATCGATGGTGAATTTGGAAGGGTCCAGTGAAAGGGCGCAATTGAAGAGCCCTTCTTCGGTGAGCGTGAGCTCGTCGGTGTAGCCTTGCTTCTCCAGGTCCTGCACAGCGCCGCTCAGGGTGGCATATTGACAATCGGGATGGTTCATCTCAGTAGATCGGTTTTGATCGAGCCACAGAGGATCGCATGCCTGACGCGGATGCCCGCTTCACCAGCGGGATGCGTGTGCGGTTGCGGTTGTGCCATGTGGATATGTCTCCACGATCACGGGGAAATCCCGGGAAAGGGAAATGCATGCGATATCGCAGGAAGCCGCATCCATGGGGTTCTTCTTTTCGCGGCATGCGATCACGTTAGCGATGAACACTCATCTTCTGGAGGCGCTGCCGCTGGACCTTGAGCCGGTGGATCATGTGAGGCGATACCACTGATCCTTTACGTAGCCTGACCTCACTTATGAGCGATCGCCATGGACGAACCGACCAGGAACCGGAAGATCGTGATCACCTGGATCTTCGGTGCCATCCTGGTGGTCGTGTTCTTCGGTTGGGCGTTGACCCGCCCGGCATGAGCAGCGGCATGCGAATGGATGCGAACACAAGAACATGAAAGCCATGAACCCCCTGACCGCAATAGGAGAACCCGGCCCACCCGCACCCTTGGAGCCGACCCCACCAACGATCCCCACCGAGCCGCGGCCGCCGGTGAAAGAACCGGAGAGGCAACCCCGACCCCAGCGCGATCCGGTGCCGGGCACACCCTCGATCACGCCGGAGGAACGACCGGACGATCCGGCGAAGACACCCGGACCTACGCGCGAGCACCCCGCGGATCCCGAGCCAGCCCGACCGCTCGCGGGTGTGGAATGAAATGCGTTGAGGGTGGGGACATCGGGTTGGAATGCCCCGATCACGCCGATGCACAGGATCCGCCCGTTCGCATGCTTGCCTACTAGGAGCATGGCTTTGCTCTTGAATGAGCATAAAGGGTACATGGCTTGAAGCATTCCAGGAACACATCAAAAGCTTGGAAACCATGGAACGTTTCATTTTCGCCATTGCGGTGGCAGCCTTGAGCGCCATCGGTGCAACAGCACAGACCGATCCGGCGGTCACTCCGGGGGTGGCACCGATCATCGATCAGCAGTGCATCCTGGTCACGACCCCCGAAGATTGGACGGCGCTCGGCCTCTCGCCAGCGCAACTCG
>JBDTNF010000166.1:0-4389 GCA_039933875.1 Flavobacteriales bacterium | reverse complement strand
GTACATGGTGAACATCACCGCCGGTAGCCAACGCTACACCGAGCGACTGGTGATCCAGAGGTAGAAAACCAGCTTTTGAACCGAACGAAGAAGCCCCGCGATATTCGCGGGGCTTCTTCGTTCGGAATTGATCGCGCTTCGCGCAGTTTGGATCAGAGCTTCACGAACGGCTTGATGGCGGTGCGATGCAGGCGGTCCATACGCAGGTAGTACTGGCCTGCGGGTAGGCCGCTGAGATCAAGATCATTGGATCTGTTGTCCTGCACGGGCAGGGTGCGTACCAGGCTTCCTGTGGGGCTAAGGATATCAACAGAGACCACGCCGGTGCAGCCCTTCAGCGAGAGGACCAGGACATCATTGGCTGGAACAGGATAGAGCGAGATGGCTTTGCTGGAGGCCACGTCGCGTACCCCGTTCGGGTTTAGCACCGTGATGGTGCCGAACTGCGTGGTGGAGTGGTTCTGCCCTTGGAACGAGTTGTCACAATGGTAATCGTAAACACCCGCCAGGGTGAACGTGTGGGTATAGGTGAAGTGGGTGGAGGTGGGGTCGCCACTGGTGAAGCCCTCGGGATTATCGGGGAACACATCGGTACCCGCATAGATCTGGTGCTCACCGGAAACGTTGTGCCACTCGACGATATCGCCCACATTGATGGTGATGAACTGCGGTGCGTAGTAAGGCAGGTTGCTCGGGGTGGTGAGCGAACCGCCCACTTCCACCTGGAAGGTGGTTTGTGCCGCCAGCGCGATCGGAGCGAATGCGAACAGGGTAATGATCTTCTTCATGCGGTCCGGTTTTCGGGTTTGGATCAAAGAAAGCCGGGCCGGGTCGTTCGTTGCCGACACAAAAGCCGCCGAAGGGGGAAGGCTGTCACCCGCTTTAGGGGTTCTTTCGGGACGGAATGAGAAACGGGAGCGACCGAAGCCGCTCCCGTTCCATCCCAACTTACTTGCAGCAGTTGCAGCCGCAGTCGCAACCTGCACCGGGGCAGGCCGGGCCGCACGCGCACGTGGTGCAGGCACAGGTCGTATCGCTGCATGCGCAGGTGATGTTCACAGTGGCGCTATTCTCCAGTTGGTCTTTCATGATGTGGTTGTTTTTTGTTGTCGTTGATCGACGATGCAAAGGTTCCCTGGCACCCGCCGCTGGAGCGTACAGTTTTCGGGGAACGATGTACAAGTCGACGAGCGAAGGTTGGGCCCTAGACTTGGTCCAACGGATGGCGCCGCGAGGCACCGATGCGCTTGAAGTGCGAGGGGGTGAGCCCTGTGACCTTGCGGAACTGCGTGCTCAGATGTTGGGCGCTGCTGTAGCCCAGGCGGTAGGCGATCTCACCGAGGGAAAGTTCATCGTACACAAGCAATTCCTTCGCGCGTTCCACACGCTGCGCGATGAGGAACTGCTCGATCGTTGTGCCTTCCACTTCGCTGAAGAGTTTGCTGAGCGTGCTGTAGTCCATGCCTACAATGCGGGCGACCACCACGGAGAGCTTTTCCTTCCGCAATGGGCTTTCCGCATCGGCCCGCACCAGGCCGATCACCGTGCTGCGCACTTTCTCGATCAACCGTGTACGGCGGTCGTCGATCAGTTCGAAGCCGAGATCACGCAGGCCGTCCTGGAGCGCAGCGCGTTCCGCCTTTGTTGGCGCCTCCTCCAGTTCCACCTCGCCCAAGTGCACGGCGTTGAAGCCGATACCGGTGCGCGCCAGCAGGTCGCTCACCGCTTTGCGGCAGCGGTCGCAGACCATGTTGCGGATATACAGCTTGGGCACAGGTACGAAGTTGGTGAACCTCCAGTTGGGCTGCACATGGTAGCTTTCGCATCCATCCACTTCGCCATGATCCGTTCGTTCTTCTTCTCGATCGCCTGCTCGCTCCCCGGCTTGCTCAACGCCCAACCCGCTGCCATCGATTGGTCCATGGAACTGCCATGCGCCACGCCCGCCGAAGGGTGTACGCGTCCACGTGTGGTGATCAATGCCGATGGCGCGCCGGTGGTATTGTGGGGACGCGAGACCGGCATGAAGGCCGATTTCGTTGCCGTGGGCGATGGGGGCGGCTTCTCCGCACCACAGCAGGTCACCTACATGAGCACGCCACCTGCCGTGGACTATTGGATGGGTGGTGACATCGCCGCAGTGGGCAACGAGGTATGGATCAGTTTCAAGGCCACCCCGGAGGAGACCATGCCCGCCTATGCGCGGCGTTCGCTCGACGGTGGCTATACCTGGGGCGATACCATCCGCATCTCGAACGACGCCTGGACGCGGTTCGCGAGTATCGCGATCGGCAACGCGGGAGAACCGGTGGTGCAGTACATGCAGTTCGATGCCGGCTTTGCGAACGCGCGCTACGTGACCACGCGCATGAGCGGTGGTGCCTTCCAACCCAGCTTGGCGGCAAGCACCCCGTTCGCCCCCGGCAATGTGTGCGACTGCTGCCCCGGCCAGGTGGTGGCCGCAGACGATGTGGTGGTGGCGCTCTACCGCAATGCCGGTCCGAACATCCGCGTGATATATGGCGCGGCGAGCGCCGATGGTGGTGACACGTATGTTGCTGGAGGGCTGCTCGATGCCACCAATTGGAACCTCGGCGGCTGTCCCGCGACCGGCCCCGATGGTTACGTCGCTGGTGATTCCGTGCGCTACGTGTGGATGTCGGGCGCGTTGAACGGGAGCAAGGTGAACCTCTGCAGCGCGGCCTTGGACGACTTCGCGTTGAGTCCCATGGTCAAGGTGCATCCTGGGCAATCGGCCAGCACGGAGCAGAACTATCCGCGTATCGCGGGCAGTGGTGATACGCTCGGCATCGTGTGGGAGCAGACGGTATCGCTCGAACGCAACATCCTGTTCAGCTGGAGCACCACCGGTATCGACGGCCTGAGCGCACCCGATACCGTGAACACCAGCCTGGGTGGCGCGGAACGAACACCGGATATCGCCTTCGCCGATGGTGCCTTCCACGTCGTTTGGAGCGATGAGGCCACGGGCTTGGTCAATTACCGCAAGGCCACATTGATGGAGACAACGGGTATCGAAGGACCGGCGGCTACCCCACAATTCCGCGCATGGCCCATGCCCGCGACAATAACGCTGAACGTGGATCTACCGGACGGTGTAAGGGCGACGTTGCGCCTGTTCGATGCGGTAGGGCACTGTGTGTGGACAAGCCAGGGTAGCGGTCGGCAACTCGAGCTCGGGTCTATCGCGCCGGGCACCTATGTGCTGCTGGCCAGTGATGAGCACGGCGCTTCGCTGGGCAGGGTGCTGGTGCAACTGGTGCACTAGGAGGGTGTTGGGTGTCCAGAGCGTGTAACGCCTTCGTCGGCGACAATCTGGAGAAGATCAGGCCGCTCTATGGAGGTCCATGCTCACACGCTTATGTCTGGAAGAAATGATCAACCGTGGAACGCGCGGATCATCAGCGCACCAGCACCTTGCCCACGCGCTCTTGTCCAGCAGCAGGTGTGATGCGCCACACATGCAGGCCCGGAGGGCAAGTGATGCGGACATGATCGGTGCTGAACTGCTGCGTTACGACCGTTCGGCCTTGCAGGTCCATGATGGTGATCGATCCGCCACCGGTGCCGCCGATCACATCCACCGTGTTCTGTTCGGACGAGGTTACGGAAGAGCTCCCGGCGGTGCCGATCTCCGGCATCCCCACCTCGTAGAATTCGAAGGTCCAGGAGAGCGTGTCGCTGTTGCCGCACGGGTCGTGGTAGATGTGCGTGAAGGTATAGAAGCCGGGTCCGCTCACAATGAAGGTGGGGTTCGCATCGGTGGAGCTCTGCCCATCGGAGCAGGTCCATAGGTGCGTGCCCTGGCCTGGGTGGTAGAGGGTGATCTCGTTCGGACCATCGCTGCTCGTGCCGGTCAACTGGGCACTGGTGCCGCTGGGTACATCCAGGTTCCAGGTGGGAGCGCTGTCCAACACCACGGCGCTGGCGATGGTGCGCAGGATCGCGGCGGTATCCGCCTGCAACCCGGAGTTGAAGGAAGCCCCCGCGCAGCTCGCGTGGAAGAGGGTGCTATAGAAAACGCACGCGGCGAGGTAGGTGCCCTCCACGGTGGGGTGGCTTCCATCCGGCTGGTACAGATCGATCAAGGGATGGGTGTCGCGCACCTGTTCCCACGCGACACCGACCGGAGCTGCGTACGCATCGTTGTAGTTGGCCATCTCGAGGTAGCGTTCGCGCAGCAACTGTTGCTTGCCTTCGAAGGTGCCTACCGGTGGCCAGGCTGCGCAGTTCCTCACTATAAGCTCGCGACATGGGCGGAAAACGCGGGCCCAGACGCTCATCGTTGGGACCTTTCAGTGGATTGTCGCCCATATAGTTGATGTGATCGTCGATCAGCATCATATCGCCCGGGGAGAGGTCGGGATT
>JBDTNF010000165.1:0-53491 GCA_039933875.1 Flavobacteriales bacterium | reverse complement strand
ATGCATTGAACGTATTGATGGCATCGAACAGATTTTGCGCCAGGATCGCGCAATCGGTCTCAAGCGGAGGCGGAATGGCTATGGTTGGCAAGAACGGGCCATCCATTGCGCAGTTGTCACAGAAGCGCAGGTCAAGGCAGTGCGCATAAACAATGAACGGATACTCATGCAAGGGCTCACCGTCCGGGCCAAGTGCGAAAAAGGCAAAGGACTCATAGGCCCCGTTGACATTCAGGTCACCTACAAAGAAGGGCTCTGAGAAGCCAGTGACCACGTTAATATCCATGAAACCACCCGGATCCAATGCACCGACCGGATAGTAAAGCACTGGACAGCGCGCATTGTCCAAAATGACCCAGCTATATGCTGCCGCCGGATAAGGCAGCGACAACAAGGTGTTGTTCGGCCATGGGGTCCAAACCACCTGAGGCCCCTGCTGATCGTCCGCGTATATGCCCGCGTTGTTCAATGGATCCGCCCCATTCCCCTGCCAATCATAGAGCGCGGAGAGAAGCTCCCAATTCATATAGGGGCTTGTCGTCAGATCGTAGCCTTGATGGTCAGGCGCCTGGATCAAGAGGTGGGTCATCACTTCGTACAACCGCCTCGTGAGTTCGATCGCCGGGTCAGTGCAGGATGCCAGTGGATCCGGATCCCCAAATTCACCCAGTGACGGCCCCTCGGGATCACCGGTACATGGGAAATACGTCACGCTGCCATGCAAAGTGGCCAGGAACGGCGGGGGTATGCCATTGGTCCAGTCCGGAGTACCATATATGTCCACCTCGAACAGGTTTGATCCAGCACTGACCATGTTCTGGAACTCGAAGATGTCCTCGATATCCGCCATGGTCCAGGTACTGCCATCCGGGACTTCGTAGTTAAGGATCTCAATTTCATAGCGTGGACAATTGTCAATAGCGCCACTCGCAATGGTGAACGTGGACCCGCTGACGAAAGTCCAGATCAGATCTTCGTTCCAATCCCCGGTCGTGAAATATCCGGGTACCTGACTCTGGATCATAGGCCCGGCCGTGGCGCCCGTGAATGGCGGTGGGCCAGGTGGAACGCTCGGGGTCGTTGGCGTTGTGTTCAAGTTCACATCGGCAATGGAGCCCAGGATCGGCGGCTCCGCAGAGGCGATCGCTGTGAGCAGGTCCTCAAGATCATCGGCGAGTTGGTTCCCAGTACCCACCGGTGGGAACGTGCAATTGATGAGATCATAGAAGGCGCACACCGTGCCCGTCAGTGTGGTCGGGTGCGGAGTCAGCGTATTGTCCATGAACTGCACGTGCAGTATGAACGTATTGGCGGTGGTGGCCTCGATGCCCGGGGCGGCGAAGACCGCATCCAGGAGATCAGTGTATGTACTGAATCCGTACGTGGTCAGCACGCTTGGGTCAGCGAGGGTCAACGAGGCCGGGCACCCGTTGACGGAGATATTGAGCGTGTTGCCGGCGACGATGCCATCCCAAGTCGCTGGAGGGATCGGTGCGCCTTGACCATCCTGCGCGATCACCAAAGCAGCCCACCCCGGCTCGCTGCCCAAGGCAACACCCAAGGTGGCCAACTGGTCCTCCACCGCGCGCTCTTCGAACAGCGTACGCCAAGCCGCGGCCACCGGACAGTCGTCCGTTGCCATATAGTTCTGGTAGGCCATTTCCTCCGGCGACATGCTCATACCGGGGAATTGTTCGGGATCCGGCACGCGCGGCACCTTGTCCACGAAATAGGGATGGTTCACGTCATTGCAGAGCTGGCAGCCTTGAACGTAAGGTCGGCCATGCTCCTGGGAGTAGATCTCACGGTGTTCATAGTAGAGGTCAAGGAGCCACGGCCATGAAGGGAATGTCAAAGGCCAATAGTCCGGATGCAACTGCATGACGGGGGACTGCATGCGCGAGACCCATGCATCATCTTCGCCTTCGCCAATGCAGTAATTCAAGCCGGAGCAGCTGCCGCAGGCTGCTACCGTCGCATCCGCGCGCCGCTTTTGCGCCCTGTATTTCTCACTGAAATAATATGACTTGAAGGCCGTCCATTGTCGCATCTTGACATCGTCATCAGAACCGCCAAGGAAATCGAGCCAAGCCGGGTCCACCGGCCAGGTGGGGGTCGATTCACAATAGCCCATGATCGAAGCGAACTCCTCCATGGAGAGCATGGGGCCGGGATCGATGGCCTTGTAGTCATTGAACTGCACCAGCAGGTTCTCCGCGTGTGGGCCGTAATCTGTCGCATGTACCGCAAAGGGGTCCCACCTCCCTGCTGGGAAGCCAAATCCGCCGACGTTGGTATTGTAGACGAACCGAATACGTTGGCCAATTGGTGCCGATAGGTTGACCAAGCCATCAGCGATCGCATCGGTCCATTCACTCAACAACAAGTACTCATCGAACTCATCGCTCGACCAGGGATCCGGGGTCTCCAGTTTCTCGGAATACCCCCGACAATTGAGCCAGTAGCAGTACTCCGGATGATAGAACAGCAGGGACTTTTCAAAACCAGGCTGCCAGTAGCTGATGAAGAGGTCCAGCGAGCCTAGGAATTCCGGGTATGTGATGAAACCACCAGATCCATCCGGGAACACATATGCAGGATCGTTGTTCTTGACCTCCGGGGCCCACGCGTCGTCGATCCACTCGACGGAAATGGTATAGCGCACGCCAGCTTCCGTTCTGTATTCCGGGATGTGACTACCACTCTCGAACAATCGTGGCTGTCTCCAAAGCTCCCGGTCCCAAAGCACGTTCTGGAAATCGGGTGACGAATACGCGTAATGGTCGAACGACCATTGGAATCCACGCGATAACAAGATGCTCCGGTCATTCGAACCGGAATCGTAAAAAAACACCGATGCCCGATCCTCAGTAGTGGTCTCGCCGTTGCCATCGACACTGATGTTCGCGTACTGCCCTCCAAGGGTCATGTCAACGAGCATGGCCATGTAGGCCACGTCACACCAGCTATCAGCCTCACAGGGCGCGTTGCATTGCTCAAGGAGTTGATTGAAATCCTGCTCGGATCCACCGGCGAGCAGGAAGTCCTCCAACGGTCCCAAGGCAGCTACACATTCGGGACAATCGATATCACAGCCGGAATAGTCGATGGCATCCGTGAACTGGGCTTGAAGTTGGTCCTGCGGCGTAAAGCAATCCTCGTTCAAATAAGTCTCGCCGTTGGCAAGTATCTCCTCCAAGTATGCCTCACGTGCCTCAGAGCTGACACGAAGGATCTTGGTAAGCGTGTACTCTCCAGCGGGTAGTTCGAGTTCAAAATCGAGGTCGGGCACCGGGATGTTGGGATGGACATACTCGCCCGGTAGCGTGCCACACGCGGCGAAGACAAGCGGTCCACCAGGGCTTTCTTGGAAGGTCCCGATGGTGGCTGAGCCATCCTCGAAGATGTGCTCCTGCCCACATCCATCGACCAATGAAATGGAGAGTTCGTACACGCAATTCAGGCAGATGTCCTCCTTTAAGCAGGGATCCTCCATGATACCCGGCTGCATGCTGTACTTGAAAACGTACCTAAGCCCATTGGCCGGCACGACGATCTGATCGGTGAAGACCAGCGCGGGCACATCAGGAAGGTGTTCGTTGGCTTCGCACTCCAAGCTGGTCTGACCACAGAAGAGATCCGTTTCGTACGTGGGGGATAAGGCCGGGTCGGTGAAAGGGGCCAGGGGCACCAGATCCGCGGTGGGCAGGCCCGCCAATGCGGTGGCGACTGTTCGACCGGCGCGGTCCAAGTAGCTCACCGACGCCTGTCCGTTGGCATCGAGCACCACGTTCTTCTGGTAGTGGGTGGCCACACCCGCTTCGGAACCGAAGAGCCTATCCAGCTTGATCTGTTCCGGCTTCCCATAGAGGAAGGTGCTCTCATGCCCCGATCCGAGCTTGAAGGTCTCTCCCACCCCGCTCTTGCTCCGCACCCGGCCCGTATTGTCACGGGTGAATTCGGTTTGGGTGAAGGGGTAGCCTTCCGCTTGCGGGAGGAAGCCCGGTTTGCCAGTCAGCGCATCAGTGACACCGAGATGGTCCGGATGATAATACAGTTCAGCTCCGTCTACAGGATGGAACGGTATCCCGGAGGCATCGCAATCCGCAGGGTTCGGCGGGAGCATGTGGAAATACTGGTAGTCCACCGGATCACCGGAACCATCCCCGACCTCATCCGCATTGTTGAACCGGGGATAAAGGTCGATCGGCGCCCACGTATCATCGCCGACGAGGGTCGGGCATTCCTTGCCGCGTACCATGGGCACAGGCATCGCTTCCACCGCAGGACGGCCCACAGCATCGTAGAAGGTCTCGCCGATGATGGGGACATAAAGCGAATTGTTCCGCGTCACCGCCTGCCTCGAGCGCAGCGTGCCGTCGGCATAGGTCATTACTTCCTTGCGCTTGCCCTCCTCAGCGAAGCTTGTGGTGAACTGCCAGTTGGCCTCCCGCTGGTGGGGCGCTATCGGTTCTTTCGCGTAAGCCGCAACGTCCGCAACAAAACCGCTCGCCTCAACTAGGGACCAATCCCCGTAGGTGGGCCTGATCGGCGGACCGGGATCCTCGCCCATGGCCCGCACGCGATAGACCAACCAACCACGGTCGAAGAGCAGTGGAATGCTGTAGTACGTCTGCCCTCCGTTGATGGAAACGCGGGTCGCATTGCGACCAAGGTCATAGTAGAGGTCGGTAGGATCTATCTGGTCAACTCCATTGGGCTCGTAATCATCCACCCAGGTCCATTCCAAGTGATAACTGGTGGCACCACTGACAACACCCCATGACACGAGCAACTCATCCACACCGCTGGTATTCCCGTCGCAATTGATCGGTTGCGGTGTGTTCAGCGCGGGTGCGTTCGATCGGTCCATTTTCGGCATGACATCCCAAACGATATCCGAGGTGAATCGGACACCGACGGGGAGTTCGTCCAGGCGCTTGAACCCCTGACCGAGGTTGGCCTCGACCTTCAACAACTTGAAGCTCAACCGGTGCACGTTGCGGCAGGCGATGATCTGGCGATCGATCGCATCGATCTTCCGATCCAACAGCGAATCAGGGAATACATGTGCCGACCGTGCCACACCCTGGCTCCGCTTGCCGATGCGGTAGTGGAGCGTGAACAGGGAATCGTGATCGGCGCGAGGGTCGTACTTCGTCAGGTTCGAATTGATGGTGGCCGTCACCTCGATCGTGGCGACCAGATCCATTGCCCGGGCCGCGGTCAGGTCATGATGGTCAAAGCCGAGTTCCATGGTCGCCGTGGTCCCGAACGAAGTGAACTCGTATGAGGGCTTCGACCACGCGAGTTCCAGGGTGTCGTTCAGCTTGGGCCGCCCCTTGGGCGATGGCCATGTGGAGGTCTTGGTGATGTGCTGCGGCTGTCCGAACACGTCGATCGCGTCGCACATGAAGCCGCCCGTCAGGAACATGCATATTCCGTAACGGATGCTGGTGATGAACGCCCTGGTACTCATGGCCGGTATCGCGTGTCGATGATCGGTATGTCCTTCCAAGCGCCGATGGCTTCGAGACCTTCCTTGCCCTCCCGAACCAACGACCAGGGATCGGTGGACGCATCAGCTGGCCCCGTCAAGGTCCTGGGGATCCCATAGCTCACATCCAACCGAGGTCGATACGCGGCCGACAACCGATCCGAGGGATCCTCTTGAACAGTTTGGCGCCAGACCGTCGAGGTGTGGCGCAACCATCCTTGTGCATCGTACCGGACTATCGTGTGATCGTAGACCGCACCGGTTTTGAACACCAGTTTATACTCCTTGCCTCCGTCAACCGAACGTTCAAAACAGGTGGCCACGGAACTCAGGACGATGTCAACCGCGCCAATGGCCCAAGCGTCGTTCAAGTCCACCGGGTCGGTGGCCATGATCACATGCTCCTGGGGATCCATGACCACGCGGATCAGGGGATCCTGAACGGAAACGAGCCCGGAGACCTCTGAGCGAAAGCGGCTCGCATCGCGCACGACCCGCGCTTGGGTACGTTCATGTGGGGCCTGGTCATCCCAGGACCTGTAGGATACGAGTTCGATGTCCATCGAGAACCGCGGCAGGTCCTTGTACCGTGAATCGTTCCCCTGTTTGGCCTCAACGAAGGCACTGCCCGGAACGGTGGTCCAGTCCTGCGGAGCATCGGCCAGCGAGCGAGCACCGAAGAGCACCATGCAGCACACGACGATATGCCACCTGCCCGCCCTCATTGGCCGCTCAACTTGGAGGAGTTGTTCCGCGACTCCTGGATGGTCATGATGCCACGCTCCGTTTCCTTCTTCACACGTGCCAGTTTGCCCTCCGAATCGTATTCATAGAAGGTCGCATAGTGGCGTTCGTCCAATTCCGCCACGAAACGCAGGTCGACCGGGTCGTACACATAGCATTTCATGCTACCATCCTTCGGGAAAAGCCGGACATCGTCGTAGTAGGCCGCGTCCGAGCTCACGGTCAGCAACACCTTCAAGCCGGAATAGCCAGGAGGGGTGGTGAACTCGTCCTCCATCCGCTGCCAGCCATCGATAATGGGACCCTCGGGGATGAAGGACGTGAGGAATGTGCCAGGCGGCGATTCGATGATCACCTTGGGGGTGGTGAAGGTCAGCGTGGTGCCCGGCAGACCGGGAACATGGACCCAGGTGGAAAGGATGTACGACTGGCCCTCTTCCAATTCGAAGGGAGGAATGCAATCATCGCAGGGCAGGCATTCCACCCCGCCTACTATGTCGATCTGGATCGGACTCTCCGTGCCCACATCGACCATGACGCCTACATAGTACAAGCCGGGAGGTAGTTGTTGATGGATATGCAGCGTATTCTGTCCGTAAACAATGGCTCCCTCACTACCGCAAGGAGGGCATCGCTCCCCGGGAGAGTCGGGATGCAGGTAGATCTTCGACCCCGCACTCGTTATGGTCATGTCCACATCAGTGGCCTCGGGCAATGTGAAGGAGAACCAGAGGCAGTTTTGATAGTGCGCCGCCCAATCCTCATCGTATGGGAATATCAGGTCCGAGCAGAGCGGGATCGCAGAGTCGCAATCGACATTGGTGGGATCCCCACCTCCACCGACCGGATCACAGGCCAGACCTTCGATGACATCGATATCGATGGGACTTTGTGCACCGTTCGAGACACTCACCGCTACATAGTACACGCCGGCTCCAAGTTCATCTTCGAGATGCACCATGTTCTGGCCGGAAAGGAGGGCACCTTCACTTCCACAAGGGGGACAACGTTCCTCGGGATCAAGGGGGGGGTAGATGTAGATCTTGGATCCCGTGCTCGTGATGTCGATCTCCACATCGGTGAGTTCAGAAAGAGTGAAGGAGAACCAAAGGCAACCTTGGTTGGAATCCGCCCATACCTCATCGTAGGCGAAGATCAGGTCATCGCAGAAGGGGATCGCGGTGTCACAATCGATATTGGTTGGAATGCCCGCCTCGCAGGCAAGCCCGCTCAACACATCGATGTCGACGTCCTGTCCCTGGCCACTGGAATAGGTCACTGTGATAAAATACACGCTCGGTTGCACACCGAGCTGTGGGGGGATGTGCACTACGATCTGATCCTGGAACTGGCCTGCGCAAGCGGATACCGGAATTCCCAGGCAGGGGGCCGCTGGATCCTGCGGACCGACCAACCTGAACTTCCCACCAAGCGAACTGGCCGTCAGGGTAACGTCGGTCCCAGGAGGCACAGTGAACGAGAACCAAAGGCAGCCGTCGAAATGGCCCTGGTCAAAGGGAAAATGCAGGTCCTCACAAAAGCTGAGCGCGTTCTGGCAATCGACGTTCGTGGCCCCGGCATCCGCATGCAGAACAGGTGCTGCGCCAAGGAGCGCAACGGCGAGGACGAATGGTCGAAGGTTCGGGCGCATCGCTTCAGCCTTGGTCAGTGGGAAAAGGTTTGCGACAACGAACAACCGACCGCATCACTGGCATTCACGATGATCTGCCATGTGGTGCCCGTGACCTGAATGCCGTTGGTGACCGGAACGATCACCGGTGCACCCTGAATGATCTCCGGGGAGATCGTGTACGGCGGGGTACCACCGCTGAGGATCAACCCACCTACGGTCGAGGTGATCACCAGGTCGCACGCCTGCTCCGGACAATTCGAAACGCCCGTGGAGAAAACGGCCGGGGTACCGGCATCCACCAGGATGCTCGTGCGGCCGGTATGATAGGCCTTCCGGGATACCCCCACGCCACCGGAGATGCGGAAATGACCATCGGCGCAATCGAACGGAGCATCGCGGTCCTCGAAATCATCAAAGCCGATCTCCTGGTAATGGGCATTGCGCGCCACGCTCTTCGGCAGGCTTCCGCCGAACCCGAACGTCGCCGCCGAAGCGATACCAAGCGCATCGATGTTCTCCAGTTCCTGACCCCGCACACCGTAGTTCGTCACTTCACGCACCATGGTCCAGCCCGCAGGCTCCTTCGCCCACGCACCGCCCGCCAGTTCATAGAACGGATCGAAGGAGGTGAAGACACCATCGCGCCGGATGTTGGTGTTCCGGTTCTCCAAACTGCGTGTCCGATCCGTGAGCCAGGCGTTCTCCTTGCTCAACCTCCAGATCCCGCGCACGTTCATGCGGTAGGGGTTCGTCGTCGAAGAGAGCGTGCCATCCTCCAGGCAGGCGCAGGTTGTCCGCCAATGATCGGTCATTTCCACGGCCGAAGCCTGGAGGATGTTGGTGTATAGGTTCCCCGAGAAACCCGCCAGTGGATCGGACAACAGCAACAACGTGGCCATGTCCGTTGCCTGCAGGTTCCTTCGTCCCGAGCGGATCACCTGTGCCTGATAGTCCCCGCTGATCGCTGCGCCCGTTGCACTGATCACATGCAGTCCGCTTGAGGTGACTTGGTCCACCCACCCCTTCACCGGCGCTTGTGCAGGGATCAAGGGTAACGGCCACAGCGCCAGTTCATCACCGGGAACGAAGTAGTTGTTCGCGGAAGTCAACATTGCTGTGCCGGCCGCTAGCGTAAGATCTGTCAACGCGCCAATGTTCTCATAAGCCGGTCCCATGCCATCATAGTACCAGTAGGCCGGGAACTTGAACTGGTACACCGGATCCTCGAACTCATTGTTGGTGCGTGTGAGCAGCACACCACCGGTCTCGCTGTCGTACGCCAGGTTCTCCGTGCTTACGACAGAGCCATTCTCCATTTTCACCACTTTCTCGAGCAAACCGAAGCGATGGATCTTCTTCACGAAAACCCCGCTGCGATAGATCGTGCTCTCCATGGAGAAGTTGAAAAGCATGATCGGGATGATGATGGGTGGTATCACCATCTCCGTATTGACCGCCATGCCACCACTGCGCGCCTTGCTGTTGAACTCCCGCATATCGGCGTAGAACTCGTAGTGCCTGCCGATGGTGTTCGTTCCTATGGTGCCGTCCGGTGATATCGTCGTCGCCTCGTTCACCAGCGCCTGAGGATTGAGCGGGTCACGTGCGTACACATATTCTACCGACGAGACCAACGCTGGATCCTGGCCAGCGACCGATTCGCCATAGACCAATGTGCGGTAGGGCTTGCCGTGCATATCGTTCGTTTCCACCACGAACCCCTGCGTGGTGTGCATGTGGTCATTGGTCTTCATACCGAGCAAAGCCAGCACATCGTAATTGCTCCTCCTGCGCTTCGGGAAGAGGTCCGTCATGCGCGTGATCGTGGGAAAGTCCTTGGCCGTGAAGAACTCGTTCACCACGTATCCGGTGCCTTGCGCCTGTTCCACATCCGCAGGGGAATAGCCTGGATGATCCGGATAGATGTCCTGGACCACAACACGCGAGTACCCGACCGAGGCCGCTGGGAACATCGATTCACCGAAAGGCTCCTCCTGGTAAGAGCGTTCATCGTTGCCCATGGACCCTGGTTGCACACCGAAGGCCGGCCTCCGCCATACGTTCTCATCCGCACCCATGCCCGGTTCCCATGCGGCCACACCGCTGGACATGCCGTCCTCAAGTGTGTAGCTGTAATGCTGTCCGTAAGACCTGCCAGGTACCGCAGGGTCGCCACCGGTATCCACCATGCCTTCCCAGCTATCGCTCATCGTCACCTCCTTCACCCGATGGCCACCGCCTTTCTTGTGGCCTGAGGGTTCGCCCAAGCGGATCCAGCTAGTGCCAACTTCTACTTCCCCAAACTCGGGGAGATTGCTTTTTGTCTTTCCGTTCGGACCATCAAGGAACTCCTGTAGCCCTGTGAAAAGCGTGGTTATGGCCGAGGCGGCGGATAAGATCATATCCAACACCGGCGAATCGTCGGCACCCATGCCGTTCGGTTGGAAAACTTCAGTGGAGTATTCCCTCCTAGCCTGTTCCAATGCCGAACGATACATCGGCATCGCGGCCTCTCCGCCGGATTCATCAATGTCAATGGGATCGAACCGTATGTAACCGTAGCGAGTACCTCCCAGATTGATGACAGTCACCCCGCCTGTTGGTTTGGCATAACCGGATACATAATCCCAACCGTCCAGTGCACCGAAATCAAAATGCGTCTTGAAGCGGAAATACACGAGTCCACCAAGCTCGTTCACTAGTTCAGTTTCGAGTTGACCATCGCTCAAACCACCGTACTCCGCTGGTATGGCGAAGAACAATCGACCTCCCAGCGCAGGAGCCAACGTTACCGTCCCGCCCAACACAACGTCCTCGGCATCCGGTTCTGGCAACCCGAAAAGAAAGCGCTGTATCCCTGCCAACTTGAACATCCGATGCGCGCGCTTGTTCTGGACATACGCATAATCATCGGCTTCATAAGTGACATTGATCACGCCACCTGACGGAAGCTTCACGGTCGTAAGGTTCCATGCCGAAGCCTCCGTAGCAGCAGCAACTGGATCTTGTGTCGAATACGGGAAGATCTGGTTAGTGAGGCCATCGCTGACCTTATAGTTGCCCCAGCGATCCGACCGATCCAAATCGTAGCTCGGGTTCTCGCTGCTATATTCGAAAACGTAAGGGCTGGTCACACCGCGATTCGAGCGGCCATAGGTGAACCAGACTTTGTCCAGCGTGAGTTTGCCCACGGCACCGATACGATTCGGTATGAGGGGGCATAACTCCCCTGACACTTTATACTTGAAGTGGACGGTCTTAATTGGAAAAGCATCGGTGGCGCCATCCTCGAACGCCTCGAGTTGGGAGCGTTCCCACAGTTCGATCTGATCCAACCGCTGTTGTTTATGCCCCGTATTCGGCTGACCGTTCTCATCAACGCCGCAGCCGTCATTGCGATCCGAAGTAGAAAAGATCGCGACCATATTCCGGCTAGTGATCCGGTCCAGATACCAGAGTTCCTTCACCCCGAACGTATAGCTCCCCTTGTCATCATCCACTACTGCTCCACGTCCGCGATCCAGACGAGCGTATTTGTGGGCGCCGTCAGGATTGACAGGCGTACGCCATGGAAAGGCTGGATCCCTAAGACGGTAAGTGAACTTGGTATAACTGCCCAGATCGTTCTTGGTAGGACCCCGTTCGCCATCCACATCGGAATAGTCTGGGCTGAGAACAGCGGAGAGCAGGAACGCGTATGCATAAGCCGGCGTCGTGCTACGGGAGTAGTAATGATCCTTCCCTTGTTGGTTAGCCGTTGAATTATCGGTGCCGTCGGTGTAAGGCGTGTAAATGGAGGCTTCTCCCAGGCCTGATCCGACGGCAAAAGTCACGTCCTCCTGGCGGATGTTGTAGGCGGGGATGCCATAAACATTCCGTGTGCCGTCCACGCCTGTCACGGTCACTTCGCTCATGTGGTTGTCCGATATATCGAACCCGTGATCGATAACATCCTCCAAACCCAGATGGCCAACCACCTCACGATGTGTCAGGTAGGTGAAGAGCTGACCGCGAGGGTCGCGCGCGGTCTTTTCATTCGGTGGGAGCAAGGAAGCAGGAAGCCCGCCACCAGTAAGTGTGGCGTCGAGCCGCATGTCGTAACCGCCTTGCGACGACATGATGAAGCGGCGTGGCGCACTGCCTCCCATGGCATTGTACAATGAGGCGTCCCGTTCCACGACTGGCTCATTGGCCTCACGGAAGTAGGCGTGCTCCTCCAGTATCTGATCATGATTGCGCTTGAAGCGTAACTGGCTCCCAGCCGAATTGATGTCGCTCCAATCACCTGAACGGGTCGTCATGGAATTCACGTTCAGGTCCACCCCGAAGTGCGCGCCGGCGCCGATACCAACTTCGACACCCAGATTGCCCCCACTGCCCGTGCTCACGCTCAGCGCATCGAACACATGCCCAACTTCATCGCGATAAGCGCGATAGCTGCCACCCATGTTCTGGCCGGAAACAGCGAATATGTCATTGGTGATGTTCGCGATCGGCAAGGCCGTGTGCGCGGCACTGTACGGACCATCCTTCTCCCGATTGAAATCGAGCAACGCCCTTTGCTGATTCTGGCCCGAACCCAGGTGGAGATAACCATACGCCGGTTGCGTCATCACCGGATTCCGAACCCGCTGCCTGGAATAGGAGCCCCCGATGAAACCGTTCGGATGGAAGCCGGCCCCGTCGGAACCCAAGGTGACCCGCAGTGAGACAGCGAGATTCTCCATCGGCACGGAGATCTGCGGGGAGTATGTAGGCTGTCCGATATCGAAGCTTTTTCCAGGACCGTTGCGGCTCCAACTCGTTGCGACGTGGGATCCGGGCTGTTTCGGGTCCGCGTTCGTTTCCGACCGCGTTGATTTCAAGCTCGTACCCAGCGACACATTGCTCAATCCCTGACGGGAACTCATTGAAAGACCGAAGTTCAACCCGGCGGTAAGCTTCTTATCGCTCTTGCCATACTCCCGCTCCACACCAACCTGCGGTTGCAGGTTCAATCCACCGTTGGAACTGGAGGTCATTCCCAAGCCAGCTGTAAAACAGCTGGAACCGGAAATGGTGGATCTCATCCCCATGTTCATGCCGATCGAGAACTGGGCTCCATCGTAGTTGTTATAGCTGGGGTTGACCGACGCGGTAAGGTTCCCCGATATCGCATCACCTTGAACGCCCCATAATTCGAAGTTGTAACCTACCGTGGCACCGACCGTGATGTTCGGCCTGAGGGAGGTTTCCCGTTTAACGAGGTCACCGCAGAAATCGTCAGGCAAACCCCGCATGTGACGTTCCACAATACCTGGGTTCAAGCTCCATCCCAAGCCGACCCACGAAGCTTCCTGATCCATTCCCACACCAGCGTTGTAGGAAAGGTTGATCGGGTATCCCTCGACATCCAACAGCGGGATGTTGTAGGACATATCACCGCTGAACAAGTTGACCATGTCCGACGCACCGATCGGCGTGAAGCCCTGTACCTCGGGCTGTGATGGCCCCGAAGTGAGTCCCATCACCGTCGTTGGAGCAATGATGTCCATCGACATCACGACCAACAGGGCCCAAGCGAATAACCTTCTGCGCTTCATGGCATCGAACTGGAATTCATCAACGCTTGTGCAAGGATTTTTTCATACTGATCGAAGGATCCGGCCTTGAACTCGAAGACAAGATCTTTCCCCAATAGTCCGGAGCCATCGTGCCAGACGATCTTGCGCTGTTTCCCATCCTGCGGTGAATCGAAACCCAGGATCATGTGATGATAGGGACCGATGGCCGGGGTCGTCTCCAAGTGAACAAAAGCACATTCGACCGTGTCCTCTCCCACCACTTCGACAAGGTCCTTGACCGCAGCGTTGGACAAATAGAGAAGGAACTCTTCATCCACCGCTTTCTCATTCCCCTCGTCCGTTCTTGGCACTTTCATTACATACATATCCGTGGCACGTGATCGCTCCATTTCCGCAATGAAAGCCGGGGCCTTGAGGTCCGATGGGCTTCCTGATGTAATGCACAGCTGCAGCATGGCTGGCCTGTATTCAAGCAGGAACGCATGCTGGGCACTGCTCGAACTCGCCATGAAACCGTTGAATTCACGGGCGACGAGCATCTCTAGATCCGCACAACCGGTGATCCTCGCGGCTTCCTCCAGGCCTCGTTCCGTGAGCGCACCATCCATCAGGAGAGGCCCTTGGTCGTTCTCACGGGAACACCCGACCAAGGAACCGGAGAAAAGGATGGCGCATATCGCGATCGCGGATATCGATAAATGGCGGTATGCGGACCAGATCGCCATGGGTCACTCCGTGATCCTGAATCGCAGTTTCGCGGTCCTGTTCGTACCGGAGAGCACCGTCAGTGCGTACTCCCCGATCCCCAGTCCGCACGGTGCCAGATCCACCTCGTAGAGCCCCGGACCAGTGTTGCGCACAGCAGGGTCAACCGCCAGATCGGACGTTCTCGGATCCGTGAGCGTGCCGTTCGAACGGATCACTTTGCACACCACACCCGCTGCTCCAGATTGTCCGTCATACCGTATGTAGAGACGGTGGTCCACCGCATCCACTACCGCGTCCGATGCATGCGATCCGACAAGCACATACCTGTCAGGGTTCGGGGTTCGCGGTTTGCGTACGCAGAACTTCCAGGCCTCCGTACGATCAATGCTCGCTCCTTCCAGAAAGCGTTCCGCCTGCCAGGCGTAGCAACGCCCCCGTTCAAGGTTCTGAACCCCCATTGGATAAGGGATAACCGTACGCTGCAAATGGTCTGCAACGAATATGGGGCGCGCAGCGGCAATGGCTTGATAGGCATCCGCACCTGGGGTGAGCGGGACCAAAAGAGCCTTGACGACCTGACCGGGTGGCACCTTGCCACTGGTGATGGACCAGGAAAGCGAGGGCCGCACTTCATCGATGGTATCTCCATCATAAGGATACACGAGATCCATGAAGAGCCGGTCTTCAGCTTGGAACGCGTCACAGAACTCATCCTGGAATTCGCCATCCTGCGCAGGGGAGACCTTTATACAGAAGGTGTAGTTACCCGCAGGAAGCCTCCCTTCCAGAGCCGCAGTGCGCGAACGTTGGTCCGCACCGAACGCGAATTGCTGCATCACCAAAGCACTCGATCGCAGCTGGTGCAACCCTGAACCAAGGCCGTACGGCCCTGATCTGAATATCAGCACGTGAACACCATCCTTGGAACGCACCTCACCAGAAAACACCACGGGAATAGCAGGACCACCATTCGAGATGGACACTTGCAAGAAAGAACCAGAAGTGAATAATTGTGGGTCGATTGTCGATCCGATGATCGTCACCTGTGCGACCGACCCGGCGCTGAAAAGCATCGCGATCAAGGTCAAAGCGAACAGGCGCATCGTCTGGATGGATTTACATGCTTACCACGAATATCCGATCGTCACTTCACAAGAATATGGATCATGGTGGATTATTCCAACAGCATCTCCAAAATAAAATTCCGCAGGCATGTATCGCCCGCCAGTGATGGAAAGTGTCATGCTCCGGAAGAACGACCGTCGCAATACAACGGTCCATCCGAGCGCCTCGGCGCCTCGGTTCAGGTCACTCGACACACGTGTTCTCAATTCCGTCCGTCCACCGTCGTTCCATCCAGCATCCACGCCCAGAGATAACGTTGTGGAGAGTGTGTCGGCACCGTTATCAGCGAAGGCGCTCATCGTACAGCCGACCGACCATCGTTCGCGTGTGATGTTGGCGGAAGAGTTCCAATACCACACCTGACCCGAGATACCTGCGTCGTCACTCACACGCCAGAGGTAGCGCGTCGCGTCGACCATCAGGGAAAGGTCGGAGCGGCCACAGCGCTTCCTCAGGTCGCCTCCGAACTGCACCACGTCGTTCCGTTGGACAACAGCTGGGCCGTTGGAAGATGTCGTTGAAACACGCATAGGCAGGTACATACCACGCGCAGTAAGCCACCGGAAAAGTCTGTAGGACATCTGTACTCGATAACGTTGCAGTTGCGAAACGGTTGCGTTGTCATCCGCGGTCCGATCCTCAATGCGGTAGCCCACCTTCACGCGCAGCCGTTTGCCGAACGGTTGTGCGCAAACCGCATCGAACAACCGCGATCCCGTCCGCACGAACGACATCCCCATGCTATGGAACAAAGGGTCGATGGCGCGACCCGTGAGATCCACCTGGGTCGCGGTACGGTCGAACCTAGACGACCACGCAAGCTGAATCGCCTGATTCTGCTGCGACCGGCGATCGATCATGGCCTGAACAGGGGAATTATCGGATCCCGCATCGAACGGCCCTCGAAGGATCGATCGGGCCACGACGAAGCGTATCATATGTCCCTCGGTCACTTTCACGCCGGCATCGAGTTCCACGACATGATTCAGTATCCGATCGCCCTGAGGACCGGCCGTGCTCCCCTGGATATCGACAGCACGAGTTCCTCGCAGCACCCCGATATGGACGTGCGTTCCCTCGGGCATCCCCGCCCCGAAACGGAGACTCGTCAGTTTCCGCTCCTCCAGTGAACGTCCATCCTGGAGGAAGATCGTTTCCTGCAGATCCCGGAGGCGCTCCGAGGAACGATCCCTCGTTCTCCACGCATCGTCAAAGGTTCGGCCATGGTCAAAGGCGATGAACAGATGCTTCATCGCCATTTCATAGGATACACCTTGTAGGTTGACCCCATTGATCAGGAACGTTGAACCGACCGGCATGATCGTGCCTATCTCAAGGCGACGGATCCCCGTCCAGAACCGGCCCAAGGTCGGGCCTTGCTTGTCGGCGTTTATCACGGCCGCAGCACGCGCCTGTTGCTGAAGCAACGCTTCGATCGCACTGTTCACTTCGGCCGAGCGTTGCTCGGCCATCCCCACAACGCGATCAAGACTGTCCAAACAATGGTGCATGGCACTAGCCTCCCCCAAGGGAAGCCCAGGCGTCCCGGCACCGACCACTCCCAACGAGTCTTGCTGCGGGACATGAAGGGCCGTGTCCACTGATGATCGTTCAAAAGCGAGGGTCGTGTCGACCGACATCAACCGATACCGTTCGCCCGCTGATCGAGCAGCGCACTTCTGACGCTCGAGGCTCGCACGCAGCTCTTCAAGGGAATCGATCTGGGTTCCCATCACGCCGAGCGCATCGACCTCGGCACGTTTGGCCTCCTCCTGCATCTTCGTGGTGTTCAGGCTGAGTTTGATCATGTTCCGCCAACTCTGGGTCATCAGGTCCGATCCCAGGTCGAAACGGAACGTCAAGGGGACACCGAAGACCCCCACGTCGAAAGCGCCTCGCGCGATGGGGTTCAGCCCTCCTGATCCGACGGCAGTGAATGGAGCATAGCCGTAGCGTGCACCCGCTTCGGATGTTCCATGAAAGGTGAGCCACCGCCGCTCATTTTCATTCGCACGTTCCGGAATACCCGGGAAGGAGGGCGCAACTCCGGATCCCGTGACGATCCCACCCGATGTCATGGAGGTTGTATCCCCCTGGGACCGGCCTGATAGCGGCAGCATCAACCCGATGGTGACCCCGATCCACAATATGGAGTGACAGCCTATCACTGAACGGTCTTTACCGAATCTATCACGCGGCATCGATCCGCCGATCAGATCAGCAAAAAATGTTCGAAAGAAATGGGATCAACCCTGCGCGCTGGCGAACTCCTTGAAGAAGGCCACGATGCGCTTGCGCAGCAGCAAGGTGAGCAGCAGGTAGGGCACGGCCATCAGGTAGAGAATGCCCATATTGAGCCCCCGGCCGATGGATTGTTCACCCCCGAAGATGTGTGCACCATTCTCACCGCTCTGCACCACGGCTTTGCACATGGCACAACCCTGCGCAAAGAGCCCTTCGGGCATTGCGAGCATGGCGACACTTAGCAAAAGGATGAGCGACTTCCTGAGCATGGGGCGGTAAAGGTATTCGCTGAAAGGCCAGTTGGTACCGGCCTCAGTAATAGGGCGCGGCCATCAGGTACACCACCACCCCGGTAATGCTCACATACAGCCACAAAGGGAGGGTCCACCGGGCGATGCGCTTGTGCTTGTCGAACCGTTGAGCCAACGCCCTGGTGAGGGTGATCAGCACCAGCGGCACGATGGCGGCGGCCAGGAAGATGTGCGAAAGCAGGATGAGCAGGTAGGCCCCCCGATAGCCCCCGCCATATTCCGCGGAAGGGAAGCTGCTGTGCTGCAGCACATAGAATACCAGGAACACCGCGCTCAGGCAAACGGCCGTCCACATCAGGCGGCGATGCAACGGAATGTTGCGACGGCGGATGGCCAGGAACGCCGCCACGAGAACGATCGCCGTCGCGCCATTGATCCAAGCGTTGATGAACGGCAGTGTGCCGCGGGCGATGCCAAGGCTGAACAACTCCGGACCCAGATACATGAACGCGACCGCCCCAAGAAGGAACACGCTCAACCCGATGACCAGGGGGCGGTAGCTCCGTTCCGTTGTGTTCATCAGTCCTTGGCCCGTTCAGCCCGCACCTTATCCGCCGCCTTGATCTTCTCCTCTTTCAGGAGCATCTTCACATCGGCGGCCAGGGCGTTCATTCCCTCGGCGGTGGTGCCATCGTAGTACCCGCGGATGTGGCGGTCCTTATCGACCAGTACGAACTTCTCGGAGTGCAGGAAGCCGTCCGGCGCCAGCACATCCTCCCGAGCGGCAAGGAAGTAACCCTCGGCACCCAGCAGGTAGATATCGGTCTTGTTGCCGGTAAGGAACTTCCAACGACTGGTATCCGCTTGCAATTTGTGCGCATAGGCATCGAGCACTTCCGGGGTATCGTGCTCGGGATCCACCGTATGGCTCAGGAACACAATGTCCTTGTAAGCCTCATCGTCCAGCTTCAACTGCAACTGCTGCATTTGCACACTCATGCGCGGGCAGATGGTGGTGCACCGGGTGAAGAAGAAATCGACCACGAGGATCTTGCCCTCCACGAGCTTGTCCGTGAAAACGCGACCGTTGCGATCGATGAAACTGAAGGGCGGAACGGTGGCGTAGAGGGTATCGACCACGGGCTTGCCATCGCGCTGCACCACGATCAACTCCTTCGGACCGAAGTAGGGCAGATAAATGAAGTGGTGCTTCACCAGGCCCGCGAGCGGCGAGAAGAAAATGAACAGGCCCAGCACGAAAGCGGCGAAGCCGCCCAAGATCGCGATCTTCTTCCAGCGCGGGGCGATGGTGTGCTCCCGGATCACAGGAACGTCTTCCACGCGTAGTGCACGTACTGGGATTCCCAGATCGCGATGAAAACGAGGTAAAGGATGAACAGCGCGTAAGGCAGCAGGATGATCGAGCGGATGTTCCGTCGCTCATCGCCCAGGTGCATGAAGGACATCACGATGTAGGTGGCCTTCACCAGCGTGAGGACCACGTAAGCCCACTTCACCACGTGCCATACCTCCAGGTTGATCTGGCCAGCGGCATCGCGCGGGAACCAGTCCTTCCAATAGGCACCCAGGGTGACCTCGAACGTAGTGACCACCGCCAGCAACAGGGTGATCCGCCAGATCTTCCGGCGGATCGAACGGCCCTCCTCCTCACTGTGGTGGGCATCGAGACTGTATTCGATGATGTCGTCGCGCAGCATGGTCAAAGCAGGTAGAAGAAGGTGAACACGAACACCCAGACCAGATCCACGAAGTGCCAGTAGAGGCCGGCTTTCTCCACCATCTCATAGTGGCCTCGTCGGTGGAACACACCGCGCACCACCATGATCAGCACGATGAGGTTGATGATGACCCCGCTGAACACGTGGAAGCCGTGGAAGCCCGTGATGAAGAAGAAGAAGTTGGCGTACTGGGGCGGTCCGTACTCGTTCCGCGTCATGTTCGCGCCATCGATGTAGGCGACCCGCTCCTTCCAAAGTTGCTGCGCCTCCGCTCCTTCCACCTCGCCCTCACCGATCAGGTAACGGCCGGGTTCGGCCTTGACCAGGTGGAAGCTCTCGTGCGATGCGAGCGTTTCAATGTTGGTGTCGTGCTCTTCGTTATGCACCCAGTATTTCTCCCCAGCAGGTGTGGTGATATACCCGCCACCGCCATGGATGAAGTGGCTCCACTCCCACCCTTGCGAACCAACGAAGAAGGCCCCACCCAGCACGGTCAGGAACAACCACTTCACCACACCGCTTTTGTCCATGCGATGGCCCGCTTCCACAGCGAGCACCATGGTCACCGAACTGAAGATGAGGATGGCCGTCATCAACGCCACATAGATCAAGGGGAAATTGCCGTGCAGGAACGGCAGCGCGCGGAAGACCTCTTCGCCGATGGGCCAGGCCTCGGTGGTGCTGTGACGCACGAAGCCGTAGGCGACCAGCAAGCCCGAGAAGGTCAGGGCGTCGGAGACCAGGAAGAACCACATCATCATCTTCCCGTAGCTGATGCTGAACGGGGAGCGGCCGCCGCCCCAGAGGACGTCGTTGCTCAGAACCTTGCTTGCGTCTCCAGCCATGATCGTTTTTCCGGCGGCAATGTTAATGAACAAAGAGGAGGAACAAAAGAAGGTAGACCCATAGGCCACCCAGGAAATGCCAGTAGACCGTCCCGGCCCAAAGACCGGCGTGGTCATCCGAGGTATACCGGCCCCGCATGGCCATCGCGATCATGACCAACAGGCTCAATAGCCCGAAGCCCAAGTGGGCCAGGTGGGCGAGGGTGATCGTGAAGAAATACGAGCTCGAGGTATTGTTCGCCTCCTCCAAATCCGCGTTCAGCGGTCGGGCATGTTCCAGGTCGGTGGGCAGGTAAAAGGAATCGCCCTCCTTCACCAGGGTCATGCCGTCGCGGCTGAAGGTGTAATCCACGCCATAGGTCCCTTTGTTGAGCATCACATTGCCCCGGCCCCAAAAATTGCCACGGTCAACCAATTCGCTCCAGCCCTTGCGTTGGAAATGAGTGAAACCGGCCCCGAGCAGCAGCGTGGCCATCAGCAGGGGCACAACCGCTTTGGTGTTGCCCCCACGCCGGACTGTCGCCAATGCCAATTGCACGGTGACGCTGCCCGCCAGGACCAGCACCGTACTGATATAGAAAGCGGTGGGAATGCGGAAGTTGACCCAATAACTGCCGCTCTTGCTCACGATGTAGGCGCTCGTGAGGCTCGCGAAGAACATGACGATGGCGAAGACCAGGAACCAGGTCAACGTGCGGCGGCTTTTGAAACTCCGCTGGCGTTCCTCCTCCGGCGTGAAGGCGGCTTGGTCGGTGGTCAACACAGCTTCGGTCATAACCGGTCCAATACGTAGGCAAGTTGCACTACCGGCAGGTAGAGGAAACTGGCGAACATCAGTTTCCGTGCATCGCGGCGATCACGTGAGTGGAAAAGGCGGAAAGCCGGCACAAGCATGACCAGCCCGAGCAGGACGGCGGCCCACATGCCGAGGCCCCCCGTGAAGCCGAACACCCAAGGCAGCATCCCCACCGGGATAAGGAACAGCGTGTAGAGCAGGATGATGAACGCACTGCGCCGGTCCTGGCCACCCGAGGAGGGCAATAGGTGGAAACCCGCGCGGGCGTAGTCCTCGTCCAGCACCCAGGCGATGGCCCAGAAGTGCGGGAACTGCCACATGAACTGCATGGCGAACAACAGGCCGGGGCCGAGACCGAACTGGCCCGTGGCGGCCACATAACCGAGCATGGGTGGGAAGGCCCCAGGGAACGCACCCACGAAGACCGCCCAAGCGGACTTCTTCTTCAGCGGCGTGTAGAGCGCCACATACATGAACAGGGAAAGGAACCCGAGGATCCCGGTAAGGGGCCCGAACAGGAGCCACAACAGGAATGTGCCGGCCCCACCAGCGATGAACGCGGCAACGACCGCTTCGGTACTGGTCAACGTGCCACGCACCAGAGGACGCTCCATGGTGCGCTTCATCAACGCATCCTCACGCACCTCCAACACCTGGTTCAAGGCATTGCTCGCACCGGTTAGCAGCGTACCAGCAAGAATGAGCACCAGCAGGTTCGTCCATTCGAAACTTCCCTGGGGCACACCCATCAGGTAGCCCAACACCGCGCTCACCACCACCAGCGAAGCCAGGCGCAGCTTGAACAAGACCGCCACTTCGCGCAGCTTGGCGATCGGTGTGACGCGGGTGGCGTATGCCTCTGGCCTGTTCAAAGCGGGGCAAAAGTACCGATCGAAGTCGTTCGCCGATCAGTGGAGCACATAACGCACTTCCTGCTCGGGATGCTGGTCATGGAAATAGCACACCACACCCGCACGGATCACATTGGACAGGATGGCATCGCCGATCTCGGGGTTGCCTGCCCGGAACATCCATGAAAGCTCGAGACGGGTGCTCGAAGAGGGGTCCACCAGGTACCCTGCCCGCAACTCGATGTGCAACGTGGTCGACTGCACCGCTTGACCCACGCGATAACCGTAGTTCTGGTATTGCCCGGTGCTCTCGTAGTACTGCCGATCGCTCTCCGGGCGGAAGATGTTGTTGCCGTTGCTCCAGGTGGTGTCGTTGCCCAACCAGGCCATACTGGCCCGTATACCCTGGAACCATCGGCCATGGGACCACTCCGCGTGGACCAGGGCTTCCTGCATACCCGAACCATACGGATGTGCCAACGGCTGGCCCATGTGGCTGTAGTTCTGGCGGGTGTCCGAATGGGTGTACATGAACGGCCGGACGAAATTCCATTCCGCTCGCAGGGTAAGTCCGGGGATCTTGAAAGCGTCATGCGAAACAAGACCGAGTTGCAACGCCTGTTTGTTCGCGAACCACCCGTCGCCTGCCCGCACCTGCCAGAGCAGGAACTCATCCAGGACCAGTTGCGAATAGATCAGACTGCGCCGCCCCAACTTCACATTGAAACCGACCCCGAGTATCGCATTGTCCGGCGAACCGACGCTGAACTCCACCGGCCGGTAAAAGATGACCGGGTTCAAGTAGTTCACATCGAAGCCGCGCGGATAGGCACTATCGCCATCGCTCCACACGATCGCCTCGAAGAGCGCCACGTTGAGCCGTTTGCTCGCGTTCCACGAGAGGTAGTGCATGCTCGTGTACTTCCGCTTGAACTTCGCGGGATCACCATCGGCACCGCGGATGTCGTTCATCATGGTGAAGAGGTTCACGTACTTGATCTTCCAGATCGTGGTCGTGATCCGCAGATACGGGTAGCTGTACGCCTCATCGGAGAGCATCAGGGAGCGGTGGCCCTCACCGAAAAAATTGCGGCCCTTTCCCAGGGTGAAATTGAAGTACTTGCTGGCATCCCAGCTGACGTGACCGTTCCAATCATAGTGCGTGTAGGTCAGCGTGTCACCATTGGCGTAGCCCTCACCCAGGGTCACTTGGGTGGAACGCACCAGCGTATCCAGATAACTCGCGAAGCGTTCGTTCCAGCCCTGCGCGTCAAGGTGGAAATTGAGTTTCGTGCCCGCGTCGAGATCGGTCCACAGGCCGCCCCCCGTGCGGTACTTGATGGCATCATCCTGGCCGGCATCGTACACCACGGAGGCATCCACCAGCGGACCCCAGCGGAATTTCCGGCCGTTGCGCGCCCCGGCCCAACGATCCAGCGCGGATAACGCGGCCACTGGTCGGATGGAGTCGTTGCGATCCAATGCACGCACTTCGGAAATGCGGTACGGTCGGATGGCGGTATGCATTTCGGCGCCCCAACGCTGCATCGCATGCATGTACGGTCGTTCCACCTCGCGGCTCAAGGGCATCCAGCCGGACTGGGCACGCGCACCGAAGAACAGGAAGCTGGCGGAAAGCGCGATCAGGATCCTCATACCTGCTTTCGCTTGGGAAGGGCGAAGGGCAACATCGCCAATGCGAAGGCCGTGGTGCCCAGGACCATCAAGCCGATGTTCGGCTGCCACTTGCGGGTGACCAGGCTCAGGGCGATGATGGCCATCGCATAGAGGTACAGCACGGCAGTGGTACCGCGATGCCCCAATCCCAACGCGAGCAGGCGATGGTGGATGTGGTTCTTGTCCGCCGCGAAAGGGGAATGGCCCCGCGCCATGCGCACCATGAACACCCGCAGGGTATCCGTGAGCGGATAGGCCAGCACCGCCATGACGAAGATGGGTGTGGGGATCTGCTGCAACTGCACCGGCAGGCGCGACGTGTCATGATCCACCACGCGCATGGCCAGCACTGCGAGAATGGCACCGATGATCAGCGAGCCACTGTCGCCCATGAAGATGCGCGCCGGGTGGTAGTTGAAGAAGAGGAAGCCGACCAGGGCACCAGCGAGCACTGTGGCCAAAAGGGAGAGCGCTACGTCGCCTGCGAGGAACAGCCAGGCCGCGAACGCCACGGCCGCGATCAATCCCACGCCTGCGGCGAGGCCATCCACACCGTCGATCAGGTTCACCGCGTTCACCAGCACCACGTAGACGAAGAACGAGAAGCCGATGCTTATCGCCACCGGCAACTCGTAGATCCCGAAAAGGCCGTGCATGTCCTTGATGCGGACGTCGGCCATCACCACCAGGATGTAGCCCACGATCATGTGACCTACGAGCTTCTTCACAGGAGAGAACCCGATGATGTCATCCTTCACACCGATGAAGAACAGCAGCACCATGGCCGCCAGCAGGAATTTGAAATCCTTGTAAGCATCGCCCATGGCCAGGTACATGTCCCTGAAACCCGCCTCCTTCACACCGATCACCGAGGCCTCGGGGAACCAGAACGAATAGGAGAAGATGATGGCCGCGAAGATGATGATGCCGCCGATCGTCGGCACACTGCGCTGGTGCAGTTTGCGCCCCTCGCCGGGCTCGTCCACCAAATGCTTCAGCCGTGCCACCTTGATCAGCGATGGCATGGTGAGCAGCACCACGACGAGCGCGGTGAGGAAGCCGAAAAGGAGAATGTAACCGTGCTGTTTCACGCGCCAGGCGGGATGTTCAAAGATCGTAATAGCGGTTGAAGAGGCCGGTGCGGAAGGCCACGTACACATAGGTGCTCTGGAACCCATCGGGCACATCGGGCTCGTCGCGCCGCATGACCCCCACTATGAGCCGCATGTTGGTATTGGGGTTCATCAGGTACGAGGCGTTCACGTCGATGCTGGTGAGCTGGAGATCGGTGGTCTCGGTGGTCGCTGGCGGAAGTCCTTCGTCCGGTTCGTTGAGGTTCGTGCCACCGCCCGCGGTGCCCAGGAAGTCCTGTTGCAAAGCGGCCACGTTCACCTTGGCTTGCAGCCAGTACTTCCCGAAGCCACAATCCACGATCCCCACCACCTCGCTGAAGGCGGTGCCCAGCGGATGTGCCATGGGCTGGCCGCCGTGCATATAGGCCAGTTCCGCTGGTGTCTGCATGTACATGAACCGATCGGCCGTATTCCACTCCACCTGCAGATGCAGGTCCTTGCGGAGTACATCGAAGGCCCGCGCACCCACCTGCATCGCGCTGCGCCCATCGTAGGCGTACTGGCCGTAGACATAGGCCTTGTTCGTCACTTTCACGCGCAGGTCCAGACCCACCAGGCTCTTGTTCTCCCCGTCGAAACCGGTCACCAGTGTGTTCACCCCGATCACCGGGTTCAGCTCAAGCGGATCGAACGGCTGCACAGCACCATCAGCGATGGTCTGGAACAAGGTGGCCTCGAACAGGCCCACCTGTGCAGGACCCAGGTTGATGGCCAGATGGTTGAAGCGGGCCCGGTACCAATAGAACAGCGACTCGCTGGACTCTCCGGTGGGCAGCCGATCCTCCTTCTTCACACCATGCATCAACTTGGTGCTCCATGTGGTGTATTGGAACCGCTTGTTGTTCGTGAGCGCGCTGAACTGCAGGTAGGGCGAGTTGATCGCGTTGTCGCTCAGCAACATCGAGCGGTAACCGTGACCCACGGAATGCTTGCCATGGCCGAATTGGATATTGAGCCACGGGACCGGGCTGTAGGAGATGTTGGCTTGCGACCAGCCGAAGTCCAGCTTGTCCGCATCCGCCAGCTTCACGCGCCCCTGGCCGGGCATCACACCCGAGATGCGCACGTACTGGAAGAGGTACTGCGGCACCACCGCCTGCGTCTCATGGAACATGCTCTGGAAGGAGAACTTGTTCCCGATGTCGCCCCGGATCCAGAAGCCGCGCGTGTTGCTCACATATCTGTTCGTGTCGGCGTATTCCGTTGGATCACCGGGGTCGAAGCCGTACTCGAAGTTGAACAGCGGATCGATCGTCATGCGCAGATCGCCTTCGTTCACGATCAGCAGGTGCTCCTTGTACATTTTCTCCGAGAGCCAGTAGTAGTACCTCGCACTGTCCACCCGGTAGCCCATCACGTTGGTCAGATCGGCGCGGCGCTCCATCAACGGCTTCAATCCACTCAGCACACGGCTGTCCAACCGCGCGGCGTTGCGCTCCACATCGATGTAGATGTCACGCTGTAGCGGGATCTCGTTCTGCTGCGCTTGCGCGCGGATACCCGTGGACAGGATCAGCAGGAAGAGGATCAGGGGACGCACGCGGAACGGAGCATTGAAGGCCCGCCGAAGGTAGCAGCCTGCACCGCAACGATGAACGCCCGACCAATGGTCGGGCGTTCATCGCTCGAATTCGGGCGAACTAGGCGCTGGCCATCCCGCTTTTCGCGAACTCGGCGTAAACGGCGGAGATGCCTTCGCGCAGTTCGATGCGGTGCTTCCAGCCCATGTTGTGCAGGCGCGACACGTCCATCAATTTGCGCGGGGTGCCATCGGGTTTCTCGGTGTTCCACTTCAGTTCGCCTGTGAAGCCGACGATATCCTTGATCATCTCGGCGAGTTCCTTGATCGTCAGGTCCACCCCGGTACCGATGTTCACGAAGAGCTCATCGTCGTAGTTCTCCATCAGAAAGTAGCAGGCGTCCGCGAGGTCGTCCACATGCAGGAACTCCCTGCGTGGGCTGCCACTCCCCCACACTTCCACGCTGGGTGCATTGGTCACCTTGGCCGTATGGAACTTGCGGATGAGGGCGGGCAGCACATGACTGTTGTTCAGGTCGTAGTTGTCGTTGGGCCCGTAGAGGTTGGTCGGCATGGCGCTGATGAAGTCCACGCCGTACTGTCGGCGGTAGCTCTCGGCCATCTTGATCCCCGCGATCTTGGCGATGGCGTATGGCTCATTGGTCTGTTCGAGCAGACCGGTGAGCAGGCTTTCCTCTTTCAGCGGTTGCGGCGCGAGCTTGGGATAGATGCACGATGACCCGAGGAACAACAGCTTCTTCACGCCGTTCTCGTAGGCGTAGTGGATCACATTGTTCTGGATCATCAGGTTCTCGTAGAGGAACTGCGCACGGTACACGTTGTTCGCGTGGATGCCTCCCACTTTCGCGGCGGCCAGCACCACATAAACCGGTTTCTCCTTCGCGAAGAATTCGCGCACCGCGCCCTGCTCCTTCAGGTCGAGGTCCTTGCTGACCCGCGTGACGATGTTCGTGTGGCCCTCCTTCTCCAGCTTGCGCACGATAGCGCTGCCCACCATGCCCCGGTGGCCTGCGATGTAGATCTTGTCGGTTTTGTTCATCGTTTTGGGGTTAGGTCGATGCATGCATCGACCCTACGGAATGATCGCTGACGCTATCATTCCTGCTCGTGCAGGATCTTGTGTCCGCCTTTCTTCAGGTAAACGTCGCGCTTGAAAAGCTCCACGTCGCAGGTGACCATCTCCTTCACAAGCGCCTTCAGGTCGTACTTGTGTTTCCAGCCGAGCACGCGCTTGGCCTTGGAGGGGTCGCCTTCCAGGTGGTCCACTTCCGCAGGACGGTAGTAGCGCTTGTCGATGGCGACGAGGGTCTTGCCTGTCTTCTTGTCGATGCCCTTCTCGTTCACGCCCTTGCCCTTCCATTCGAGCTTGATGCCCACTTCGGCGAAGGCCAGGTCGATGAAGTGACGCACGGTATACGTCTTGCCCGTGGCGAGCACGAAGTCATCCGCCTTCTTGGCTTGCAGCATCAACCACATGCCTTCCACATAATCCTTGGCGTGGCCCCAATCGCGTTTCGCGTCGATGTTGCCGAGGTACAGTGCATCCTGCAGGCCGAGCTTGATCTTGGCCACGGCACGCGTGATCTTGCGCGTCACAAAGGTCTCGCCGCGCAACGGGCTCTCGTGGTTGAAGAGGATGCCGTTGCAAGCGAAGATGCCGTAGCTCTCGCGGTAGTTCTTGGTGATCCAGAAGCCATAGAGCTTCGCCACGCCATAGGGGCTCTTGGGGTAGAAGGGTGTCTCTTCGTTCTGTGCGCGCGGCAGCACACCGCCATACAGTTCGCTGGTGCTGGCCTGGTAGAAGCGCGTCTTCTTCTCCATGCCGAGGATGCGGATGGCTTCCAAAAAACGGAGCGTGCCGATACCGTCGGCGTTGGCCGTGTACTCGGGCATTTCGAAGCTCACCGCCACGTGGCTCATCGCCGCGAGGTTGTAGATCTCGTCCGGCTGGATCTCCTTCACCAGGCGGAGGCAATTGACACTGTCGGTGAGGTCGCCGTAGTGCAGGTGGAAGGGACGGCCCTTCTCGTGCATGTCGTGGTAGAGGTGATCGATGCGGTCGGTGTTGAACAGCGAACTGCGGCGCTTGATGCCGTGCACTTCGTAGCCCTTGTTCAGCAGCAGTTCGCTCAGGTACGCACCGTCCTGGCCGGTGACACCGGTGATCAACGCGACCTTGCGCTTTTTGCCTTCTGCCTTCTTTTCCTTCTTCGTTGCCATATCGGTGGGGTATGCTTCTGCTTAGTTGACGATGAACCAGTTGTTCAGCAACTCGTTCTTGTTGTAGCGCATGGAGGCATGCGTCGTGAGGTCGATCAGGTCTTTGCCGGCTTCGGTGCAAATGGCGTGTCCGGCCGCGGTATCCCATTCCATGGTGGGGGCGTAGCGCGGATAGACGTCCGCAGCACCCTCGGCCACCAAACAGATCTTCAGCGCACTGCCCATGTTGGTGAGCGCGACGGCACCGTGCTCTTTTTCCTTCTGCTGGATGAAGGCCAGCGTTTCCGGGCTTTGGTGGGAGCGGCTGGCCACGATGGTATACGCACTGGTTTGTTGTGGAACGGGCAGACGGGTGGCCATGGCGGCCCGTTCATACGTGGCACGTGCTGGCCGGGTTGTGGCCTGTTCCAGCCGGTATGCACCGCCACCTTCCCAGGCGAAATAGAGCGTGTCCTGCACCGGCACGTACAATACCCCGGCAACGGGAACATGGGTGCCGTGCCGCCGATCGGCGGCGCTCCCCGCAGTAATAGGGGCGCGGGCCATCAGCGCGATGTTCACCGTGAACTCACCGTTGCGTTTCACGAACTCCTTGGTGCCGTCCAATGGATCCACGAGCCAGTATCGCTCCCATGCCTGCCGTTCGGTTGGCTCGATGGTCCTGCCCTCTTCACTGAGCACAGGAAGCGCGGTGGAGGCCAGCGCCGAAACGATCGCACGGTGCGCCCGTTTGTCCGCCTCGGTCAGTGGTGAGCGATCGTCCTTCAGTTCCACAGCGAACGCCGAGCCGTACACGGAGATGATCTCGCGGCCGGCATCGAAAGCCGCGCGTACCGCAGCATCCACCAGTGCGGGAAGGTCGGTCTCCGTCATGCCGACGGCAAAAGTAACCGCCGTCCGCAGCGGGCGGACGACGCGACACCGGGCGAACGCACGCCCTACTTGCCCATGATCTTGAACATGCCTGTGCCGCAGACCGGGCACACGCCTTTCATCGCTTTGCGGCCATTGGCCATCACTACTTCCTTCGCGTCCTTCATTTCGCGCTTCGTTTTGCACTTTACGCAATACCCTTCTACAGCTGCCATGGTCGTGTGGTTTGTGTTGTTGTCGTGACAAGGTAGGCGGCCCGGTTCCGGTACTCCTCCGCACGGGCGGAAAGGTTTTCAACAGCCTATCAGCCGTTGCGCCGTTTCCATCGCCTCCAGGCCACCGGCGACCATACCACCAACAGCAACGCCATTGACCAAACGTGGAACTGCTTGAAGCCCGTGCCAGGATGTGCCGGATGTGCCGGAGGAACTGACCTTCCCCAGGCGATGAAGAGGTCGGCGATGGGCATCGCGCCGATGAGGTAGCGCCGGTGATCGCCGCCGGCGCCGAAACACAAGGCCTCGGTCACCGCATCGGCGACATGGGCCTGGATCGGTTGCTCGTTCGCACGTGTCGCCGCGATGTTCACCAACGTGGCGGCACCGCCCACGCCGAAGATCACCGGGCCGGAATCAACATCGCCGGGACCTCGCGTGCCGTGCGGGTACTCGCGCAACACAGGCAATCCCATGGGCTCGACAAGGAACCACATGCGATACCACATGTATTGGTGCGCCGCGAGCGTGCTGTCGATCATCGGCAGGAACGCGTTCATGAGCGCCTGCGATGAACCTTGTGCGTCCTGAGCCACGCGGTCGTTCAGCGGGTCCCAGGCATGAGGTATCAGGCTGCGCCGGTCCACGCGCTTGTAGACCTGGGCGAGCCAGCGCGCCATCACCGGACGATGCACCGGACCAACCAGCCGATCGAACGAACCGAGCGACGCCATCGCCACCACGGCATCCGCGGGCCAAGCCTGGCCGGGGTATGATTCGAGATACGGCGATGGTGAGTTCGCGAACGCTTCGGCGATCTCGGCGCTGCGCCGTTGGAACTCACCGAGCAGGATGGGATCCCGCTCAGGGCCCTGTGCTTCAATGATCCGACCGAGCAGCATGTTGCGCCAGCCCGCATGGAACACGCCGAACATCGGCTTCGCTTCGTTGGAAAAGCGCGCCTGCACATCCGCCCGGTCGAACTGGGCGAGCGCCCATAGCGCCTCCCGCAAGGCTTCCTGCCGCACCGGGTCGTCCGCTGCGCTGGATCGTGCCAGGCCGCACCAAGCCAGTCCATAAAGCGCATGCGTGAAATCGCACCCCTCAGGGAAGAGTCGTTGCATCTCGTCACCCAGGCCGGTGTGGGCTCGCTGCTGCAGGTAGCGCAGTTGGTCGTGCAAGCGCTCGCGCTCCGCCGGGGAACCGACCGGTGGTGCCGTGTGCACTGCACCGTTCATCCAGAGCAGAACGATGCTCAGCAGGGTCGCAACTATGTGATGGAGTCGGCGCACGATCCGGAGGCCACCAAACTACCTTCGATCATCGTCATTCCCATTACCATGAAACACTTCGCCTCCTTCCTGTGCGTCATCGCAGCGGGCCCGTGCATATCGCAAACCCTGGTGGACAGCATCCCCTACCCCGGTATCAGCCAGGGGTTCTGGGGGATCCACGTCAATGCCGATACCCTCTTCCTCGGCGATGACTTTTCCGGCGACATCTACTTCTCCGATCACAGCGGCACCATCCTCGGTCAGCAGCCAACAGGCTTCACCTTCGACCACGGGCTCATCCGCCGCCCCGGCTCCTATTTGATCGCGCAGGACTTCACCACCAACGGTGCTCATCTGTACGAGGTGGATCTCAGCGGCACCTTGATGAACACCTGGACCTTCCCGGATGTGATCGGCGGGCATTCCTCCGGCATCGGGGATCTCTGCGCCGATGGTAACGCCGTGTGGTACACCATGTACTATCCCGACTTCGATGTGGACCCTTACGCCTATGCCTACAAGTGGATCCCCGGCGATCCCACGCCGATCGACACCGTGCCATTGCATGGTGAACAGCCTTACGGTATCGCGTTGAAGGGCGATACCCTCTTCTACGTGACCGACAACCTCAATGGCGATGCGGAACGCATCCACGCCTATGACCTGACCAACGAGCAGGATCTAGGCGCTGTGGACCTCCCCGACATGGCCACAGATGGCGATCAACGGCCACAAGGCATGTTCTATGACGGGGAATTCCTCTACCTCATCGCCAACAGGCAGGGCGGCAGTGCGTTCGCCTACCAGACGGTGTTCATCTATGCCTTCGATGCGAGCACTGGTTTCGCGAACGCACCGAACGAAGAACCGCTCACGGTCTTCCCCAACCCTGCCACGGACCACGTCTCGATCACTTCACCGGGAACTGGCACCTACATCCTCACGGACCTGCAAGGACGCCAGGTGCGATCGGGCGGCTTCGCCAACCGCACGACGATCGATGTGCGTGATCTCTTGAGCGGAGTGTACCTCCTTGCCATGCAGACGGAGTTGGGGAGCACGACCCGCCGAATCGCGGTACGGTGATCGACCTCCGGCGTTCACTCCTCGCTCAACCGTTCCGGGTATTCCGAATTCAACCGCATCATCTTTCCCCAGAAACCAGGTGATCTCCGATCGTTCATGATCTCCACCAGCACATCGAGATGCGTGTGCCAGCCACCGGAAACACCGAGGAGGTCCTTGCGGTTCGGCAGGTGCTCATGCGTCAACACCAGCAGCACTTCGTTCCCGCGCTCGCTCAGTTCAATGATCACTTCGGAAAGGGCTTCGACCCGTTTGCCCCAGGTGAAGGCGAGCACATGCGGTGGCTCGCAACGCGTCACTTGGGCATCCATGCTGTGACCGTTCTCCAGTTGCTTGTATTGCTCCGGTATCGGTTCGCCCGCAGCGTAGTCGCGGTGGAGCCAGGTCAGGTGTGCCGCACCTCCCACGCGCAATTCCATTGGCCCTGAAGCGAGCCACTTGCCGCGCTTCTCGGAATCGGTGAGATATGACCAGGCGCGCTCGATGGGACCCGGAAGGATCCGCTCGAAGCGGATGGTGTTCGGTGCGATGAGTTTGCCGTAACGTGCTTCGTTCTCCATGTTCTTCAGTTGTTGACCATGCCGGCCAGTTCTTCATTCGTGTTGCGCAGGTTCACTCCGCCTTCGTAAACGGATTTCAAGTTCGCAAGCCAGAAGGTCCAGCCCACATGGCACCCCATCCGCACGTTCTTCTTCGAGGCTGCGTCCGTGGGGATCCCGCTCTGCACCAGTTCCACGATCACCTCCTTCCCCAACTGCCGCAAGTGCACATCCACCAGCGAACCCGCGAAAGTGAATCGCACATGGTCCTTTCCGTTCGCCTGCTTCACCACCCCCTTCTCCACACCATCGTACCCGTACCATTCCCAATGGAAGGTGCAGCCCTTGGTGATGGAAGCCGTGCGCCGAACGGCCTTCTTGTCCGTGCCCGTGTACGCGGCCTTGCGCAGGAACCATTCCTCCAGGTCCGCTGCCCGCGTCCATGCGCCATACAGGTCCTTCATCTTCGCCTTCACCGGGATCCGAACGGTGAAACTTGTCCAGTCGATCTTGCTCATGGTCAATACTGTTGGTTATCGTTTCGCTTCGTCTTCTTCGCGCAGCAACTTCTCCAGCGTATCCAGGCGTGATGCCCAGAAGTTGCGGGTCTCGTCGATCCACTTCGCGGCGGTGTCCAGGGGTTCCGATCGGTAACTGAGGAAGTGCTCACGACCCACCCTCCTCCGCTTCACCAGCCTGGCGCGCTCGAGCACAAGGATGTGCTTGGAGATCGCGTTCAATGACATGCTGAACGGCTGCGCTACTTCCGTTACGCGCGCCTCCCCAGAAGAGAGACGTTGCAGGATCGCGCGTCGCGTGGGGTCCGCGATCGCAAGCAACGTGCGGTCAAGCGTTTGTGGGGTGGACATGGCCAATGACATCCATATGTGTGCGTTGCGTGGTGTCCGGCATGCCAGCGCCATGGGTGATCAACTTGAACAGGCTGGTGCCGATGAAGTAGTCCCACCCCTTCTCGCATTGCATGTAGCACTCCACTTGCGGCGTAAGGCCGATGTGCGAGAAGGTCAGCCGAGTGCCCTCCGCCCCAGATGTGATCGCAAAAACGAGCTTGGTGCCCTTCCATTCTTCGCGGTCTTTCAGCCAGGGCAGGAGGCTCTCCGTCACAGACCAGACGATCCGTTCCCCCGGTCGCGCCTCCGTTACACATTGGATGGTGCGGTGTACATCCCCGAACTGTACGGTGAACTCATCGCCGACGCCTTCCGTGCGTCCATCGGTGTTGATCGTCCACCAGCTCGTAACACGTGTGATGGCATCATAGACCTCCTTCGGCGTGGCCTGCACAACGAAGGAGTGGGTGTAGTTCCCGGTGTTCATGGGGCCAAATATATTCAACCTTTTGGTTGAATGTCAAATGACCACTGAATATCCGGGCGGCGCCTCCCTTACTTTGCTGCATGAAGTTCGGCGGTGTCACCTCGATCAAGGGACTGGACCTGTCCCTTCCTCCCGACCATCCGGATACCGCTGGGGTCCTTGCCAGGGGCCGGAGGAAGGGGCCGCCACGGATCCATGTGGGCTGCGCGAAGTGGAACAAGACGGACCTGAAGAACTTCTACCCGAAGGGAACGAAGGACGAACTGGGCTATTACGCCACACAGTTCAACAGCATCGAACTCAATGCGACGTTCTACGGCCGTACCACCGCGGCCCAGTTCAGCGCCTGGGCGAAAAAGGTCCCCACGGATTTCCGGTTTTTCCCCAAGGTCGTTCAGAGCATCAGCCATTTCGCACGTTTGAAGAACGTCGAGGGCGCCGTGGACGACTACGCCGAAGCAGTGCGTCATCTGGACGACCGTTTGGCCGCAGTGTTCTGCCAGATGCATGAGAACTTCTCGCCGAAGGACTTCGACCGGCTGGAGCCTTTCCTGGTCAACTGGCCCAAGGACATTCCCCTCGCGGTGGAGTTCCGCCATACCGATTGGTACAACAAGGAGTCCGTCGCCACACGGCTCTACGAGCTGCTGGAGAAGCACCGGGCCATGAACATCATCACGGACACGGCCGGGCGGCGCGACCTGCTGCACATGCGACTCACCACACCCTCCGTGTTCGTCCGCTATGTGGGTACCAACGACCCCAGGAGCGACCGCGCGCGGCTCGATGAATGGGTGAAGCGCCTGAAGACCTGGGTGGAACTTGGGATCGAGGAGATCCACTTCTTCGTGCACCAGAACCATGAACTCGAGTCGCCGTTGCTCGCCGCGGAGTTCATCAAGAAGCTCAACAAGGCGCTTGGGACGAAGTTGAAGGTGCCGCAGACACTCGCTGAACAGGACGGGCTTTTTTGACGTGTAAGTACCCATGCGTTTGATCCCCATCCCCTTGTACAACTCGCCAGGCATTGGGGCGATGGCGGTCAGCCCATTGATCACCGACTGGGTCAGGGGGAACCAGACGTTCTATACCGTTGTGGGCTTTAAGCCTCCGTGGATCGCATACCTCGCTGTGGAAACCGATGCCATCGTCGGCACGTGTGCGTTCAAAGGCAAGCCCAGAAACAACGTGGTGGAGATCGCCTACGGCACGCATACCAGTTGCGAAGGCAAAGGCATCGCCACGCGCATGGCGGCGGAACTTGTTCAGATCGCCCGCTCGAACGACCCGACCGTGCGCATCATCGCGCAGACCCTGCCCGAGCACAACGCCTCTACGCGGGTGCTCACCAAGAACGGTTTCACGCATGTGCGCGATGCCGTGGACGATGAAGTAGGGAACGTGTGGGAGTGGGAACTGACCGCCACAGGCGGGTAGTGACGGGGATCGATCGCCGGATCGCGAGGCTAAGATCACGAACAACCGATCGGAGAGCGCAGAGCGCTATTCTGTTACGAAGTTGTTGATCGAGGATCGATCCCAATGAGTAGTTCTATACTTGGATCAGCAAGACCCGGTAACCAAGACCCACCTTCGGCGACATATCAGCCACATGCAGCACTTCAAGTTCACCAACCCCGTCGTTGGATCGATCCTCTTCCTCTCCCTGCTCACGAGTTGCCAGGCCCAAGAGAAAGCGCAACCGAACCTCTACGAGCGCTACCTCTCCGAAGCCCATGCGCGCGGACAGTTCAACGGCGCCGCGTTGGTCTTCGACAAAGGAGAGGTGGTATACCAAGGAGCCTTCGGGATCCGCAGCATCGATCCCATCGACTCGCTGGATGTGAACACACAATTCCGACTGGCTTCGGTGAGCAAGCAGTTCACCGCCATGGCCATCATGCAGCTGAAGGAGAGCGGCAAGCTGAGCTATGACCAGGATATTCGCGACTTCATTCCCGAGCTGCCTTATGAGGGCATCACCATCAGGCATCTGCTGCACCATGTTTCAGGCGTGCCGGACTATGAACCGCTGATGGACCAATACTGGAAGCCAGACCTGAAGTACGATGACCCGGCGCGCTACACCGATGGCAATGCGGATGTCGTGAAGTTGCTCGCAGAAAAGAAGCCGCCCGTGTTGTTCAAGCCGGGCGAGCAATGGGAGTACAGCAATACGGGCTACAACCTGCTGGGCACCATCGTGGCGCGGGCATCGGGGGTGTCGTTCGCTGAATACACGCAGCAGCACATCTTCGATCCGGCGGACATGTCGCGCACGGTCATTTATGACTTCGTCATCGGCCCCGACCCGAAGATGCCCGACCGCGCCTTCGGCTTCCAGACGCAATGGAACGGAACCGATCGGATCCCCGCGGATTCGCACTACCTGAACTACGGACAGGGAGAGGATGGTGTCTACTCCACCGTCGGCGATATGCTGAAATGGGACAGGATCCTCTACACCGACAAGCTGGTGTCGAAGGCCACGCTCGAAGAAGCCTTCACACCAGCGGTGCTCAACAACGGAGACACCACGGACTATGGCTTCGGCTGGTTCATCCAGAAGTCACCCACCGGAAAGCGCATGGTGACACACTCGGGCGGATGGCTGAGTTTCGGGACCTACATCGTTCGGGAGATCGAGGAGGACAAGTGCATCGTGATCCTGCAGAACAACTCCAATTCGCTCTGGGGCATTGTGGCGGGTTTGACGGATCTGCTCTACGGCGAGTCCGCTGCATTGCCGCCGCTATCGATCCGCCGGGAAATGGGAAAGCTCGTGGCGACCGAGGGCGTCGAACGCGCTGTTGCGCAATACAAGAAGTGGAAATCGGAGAAGCCCGCAGGCTACAACTTCAACGAAACCGAGCTGAACAACCTGGGCTACGAGCTCGTGTGGGCTGGGCGCGCGGAAGATGGCGCGGCGATCATGAAGTTGAACTTGGATGAGTATCCCAACTCTGCCAACGTGTACGACAGCTATGGCGATGCCCTGCTAGCGAAGGGCGATACCGCGAACGCACTGGTGAACTTCAAGAAGTGCTTCGCGATGGATGCAACGATGACCGCGACAAAGGAGAAGATCGAGGGGATCGAGGGAGAGAAGGGGAAGTGAGCGGCACCAGTCAGAACCACCCCATCAGGCGAGCCAACCCACCTGTGCCGACCGTCACCACCAACCAACACACCAGCATCAGCCCCAATCCAGCTTGGAGCGACCAGCGGAAGTTGTCTCCACTCCATGGGAACAACAACAGGAAAGAACAGATGAAAACGAGGTAGGGATAGATCTGATAGTCGAGCTTGTTGCTGTCCACCAGGAGCCAATTGTGTGCACGCGAATTGATCTTCCTGTACTGGAGCGGATCTTTCAGCAGAGGTGTTCGCTGTAGCTCGATGGTGTCACCTGTACTGATAAAGTCGCCGAGGGATGAAAGCTGCAAGACCGTGCCATCCGAGAGTTTCAGGACGATGGCATTGATCGTCCCTTGCGTAGTTCGGCTCCGGTGCATAGAGCCAAATCGCTCTTGATAACTGCGCTCATCCAAAACAGCAAGGTGCTGAATGATGACAGGTGACAAGTGGTCAACTACGATGATCCCGCTCAAAAGCGCGATCACCAAGTACAACCACCAGATCCTACTCTTGACCAAGCTCCCGGATCCCGCAGTATTCAAGACGCAATGAGCATATCCTCACGAAGATCGTCCGGCTCCAAAGCGAATTTCTCTTGAAAGAACTGCTTGAGCTTGGCGCGGATCTCCTTGCGGTTGACCGCTCCATAGTCCCTGCGCATGGATCTGTAGTCATATTGAGATGCCCGCTCCGAAAGTGCACCAACTGTCCTCACATTGAACTCCTTCTTCGTCACCGACGCCAGCGCAAGCAGGACAGCAAAGACCACTAGCCCGACGATACCGAATTGGCTACTCCAAATGAAGGTGACCAATGAACCGCAGAATACAAGGGCAAGAAGAATTGCCATCCACCGCTTCACGCTGAGTGCATTGAGCGGCACACCCACATGTGATTCGATGCGCTTCATGGAACGGTGACGACCTTTACGAGGTACAAGGGCATCCAATCCGCTATCCGGTCCGATGGCAGAAGGACCCGTGTCAAGCTCTGTGACCAGCGCGGCCCGGATTCGATAGAACGCTTGCTGCGTCGCACAATCCTTGACGTCGTACCCTGGGATCTTCCCATCGATCGCATCAAGTAACTCAGCCAACGTGCGCACGTGAGCTAGCTCATTCTCTTTGAACTTGACGCCGAATGATCGTTCCACCTTGAGCAAGGCAACGTGCCAATCCTCCGGGTCGACGCCAATGTGAGCTTTCCGATCCATATACTGAGCGATCAATATCCCCCACCCCCAACCTGCCCGCGTTCGATCGGGTGCCAGGTGGTCTTCACCTCCTGCGTGTCGAGGATAGGGTTCGGTTTCATTTAGATCTGCGCGCTGTCCGACGTGCGTTGTTCGCAACGGCTTTCGTCGTGCGGGCAACTCGGGCCTTATGCGAAACGGGTGCAGACTTCTTCTGCACAGGCACCGACCTGATACTTCGAGGGCCAAGAGGCTTGCGGCCAACAGATCTTTTGTTGCCGAGTGAATCCACATCGAGATCACCAGCATACAACGCAGCGAACGGGAAGCACATCTCCCAATCGCCCCATACGATGTCCGCACGGTCCTCGATGGTGAACGCCTTGAACCGGGTGACGTCAAGAAACTGTGTTGCCATGGGATTCTGTGATGGCGCGGACAGAAAGCCGTGGAAGTCCATCTCCGTTGCCCGCCCATCGGTGAAACGGAACGCGATGCGGTAGTCGCCCAAATACTTGGCGCTCTTGATGAATACGTTCTCCGGAATGGTCATCAGGCGATGCGTTTGGTGATGCGCTCGGGTGCAACGTGTTTGTGCAGCACAAAGTAATCGTTCCACTTGCGAAGGATGTCCTTGGCCTTGGCCCGAACGAACCGTTCCGCTTCGCGCTGTTGGGCTGGTGGTAGTGCGCGCTTGTTGCTGAGTTTCCGGAACACCACCTCGACCAGCTTGCCGTCACGCATGATCAGCTCGATCACCGACTCGTACTTGCCATAACGCGCATGGACATGGATCGGACTGTGCTCATTGCTGAACATCAAGAACACAAGGCCGAAGTACTCGTAAAGCTTTGGCATGCTTGGCTCCTTCAATACCCCCCACCCCCACCCTGCCCGCGTTCGATCGGGTGCCAGGTGGTCTTCACCTCTTGCGTGTCGAGGATCATGTAGGGTGATTGCGCATCCTCCTTGTTCCAGTCCGTGATCTTCGGATAAACCGTGCGCTTGAGGTTGCAGGTGGCTTCGCTGTCCACCATCGCGCGCTCAGCGGCGGCGTCACCCCGAGCGGAGTCGAGGGGCGCGACAACGATGGCGTTGATGTCCATGTGCGACACGAGCGGCTTGAGCAATTCGCTGCGGTAGCCGGTGAGCAGGTTCACGACGCCGCCGGGCAGATCGCTGGTGGCGAGCACTTCGGCGAAGGTGACGGCAGGAAGAGGCATGCTTTCGCTGGCCACCACGATGCATGTGTTTCCGCCCGTGATCACGGGAGCCACCATGCTCACAAGGCCGAGCAGCGCGCTACCATTGGGCGTCATCACGCCCACCACGCCGGTAGGTTCCAGCACGCTGAAGTTGAAGTGCGAGCTGTTCGTGGGGTTCACACTGCTGAAGAGCGCCTGGTACTTGTCGCACCAACCGGCGTAGTGGATCCAGCGATCGATGGCGGCGCTCACTTCCTCATTCGCCTCTTGGGTCGTTGATCCGTGCAGGGTCAGCTCGTGTACGAATTGCGCGCGACGTCCTTCGAGCATCTCACCGATGCGGTAGAGGATCTGTCCGCGATTGAACGCACTGCGACCAGCCCAGCCGCCCACGGCACCACGCGCTGCGATCACGGCATCGCGCACGTCCTTGCGGCTGCTGCGGCAGATGTTCGCCAGCGGTTTGCCATCGGCGCCCTTCGGCTGGTAGTAGCGGCCGCTCTCGGTGCGCGGGAACTTGCCACCGATGTAGATCTTGTAGGTCTTCATCACGGGAAGGCGCTTCGCAGCGCCCGTCCTGAGCAATGGCGAAGCGGTACTCCGCAAGTCGCTAGGCGACCGAGGAGTCGAAGGATGGCGCTCCTTGGACGCATGGCCGTTCCCATTGAGCGATGTTCCGCTGATCGCAGGAGTCTTGGACGGGGCCTTCAGTGTCTTGCTCATGGCTTACATCTTCATGGCGAGCACGTTGCCGTCCTTGTCCATCTCGAGGAACGGGTTGTGCGCGATCTCCCACAAATGTCCGTCAGGATCTGCGAAGTAGCCGCTATAGCCGCCCCAGAACACTTTCACGGGTTCTTTGGTGATGGTGACCTTGTTCTTCTTCAGCTCGGCGAAGAGCGCATCAACCTCCTCCGTGCTGCGCAGGCATTGCGCCAGTGTGAAGCGCGGCGCGGGGATCTTCCCCCCTTCGAGGGGATCGAGGGGGGCCTCCTTCACTTGCGCGTCCTCCGCCAGTTCGTGTTGTGGGAAGAGCGAGAGGATCATGCCATTGAGCTTGTACATCACGATGCCGCCATTATCCTGGAAGGGTTTCCAGCCGAGCACATCGTTGTAGAAGGCCTTTGACTTGTCGAGGTCGGCGACGCCGAGGGTGATGAAGGAGAGGCGGGGTTGCATGGTTCGCCACCAAGTTAGGCGACTCCCTCTCTACAGCTTGATGAAGCGCGCGGTGCGAACACCTTCCCTGGTGCGCGCCCATACGGCGTGCACGCCGGGAGCCAGGTCGCTGACATCCACTTCCGCTGTGCCACCCTGCCCTGCGAACGGAAGATCGCGTTGCACAGTGCCGTCCATGCCGATCATGCGCAACTCCAGGAGCGGCGCATCCGTGGCGACCCACAAGTGGTCCGCGACGGGGTTGGGGCGTGTGCGCAGGCGGATACCTGCATCAGCTTCGTGGATCCCGGTCGAGAGCTGCACCAGTTCCACACCGTCGAACATGGCGAAGACCTGGTTCTCACCCAAGCCGCTCACGGTTCCGGGATCGCATTCCACAAAGACCGTGTCGCCGGGAGCGAGCGTGAAGGAATTGGTCACGCTCAAATGCGTCCAACTGCCGGTGTTCTGCAAGGCGGCCGTATTGAAATCGAGATCTCCATCAGCGCGCTTCACCCCAAAACGAAAACCGCTGTAAGGGTCGGCGAAGAAGAAGGTGAAGTTGGCGCACCAGCCCGAGAGCGTCCAACTCTCGCCATCGCCGATGAACGGGACCAATTGATCCAGCCGGCTCCAGCCGCAGCCCGGCGCATTGCTGTGCGGCACGAGGATGGAATACGCACCGAAGCCAGGCGCGCCAGGACCTGGAACCACATCGCAGGTACCCACCCATCCGGCCCAGGTGGGGTTGCCAAGGTCGTCTTCGAAGGATCCGTTGAGAAGTTGGGCGTGGGCGCCCGACACCAGTGCAGAGGAAAGGAGGAGTAGCAATGTGCGCTTCGACCGGTCGAGGTTCTGCACACCAAGGACGATGAACGAGCGGCGGGGTTGCATGTACCGCGAAAGTAGTCGCGGACGAACCGACGGTCCCGTGCTGGACGATCCAGAGGTCGCAGCGAATAGTTTCGGGGAATGGTCGACCCTCTCCGATGCCTTAAACACGTGCTTCGCACGATACTGCCATTGACCTTCTTGGGGCATGCCACGCTGCTGGATGCGCAGTCGGACCCGATCTGTCCGTGCACGGATCAACTGGACGCCTTGATCGCCAAGGTCGAAACCAATTATTCCGGCTATGCGATCGAGTTCCATGATGACAGGCGTACCACTTACAGCGACTTATGCGAACGACTGCGGTCGGAGGCCAGGCAGGCGAACGTGACCACGTGCTGGAGTTTGCTGCGGCGCTATGTGGATCACTTCCAGGATGGCCATCTGTTCATCAGCGATGTATGGGGTGAATACGACTCCACCTACCGACAACCGGAACCGCGCGTGGAACTTGATATGAACGGCGCGAACACCGAACATGTGGACGCCATCGAAGGCCAATGGATGACGCACGACGGGCGCAGAGTCTCCATCATCCCCGCGGGTGCTGATGCATCCGATGGAACGTTCGCTGCCGTGCTCATGGAGGAAGGCGAACAAAAGGGCGAAGTGAAAGCGCGTTTCAGCAAGCTTGTGGACGGCTCCTACGATGCGGTCGTACTGAACGAGAAGGGTGTGGCCGTTCATCCTGCCATCTATCAACCCGCGGCGAAGGGGGCGCGCATCGTGCGCGGTTCATTGCTCATGATGCCGCCGTTCACCTGGGTGCGCGTATCGCCAACAACCAGCAACGCCTGCGTGATCGACGTGGAGCAACCGCTCGCTCCACAGGTGTTCCCTTACGGCAGCGATGGTTCGGTATGGGTGGCCTCACTGCCCAGTTGCAACCCGATGTTCACGACACGTCTCGACAGTCTCCTGCGTACACACGATGCCGATCTGTCGCAAGCCCGCCTGCTGATCATCGACCTGCGATCGAACGAAGGCGGGTCAAGCGGCATGACCCGAGGACTGGACCGCTACCTCGGCCCACACAGCCCGCCACCGGCCGACACCGCGAAGGCCGTCGTGCTCTCGTCGGAGGATAACATCAAGTATTTCACCTACATGGAGCGCGACGGTTGGGTGCCTCCCGGTCTGGTCCAGCGCATGAAGGAGCATACCGGCGAACTCGTAGAGTTCTCCGATCCCGAAACCAGTTCCACGGCACCGACGGAGCCTGCAACGGATGCCACGGAACACGAAGCTTCAGGGCCCAAGCAGGTGGCCTTGCTCACGGACCGCGGCGTGGTTAGCGCGGGTGAGGCGTTCTGTCTGCGCGCGCGCAACTATCCGCGCGTGAAGCAGTTCGGTGAAGCCACGGCCGGCTGTATCGATCACCAGAACGTGACGATGGTCTATTTCGGTTGCGAAGCAGCGGGATACCTCTTAGGGTACCCCACGTTGGCTTCATCACGGTACCTGCCGCAGGGCGGATACAACCAGACCGGGATCGTGCCTGATGTCAACTTGCCGACGAACGTGGATGATCCCTATCGCGCGATCGTGGAGTGGTACGCGAAGTGAGCGATGCCAGGGCTCAATTCCTTCGCGTGATCTTGAGGTTCGCGAAGTCCCCGCCCGAAGTATCGGCGACATAGAAGCCGACGCGCCCGGAGTGCAGCTTGGTCACCTTCTTCACCACCAAGCTGGGTTCCCTGGCTCCGTTGATGTAAGTGGAGATGGTCTCGCCCTGCACCACCACGCGCATGTGTACCCACGCGTTCGGATCGGGCGATGGGTCGATCGAATGCTCATAGACCGTGGGCGACTGTGCACGGAGCACTCTCCACGTGTATTCCGGAAGAGAGATGTATTGTATGGATCGGTTCCTCAAGGTATCGTTCGTTGCCCTGAACTGGAACGGGCGCAGGTAAATCGCGTCGAATGTGGAATCGTTCGCGCCGTGGAAGGCGATGCCGACGAAGCTGTGCTGCTTCACATCCTCGCCGCGCACATCGAACTCGATGGTGCCGTTGGAGAATTCCACGCCCTTCAGCCAAGCGACTCCTTCACCAAAGTCCTTGCTCAAGCGGATGCCCGGATGAGCGGCTTCCTCGATCAGGCCGAGTGTTCTGTTGTAGACCTGGATGTCGCCTTTCTTGACCGCATCGTGAAGATCGATCGCGATCGGTCGCTGCGAAAAGGAAGGCAGGCTGAACAGGCAGTAGGCCGTTGCGATCGTGACCGGGCGCACACTCATACCACCAATTTGGGGGAAGGGAAAGCTCCGCCCGGGAATGCAGGGACCGTCCGTTGAGGCGCGTACAAATGGTGGGGCCTATCCGTCAGCTGGTGGTATGCCGCGCAGGCTGCCGGTGACCGACCCCTCGTCGATCACTTGATGAACCTTCCCCGAGCTGTGGTTCCTGCAGGATCCGCCAGTTCGAACGCGTAGAGCCCTTCCGCCAAATGACCGATCCCGAGGGTGGCGCGTTGATCGAACCCGCTTGTCAGAACGACCTTGCCACTTAGGTCCCACATGGTCATCGTGACCCTCCCCGGCAGGGAGGTCGAAACCATGAGCTCATCGCCTGATGGATCCAGCAGCCACCACATGGCCGGCAGCGCAGGGTCCTCGACGCTCAAGGTTCCACATCCGCCATCGGGGGGCAGCTTGACCAATTCGAGCGAAACGTCATCGATGAAGTAGTAGCTGGACATGGCAACACCCATCGCCAACGTGTCCAACGCTAGCAGGCCGGTGGTCATGTCACTGTGGAAGTTGCCGATCGTCAAATACTCCTCGCCGCCTTGCGCTTGATAGACGCCTGTCGCGTGGATCCAGTCCAATGTGTCAGCGAGAAACCCTCCGAGATGGTCCAACTGGGGTACCACGGGCAACGTGTCCCAGACAGCCTGGACCAATGGCACGCCACTGAAATAAGCGCCGATGTCGCCTGAAGCCGTATTGCCGATCGTTTCGGCCAGGCTGAGATAAAGCGATAGTTCGTAGCATTTCCCCGCGATCAACGGCTGGGTCCACTGTACTTCCATGTACTCCCTGAAATCCGGCGAATACTGGAGGTACACCATAAAGCCCGCATAGGCGGATCCGCTATGCGCGATCTGCACGCCATAGTTGTTCACGGGAACGTCGATCCCTGCAAGCGAGGTGCACTCGTTGAAATAGTCCGGAGTTGGGCCGGGGCCCCAGGGTGTGCTGACAAAGGCATTGAACCAGGGAGCGGCCCGGTCGATCTGGGAATTGGACGTAGGGCATGGAGCATAGTCCTCCAGATCGCCATTGGGAATGAGGTTCTGTGCCGATGCGACAGCTACCGCTATCGATAGCCAGAGGGTGAGTAGCGATCGCACGGTAGAAGGGATGGTAGTCAACCAGTGAGACAAGGTCCTGTGAACATACACGCGAACGGGCCATGATCGGTTGGGCACGATATCACTGTCCATCACTTGAGGGACGGCCCAGGTCGCATCAGCTGAGCGGCATCCTTGCCATCAAGAGAGGTTCGATCGAACGCGACGATCAGCGAACATCCGAACATAGGTCCGATGACCCCGCCACGCTACTTTCGGTCCACGCGATGGAAGGCCACACGGCGCTGGCCTCATCCCGCCCGATGGACCTTCACTCCTTCATCCACCTGCTCTTCATCAGCATCATCGCGCTGTTCCCGGTGGTGAACCCGATCGGCTCCGCCTTCATCGTGAACCCCTCCCTGATGCGGCTGACGGATGCGGAACGCAAGGCCGCCGTGCGCAAGATCACCTTCTATGCGTTCTCCATCTGCACCGTGACCTTGTTCGCAGGCCATTGGATCCTTGAGTTGTTCGGCATCTCCATCCCGGTGATCCAACTGGCCGGGGGCATCATGATCTGCAAACTGGGGTGGGAATCGCTCTCCGTGGATGAGAAACGACCATCACCCGAAACCCCTGCCGACCATGCCACAGCGCACGGCCCGGACACCGACATCAACAACATCCTGTTCTATCCGATCACCTTCCCGATCACCACCGGCGCCGGCACCATCTCGGTGCTGTTCACCCTGAGCGCGCAAGGCGCGAACACCGACGTGAGGACCTTCCTGTTCAACACCGCCGCGACGTTGCTAGCCGTTGTTGTGCTGTGCATCATGGTGCTCGTCTTTTACGGGAATACCAAGCGGATGGTCGATCGATTGGGTACCACTGGCGAACGGGTGCTGAGCCGGATCACCGCGTTCCTGATCTTCTGCGTGGGCCTGCAGATCGCGGTGAACGGGATCAAGAGCCTGATCGAGTCGGGGATGCTGTCATAGCCTACGGGGGTAGCCGCGATGTTCGGTCATGGCCGCACATGTCAACAGCGCGATGGCATCAGGTAGTCGGCCACCTTGGGCTAATATTGGACTGCCTATTCTGATCAGGCCGCAACACAATCGTCACCATGAACATCCTGCTCTGGGTCCTACAGATCCTCGCCGCGCTCATCTACGGTGCATCAGGCATTATGAAGGTCTTCATACTCGACAAGGTGAGGGAAGGCGTCCAGTCCTTTGATGCGTTGCCCGATCCAGCGTGGATCGCGCTTGGTGTTCTTGAACTCATCTGCGTCGTCGGGCTGATCGTGCCTGCCGCCTTCCGCTGGCATCCTACGCTAACGGTAGTTGCTGCCACGCTGCTGGCGATCGAGAGCCTCGTGTTCATCGGAGTACATGTGAAGTACAATGAGACCCCGGCCATCATCATGAGCCTCGTGCTCGGCCTCCTCATGGCATTCATCGCGTACGGCCGGATGTCCCTGAAGCCGATCCTCTGACCAACCCGTTTCCGCCTGGCACCATCCATACACACACCTAGATCCACATGAAACACGTCACCGGCATCGGCGGATTCTTCTTCCGCTCGGACGACCACAAGGCGCTTGCCAGTTGGTACAACAAACACTTCGGCATCAACGACTCGGAGCATGGCTATACCTGGCAACAGGATGCCGGCCCCACGGTGTTCTCGCCCTTCAAGCGCGACAGCGACTACTTCGACAGCAAGCAGCAGTTCATGCTGAACCTGCGCGTGCAGGACATGGATGGCTTGCTGAAGAAGCTGGAGGCCGACGGCGTGCGCATCGATCCCAAACGGCAGGACGAGGACTACGGCCGCTTCGCGTGGGTGTATGATCCGGAAGGGAACAAGATCGAATTGTGGGAGCCGAAGTAGAACCTGTGAAACACATCCGAACTCGCAAGGCAACTGATTGGCCCGAAAAGGAACCGATCACAGTGAGGCTTTGGCGAGCGGTATTGTTCTTTGTTCCGCAAGACGTCGCTTACGATAAGAAGATGCACCTCGTGCATGAATGGTGGATCGAGTTTGATGAGACTGGCGATCCGGTACGCGAAATAGGATTGGATGCCAACGGAAAGCCGGTTTTGGCTGCCCCCGATGATAAGCACATCGGATTCTGGTTGGATACGAACATGACGCTGAAGGACTTCGACCAGAATGAGGTCAACCCAAGGTCCTTTGAAGCATGTTGGAATCAGTTCTTTACTGGATTAAGACCATGATCGCTTAAGCGCAGATTCCAGCGCGTTAATCCTGCACATCGAAACGTCAATGAGAAAGATCCGAATGATGGAACACATCTCGCTGGACGGCGTGATCGCGCCACCCGGTGATGACGAATACGCGAACGGTGGATGGACGGCGGCGTATCGAAGTCCGGATGGTGCAGCGGCCACCGCCGAGGCACAAGGAGAAACGTTCGATCTGTTGCTGGGCCGCAAGACCTACGATCTCTGGTCCGGCTACTGGCCGAAGATGAGCGGCGGTCCCTTCGCGGACAAAATCAACGCCGCGACGAAGTACATCGTGACGCATCGGCCGGAAAGCCTGGAATGGGGACCGCTCGGAGACCTCGGCAAGGAAGCGATCGAAGGCATCCGCCGCCTCAAAACACAGGATGGCCCCGACCTGCTCATTTGGGGCAGTGCATCGGTGACTTCCGTGCTGCTCCAGCAGGGCATGGTGGACGAACTGGTGTTGGCGGTCTACCCGCTCCTGCTGGGCAAAGGCAAACGCTGTTTCTCCGACAGCATGGATCCGCGCGAGTTCGCTTTCGTCAGCTCGAAGGCTTCTACGACGGGTTTGCTCCTCAATACCTACCGGCATGTTGGCGCGCTGAGGAAACCATGATCGTTAGCGCAGAGGTGACGTCTATGCAAAGACCAAAGAGATCATCATGAAAACAAGCAATGAGCTTGCCCGGCCTTTCCTCCCAGCAAAGGATTTCGAACTATCCAAGCGTTTTTATGAAGCAATGGGGTTTGCCAAACTGCTGGACTCTGAAGAAGTGGCGATCTTCAGGATCGGAGCGAGCAGTTTTGTCCTCCAAAAGCATTTCCAAAAAGAGTGGGCTGAAAATTTCATGATGCAGCTCATGGTCGACGACCTCGACGCTTGGTGGACCCACATTTCCGCACTGGATATCCCCAAAACATTCGGGGTGGCAGTGCCGAAAGCGCCGGCGCTCCAGCCTTGGGGCTTGCGGATCGCTTACGTTGTCGACCCCGCTGGGGTGCTTTGGCACGTCGCGCAGCGCCGACCCAACGTTGAGCATGACGAATAATAGAAGAGCAGGTCGGCCTGGATCCGCACTACCATGATCGTAGAAGCACAAGTAACTATCAACGGAACCAAGGCTGCGGTCTGGGCTGCGCTCACGAACATCGAGAACGCCGCGCAGATCATCAGCGGGATCGATAAGGTCGAGGTCATTGAAAAACCTGCGAACGGGATCATAGGTCTGAGGTGGCGGGAGACACGCATGCTGTTCGGTAAGCCTGCGACTGTGGAAAAGAGAGTCATCGCTGGTGCAGAGAATGAATTCTACACGACCGAAGCAAGAGATGGTGGCTTCCTGTTCACGACATATCACCGGATAGCGGATCATGAAGGGCCTCTCATTCTGCGAAGTATCCACGAGACCAAGCCCCAAGGGTTCATGGCTTCGCTGAAGGCCATCCCGATGATCTTCTTCAAAGGCATGATCAAGAAAGCCATCCTGCAAGACCTGAACGATACTAAGTCCGTAGTTGAGCGGGGATGATCACCTGAGGTACTATTGAGACGACCTAATTGATCTAGGATATGAAGAAGATGCTTCCGCTGGCCGCTTTGGCGCTGCTGTGCGCCTGCGGTGATGGTAAGAAAGACGCGGCCGATCAAATCACTTCACCACCTGATCCAATGAGCACACATTCCATTGCACTGCGGGTACGCCGTGTCACCTACGAGGATGCATATATCGCAGTGCCGGTCACCGACCAGATCGTTAAGAAGGCAGAGGATGGAAGTTTCCGTATTGACGGAGAGGCGGCGTATGCCGAGGGCATTCGCATCAGTCAGGACGATCGTGTTGAATGGCAGGTCGAGTCCACGAACACTGAAGTGCACCCGATCCAACAGCCTGCGCCTGAGGGACGGAAGAAGCTGGATCCTCTTTATCCCCACAACGAATAATGCGCCCCCTCCGCTTCTCTCTCAACGTCACTTTGGACGGTTGCTACGATCACACGGTGGGGATCGCCGATGAGGAACGACCGTAACGCCATGGAGTACATCGCGCAGTGCGATGCGCTGATCTTCGGGTGCGTAACATCAATTGGTCCCACTAAGCGAGGCATAACGTGCACAAATGCGATCAGTCCTTCTATCCACCCTGTTGCTCTGCGCACTTTCCGCTTTCGCGCAATCGCGTGAAGCGGCGGAGATCGATTCGCTGATCGACCTGGCCGTGGCGAAGAAGTGCTTCAATGGCGAAGTGCTGGTATCTATCCACAACGTGCCCTTCCACGATCGGACCGTTGGGTTCCGCGATGCGGCGACGCGAGAACCGCTAAAGGCCAATTCGCTTTTCAACATCGGCTCGGTGTCGAAACCGTTCACAGCCGTGGCCGTATTGCAATTACAGGAGAAGGGCCTCCTCAACATCAAGGACCGCGTCGTCCTCCATCTTCCGGAATTCCCCTACGACAGCGTGCGGATCGAACACCTCCTTTCACACACTTCCGGGATCACGCCGAACCTCGACTTCCTGGACAGCACCGATGACCGCCAACGGCTCACCAATGACAGCATAATCCCGCTGCTGAAGAAGTACAAGGTCCCCTTGATCTTCGCGCCCGGCTCCGCGTGGGGCTATTCGAACCTGGGATACGATGTGCTGGCCTTGCTCGTTGAGCGCGTGTCGCATATATCGTTCGACGAATACGTTCAACGCAACATCCTCGCGCCCGCCGGTATGGACCGCACCTTCATTCCCCGTACCAGTGCCCTCGCGGCTTGGATGCCAAAGGGGTTGAACGCGCACGACCTTGTTGTGCCGCACATGTTCGCCGACATCGCTGCTTGTGAAGTGGTGCCCACCGACTCGGTCGGCCCCTTCCCACGCAATGATCACTATTTCGTAGGCTCCAGCAACGTTTACAGTACCACCGGCGACCTGGTGAAGTTCGATCGCGCGTTGCGCGACAACGTGATCCTCGATCGCGTCTCGCAGGAGCTGGCCTATACACCGTTCATCCTCACCAATGGTGACACCGCCAGGGATGAACAGGCACCGATCCCCTCCTACTACGGACTGGGTTGGTTCATCTCCACCGACACCACCGGCGGAAGGATCATCTGGCACAAAGGCCGCAGCTTTGGCACGCGCGCGATCCTTCTTCGCAACCCGGACAAGCAGCAGTGCGTCGTGGCCCTGGACAATTTCGACTACACGGGATGTGACCTGAAGGGCATCGCTTGCTTGAGGATCATCAACGACCGTCCATACCGGAACCCGATCCTCAAGTCGCTCGTGCAGGTGCTGGGATGTGGTATCCGATCCAGTGGCTCCGATGCCGCCGTGGTCGAATTCAACCGGCTGAAGGAGAACGAACGGCAGAACTATTACATCTCGGTAGATGAGTTGATCGAGCTATCGGATGAACTTGGCAACGAGGGGCAACCTGCGGATGCCCTATCCGTGTTGGAACTTGGCAAGGAACTGTTCCCTGCATCGTCCGAGGTATATGCGGCGGAAGGAGCGGTGTTGCTAAAGACCAAGCATATCGAAGAAGGCGAACAGAGTTTCGCCAAAGCCGCATGGCTTTACGGAACCACAGATGAAGAGCGTGAAACGCTGCTGAACTACCTGGGATACCGCTATATCCTCGCCAGCAACTATGGTGATGCTGCCATGGTGCTGAAGCTCAACACTGAACTGTATCCCCTATCCTGCAATACCTACGACAGCTATGCATCCGCACTGGATCTGAACGGTCAACTGGATCTGGCGATCCTGAATCAGGAGAAAGCCGTGGCGCTTGCCAGTGAGCAGAAGCATACGCTGCTGCCCACGCTGATCAAGAACCTGGAGGCACTGAGGGCGAAAAAGGGCAAGTGACCTTTTCCACTTTAACACAAGGCGCCGATCACAGACAGGGGGTCGGTGTGACTTCCTCAGGATCTTCCATGGCCCGGCCTTTGGCGAGGCATTGCCAGGCTAGGATTATTTTTGAGAGTGCCCACCGACGGTTCGGCGGCACGCCAACAACACACCAAACCAAAAACCCGCATGCGCCCCCTCCGTTTCTCCCTCAACGTCACCCTGGACGGATGCTACGATCACACGGTGGGGATCGCCGATGAGGAACTGCACCGTAACGCGATGGAGTACATCGCGCAGTGCGATGCGCTGATCTTCGGACGCGTGACCTATGAGATGATGTTGGCCGCATGGCGCTTGCCGGTATCGTGGCCCATGCCGGAATGGATGATGCCCTTCGCGCAGACGATCGACGCAGCGAAGAAGTATGTGGTGAGCAGCACGTTGAAGGAGGTGGATTGGAATGCGGAGCTTGTGCGCGCAGACCTGGCCACATTCGTTCAGCAGCTCAAGCAGCAGCCGGGCAAGGCATTGGGGGTGGGCGGCGTGCAACTCGCCATGGCCTTGACGGAGCTCGGCCTGATCGATGAGTACCAGTTCATCGTACACCCCCGGATCGCTGGCCACGGACCCACATTGTTCGCGGGGCTGTCGAGGATGGTCGACCTCAAGCTCGTGGACCGAAAGGAGTTCAGTTCGGGGGCGGTGGCGATGCGGTATGAGGTGAGGAGGTAGCCCAGCGGGCAGTTCATTGAACAGCTAACTTTCGAAGCTATGCCTATGCTCGGTTTCCGCACTCTTTTCGCTCGTGTGGTAGTGCCCGCCGCGCTACTCGTCCAGGCTGGGCCGCTCTGCGGGCAGGACCCGCGTTCGATAGAACCACACAAACAAATATCGAGCGAAAGGGCGGTGGAACTTGCAGAGCGATTTGTTCGCGACAATGGTTACACCGACGCTCCGGACAGCGCAATCAAATCGCAGCTCGATCCTGAAAGCATCGAATTGGCTGAAGGTCGCGCCGAACTACTGAAGTCGCGCAGGAACACGTTGCAACCAAGAGCGATCGGAGTCAAAGCAACCGACGACGGGTTGGGAGTGGCTTTCGACTACGTGAGCCATCCCGGCAGTTGCCGCGTTGTTACTATGCATAAGGATGGAACTCAGATCCGGATCAAGCACCAGGACGGTATTCGTGAGTACTGGCTCGGCTTCAGCGAGCGCTGAAGAACCCGCCCATCCTGCTCACTTCCTCAAGATCTTCTCCATGGCCTTGCCTTTGAGCTTGATCACGGCACAGGCCTCAACTCCACATAGTGCGTGATCCGCGTGACAAGTCCCTCGCGATCCCACCTCGTTACAGCGGTCGTATCGGTGCGCAACACATGGTCCGTGTCGAAGTTTAGATCAACGGTGCGCGTTGGCTCCGTGTCCTCGCCCGACAGTTCCTTGTACAGGAATCCTTCCGGGGTTTCCTCCAAAGTGGCATGTAGCTCGCCGAGCCCGCGCTGCACGAAGCCGTACTGGCCGTTCACCGCTACGCGATCGAAGACCTCCGTGCGACCCCAGCATTTGCGTGCGGTGCGGAAGTCGATGTCGTAGTAGAACTCGTACTCGTTGGGCCAGCTACAGGTGCACAACCACACCAGCTGCGGCGCAGGAAAGAGCAAGGTGCTGTCCGTGACGATTGGCTGGTAGAACTCCACCTGCTCGGCGGGCCATCCCTCGGCCGGGCGCTCTGTAGTCCCGAACGGAAAGATCTGGGCAGTTGCACCGGTGCTCAGCGAGAGCGTACACAGGGTCATGATGGATCGGGTCTTGCTCATTTCCTTAGGATCTTGTCCATGGTGATCTGAACAGGCTCGTACTTCATATCGATCGGCTGAAGTAGGCTCCCGGGAAGAAACAAACGATAGGCGGGCGCGAACATGCCATGGGTCATCTGCGAAATGTCCTGGCGCAGCAACTTCAACGTATCGTTTGCCAGCGTGTAGTCTCCCGTGTAGGTGCAGCCGTGGTCAACATACCCGATGTGGGCGGTGAACGTACCGTCCGTGTACAAAGCCAGTCCAGCCCTTTTTGCGTCTTCAGGGCCGATCCATCCGGTCATCACCTTACGCGACCATGGCTTCTCACCGTATTCCGCGCTGAAGATGAAGTAATTCAGACCCACAAAAGCACACGTAATAAGGAGCGGCACTGGATCGGATCGCGATCCGCTTTTGGATCCCGATCCTGTGAACGCAAGGCAGATCAAATAGACCATAACGCACAGCAGCCAACCGAGCGAGCGCGCCAAGCCCGAGCAGTGATCGCCGATAGGCACGATGATATAGATCGCCATTGCTCCGGGTACGATGAGCAAAGCGTATTTCAAAGCTCGCTTCATCCTCACCTCCGCAAGATCTTCTCCATCGCCCTGCCCTTCGCCAACTCATCCACCAGCTTGTCCAGGTAGCGCATCTGCCGCATCACGGGATCCTCGATCTCCTCTATACGGTAGCCGCAGATCATACCGGTGATCATTGTTACGTTCGGGTGCATGCGTGGCGCTTTGGCGAAGAAGGTCTCGAAGTCCACCTTCGTATCCAGCACCTTCTGCAGGC
>JBDTNF010000164.1:0-22183 GCA_039933875.1 Flavobacteriales bacterium | reverse complement strand
CGGTCAGACGAGGCGCGAGACCCGAGCAAAGCCGGTGGCTATGTACGGGTTGAGCAACGAAGTATGGCCGCGAAAGACCCGCGCGCAGCCCGAAGGATAATTTTGAGATGCCCTCTAAGCTTTGCTGGCGATCACGAGGTACTCGTGCACGTCGTAGTTGCGCGGGCTGCGGGAAGAGGCCTTGAAGAACGCGTGACCGCAACCCGGTCGCATGCGATCGTGCAGTTCCACGGCGATGGTGTCCACGCGGTCCATCCACGCCAGATCGGCCGCCTCGAACAGTTCCTTCTCGGCACCTTCGATATCCAACTTCAGCAAGTCGACCCGTTCCAAGCCGAAGCGCTCCATCAGCGTGCGCATGGAGATCGCCGGCACACCCTGCTCCCCGGTCTTCAGGTCCCGAATGTGGAATCCCGACGGGTTCAAGCCGTCGCGTTCGAAGCCGATCATGCCATCCATTGGGGTCAGCGCGGCCTGTAGCAGTTCCACGCCCTTCAAGCTTGCGGTATTCCGTCGGAGTAGGTCGAAGTTCTCCGGGTCCGGTTCCACAGCGACCACGCGCGCATCGGGGTAACGCCGTTTGAAGGTCAACGTGGCCATGCCGATGTTGGCGCCGATGTCCAGGATGACCCGTGGAGGCTTGTTCAGCGTGAAGCCGTAGCCGCGGAGCATCACCACCTCATCGAAGATCGCCAGGTCGCTCGAGCCCGTTCGAACGATCAGTGGGCCGGCGAGATCATGCACACGGATCACGGCCTCATGCCCCGGTCCGCGTTGTTTCAACCACAGGACGCGCAGCCCGGTGAACGGCCCTAGTCGGACGATGTGGTTGACCAGGTGACGAAAGGCTTTGGCCGCGCGCATGGGGCGGCCAAGGTACAAGTGAGGGTCGTGCTCCTCCGGTCAGCGTGGCTTGGCTATTTTTGCGGCCCTACCGGGATCATTCCAAGACCTTTTGACCATGATCGACACGAACGCCGCCATCAAACAGTGCGAGGAGCACATGCACAAGACCGTTGAGCATCTGGAGAACGAACTCACCAAGGTGCGTGCGGGCGCTGCCAATCCCTCGATGCTCGAAGGGGTGCGTGTGGATTACTACGGCCAGATGGTGCCGCTCTCGCAAGTAGCCGGCATCAACACCGGAGATGCCCGCACCTTGTTCGTAAAGCCCTGGGAGAAGAAATTGATCGATGCGATCGAGAAGGCGATCATCGGTGCGAACCTCGGATTCAACCCGAGCAACAATGGCGAGAGCGTGATCATTCACGTACCCATGCTTACCGAGGAGCGTCGCAAGACCTTGGTGAAGACAGCACACGCCGAAGCCGAACACGCCAAAGTTGGTATCCGCAGCGGCCGCCAGAAGGCCATGGAAGCCATCAAGGCTGCCAAGAAGGAGGGCATGCCGGAGGACCACGCCAAGGATCTTGAGAGCCAAGTGGAAAAGCTCACGGCCAACTACAACAAGAAGGCGGACGAACTTCTCGCGCTGAAGGAGAAGGACATCATGAAGGTCTAAGTACACCTGGTCGATCAACAAACGCACCCGATCGCTGTGCTTGTGAAGCAAGAGTTCGATCGTTCGGCTCACTAGGCGAAAAAGATCCGCTCGACGGTCCAGTACCCGGCTATGAGTAGGATCGCCACCGAGAGCGGGACCACGACCGCCCGGTGGTAGTACGGCTTCTCCCGGAACCAGAGACCGAACAGCAGGAGGGCGATCAGGATCACGGTGATCTGGCCGAGCTCAACGCCAACATTGAACGTGATCAACGTGGTGAGGAAGTGTTTGCGCGGAAGGCCCAGCGTGGTGAGCGCCCCGGCGAAGCCCAGGCCATGCACGAGGCCGAAGAGGAACACCACACCGATGCGGGTGGCGCGCAGTCGCTGTGAGATGATGTTCTCCAGAGCCACCACCATGATGCTGATGGCGATCAAGGGTTCCACGATCGCTGGTGGCGGCGTGATCACACCGTACATCGCCAGTCCGAGCGTCACGGAGTGCGCTACTGTGAATGCGGTGGCCTGCCAGAGGATCGGCTTCCACTTCGGACTCAAGAGATAGAGGCTCAGAACGAAGAGGATATGATCGAAGCCCAGCGGGAGTATGTGCAGATAGCCCTGCTTCAGGAAATGCCAACCGGCCTCAGGGCCGGTAAGCAACTCCAGTTCGTTGAATACCACATGTGCGCTTGCTGGCATCCCGGTGAGCAGGATCGCCGCGATCGCCAGAAGCACTTTATGACCGTGAGCCGCGCGCATTCGGATCCAGGATGGTGCGCATCAGCTCCCGATCATCCGGCGTGCCTCTTGCACGAACGGATGGTTCTGGTACGGATCGCGCTTCAGGCTTTCGGCGACCAACGCCTTCCCCTTCGCCACCTCGCCGTTCTTCGCCAGGATCAATCCCTCAAGGCACAGCATGTAGGTGTCTTTTGAACCTGTGCTCTTCGCACGTGCGATGAACCCAGCAGCAGTAGGCGCATCTCCTTTCGCATAGTGGATCGCTGCGAGCGCGAGGTTCACATCGTTGTTGTCCGCACGGTGCGTAGCCTCGTGTTCAGCGTTGATGAGCGCGTTGTCCAGGTCCTTCGCGAACTCCAGCTGATAGCGCGCCATTTCAAGGCCCACCTGGTGGTTGTGACCTTCGCCGCCTTTGGCCAGACCAGCTAGCGCACGACCTGCGTTCAACACCGCTTCATCATAGAGTTCCGTCTTGCTCTGTGCGGCATACACACGTGCCAGTTCCTGGTAGAAAGCCGCATCAGGCATCAGCGCGATGGCCGAGCCCAGATACTTCTCCGCCTCAGTGTAGTTCTTCATCTTTCCAGTGACGCGGCCAAGGGCCGCCAATGCGAAGGGATAGTCTGGTCGTTCGGCGAGCGCCTGGCGATATTGCTTTTCCGCGGAAGCGATATCACCATTGCGTTCGTGAAGTCCACCGAGTTGAACACGGCACCAGCTGGTTTCCTCACTGCCAGGGTAGCCCGCCTTCACCGCCATGTCCATGGCGTCGATGGCGCCTTCCACATTGCCGTAGATCTCGCGCAAATAGCTCACGCGGCTGTAGCTGCGCAGGTCAGGCCGGGTGCTTACCATCTTGTCGCTCATCTCGACAGCCTTGGCATAATGGCCCAGTTCCACGTTCGCGTCCACCAATACCCCGTAGTTGAACGCCCGGTGCGGGTCGAGCACGACCGCCTCTTCGCCAAGAGCAAGCGCTTCGCTGAAGTTGTGCTGGCTCAACCGGATCACCGCCTTCAAGGTGAGCGCCTCGCTGCGCAACTCCATGACCGCCGGCTCCTTTTTCGTGGTGAGGGACAGAACGCGGTCCAGTATCACAAGGGCCGCATCATGGTTGGGCCCATAGTTGCCTGTAATGCGGGCTTCGGTGATGAAGACCTCGCAGAGTTTCAACCACGTCTTCGTATCGTTCGGGTCCTTCGCCAGCTTTTGCTTGAGCTTCTCAAATGAGGCTTGTAGTTGCTCGGCTTCGCCGGGAAGACCGATCGCCACTGTGCGCGGAGGTAGCGCAGGCACAAGGGATGTATTCGGTGGTGGTGCAGCGAGCTTGTCGCCGCCCTGCAGATCGGTACACGCGGTGAAGAATGTGCTAGCACCAAGTATCAAAAGAGTGTGTAGAGCTTTCATGGTCGAGTGGGGGTTGGGGCGGGTCACCGCTGCTCCCCCGGGCATGGATCTTACGGGATCCATGCGCCGGAAGGAACGGTGGTCCTGGACTATTGCTTCGTCAATTTCAATGCACCCAGCAGCACACCGTGGGCGTCCACTGCTTTGGCGAGGTATGTGCCGGCCGCTATTCCGCTCGCGTCCCAAACGATGGTCCGGGTACCGGTGGTGAGCTTGCCAACGAACGGTGTCGCCACCAGCTTGCCGGTGACCGAGTAGATCTCCATCCGAATATCGCCATCGGCCTTGAGGTCGAATTGGAATGTGGTGCGATCACCGATCGGGTTGGGGAATGCCGTGAGACCCATGGCGCCGCCGCTCAGGTTGTCCATGCCGACTTGGCCGTCGCTCGGATCCAACACGGCCGGTTGTGTGTATGAGATGGCCAGGCCACTGCATTCCCCGGTTCCGCTGTGCGGCATGGCGACGTAGGGGAACGCGCCCTGGAAGGGCATGTCGTTCGCGTCGACACCGGTGCTGTAGGTGAGCACGTTCAGCAACTGCTGCGTAACGGGGTTCGGGTCACCGGCGGTGTAGTCATCGTACCAGAGACCGATCGCGGCAAGAGCAACGCCGCCCACTGCCTGCAGTTCGATGCGCGTAACATCATCCTCCAGGCGGCGTCCGTTGGGGAAGCCGTCCATGTTAGGGATGAATTCGAGCGATGCGGTCGCATTGTACATCGGATCGGTGAGGCCCGATACCGCAGCCGCTACTATACCCAGTGGCGAGAACGCGGGACTGTTGCGATCCGTGGTAGGCACGGCCATGTTCAACCGCAACATGTCGCCACCGTTCGGCAGGAAGTTGTTGATGAAGGGCTTGCCAGCAGCGAGCGGGTCGCCGTTCTTGCCTGTGGCCAGTTGGTATGGCCGCATGTTGGGAACACCCGTGTGGAAGATCGGCCAGAGGTCCACGCTGCGAGGGCTATTGTCAGCAGGCAGAAGTAACGTGCCGAAGATCGCATCGTCGAGTGCCGTGCCGGCGACGGCAGCGGTCCCCTTCAAAGGGTATAGTCCACTGTGCCCGTTGCCGAAGTCGAAGCCCTGCAGGCTGTTGCGTTGGATGCGCAATGGTGCGAAGGCCGGAACGGCGCCGCCGAACAGGTCATCATCCATGTAAAGCGCCAGCTCGGGGTTGTAGAAGTAGTTGCCGAACGTGGCGATGTTGGCGAGATCCTCGTAAGGCGTCAAACCATTCCATTGGTCCTTGCTGCCGATCGGGATCACCGCTTCGTTGGTCAAGGGCATACCGAGGCGCGATACCTGCACCCATGGACCCATGTAGTCCTGGGTACCGTCGGCGTTCAGCGTGCGCATGGTCCTGCGGCTGGCGCTGGCCCACACCCCGATCACGAAATCAGGATCGAGGATGCTTGTGGCGGCGCTCACATTGAGGCCATCCTTCTGCAACGTGCTGATGGGGATCTTCAACACGATGGCGCTCACGTTCAAGCAGGCCAATCCATCCTTCGGTGTGCCGTTCTGGCGGGGCAGGTCACCAAGGTCGAACACGCCAGCGAGGTCCACATAGAACGGGTCGTCCACGGGTCCGCAGAACACGGTCTCACCCGTGCTTGTGGCGTGGAAAGCGTTCGCCATCAACTGAGCGTATGTGGAGTTGAGTCCTGCGCCACCCTCGATGCTGCGTGCACCGATGTTGTTCGGCGGCACGATGCCGTTCAACTTGATCGCTTGGAAGGTCATCCCTCCGTCGATGCTGCGCTCGAGCGTATAAGTGGTCTTCAGGTTCTGCATGCCCAGGCGCACATTGAAGAAGGTGCTCGGGTCCTCGTTCTCCTTGTGGAACGTGAAGCGATAGATGATATCGTCACCTGCGGTGCCCACATTGTTATCGATGTGGATCTCGTACCGGATATTCTCGCCGAACGAATAGTAGTTCGGTCCTCCATGTGGCAGTTGCATCGGGACGTAGTTCGCGATGATGATGATCGAGTTCGGATCATCAGGACTGCGGAAGGCGTAAACATCCGTATTGTCAGCCAACGGATCGTTGGCGATCAGCGGTGCTTCCCGGTGGCTGCTGGCGAGGCTCGTGAGCGAGGCCAACACCCATGCACCAGTTGCGATGAGGTTCTTTGTCGTTTTCATGTTTTCGGTTGTTGGGGCCGATGATCATCGGTCCGCACTGGTGTCTTAGATATCCGTACCCCTCCAAGGCGAGGCCACGTAAGGGAAAGTGGTTTTGAAGGCCGCGTCGTTCGCCTCCACGCCCGTGCTGTACTGCAGCACGTTCACCAGCAGGTTGGTCACCGGGCTCTGGTTGGGGTTGCCCGCGTTGTAGTCATCGTACCACAGGCCGATGGCGGCCAGTGCGACGCCACCCACTGCTTGCAGTTCGATGCGCGTTACATCATCCTCCAGGCGACGCCCGTTGGGGAAGCCGTCCATGTTCGGGATGAATTGCAGCGAAGCGTCAGCGGCGTAGGTGGGATCGGTCAGGCCTGAGACTGCGGCCGCTACGATTCCGAGTGAGCTGAACGCAGGATCGTTCCGTTGCGTCACAGGCACCGCCATGTTCAAGCGCAACATGTCGCCACCGTTGGGCAGGAAGTTGTTGATGAACGGCTTGCCAGCGGCGAGCGGGTTGCCGCCTTTGCCTGTGGCGAGTTGATAAGGAGCGAGGTTGGGAACACCCGTGTGGAAGATCGGCCAGAGGTCCACGCTGCGGGGGCTGTTGTCCGCAGGAAGAAGCAGTGTACCGAAGATGGCGTCGTCCAAAGCGGTACCTGCCACTGCGGCGGTTCCCTTCAAAGGGTAGAGCCCGCTGTGGCCATTGCCGAAGTCGAAGCCCTGCAAGCTGTTGCGCTGGATGCGCAATCCGGTGAAGGCCGGCACGGCACCACCGAAGAGGTCGTCATCCATGTACAGCGCGAGTTCCGGGTTGTAGAAATAGTTGCCGAACGTCGCGATGTTCGCCAGGTCTTGGTACGGGGTCATAGCGTTCCACTGGTCCTTGCTGCCGATGGGGATCACCGCTTCGTTGGTAAGGGGCATGCCCAGGCGCGACACTTGCACCCAGTTGCCGCTCTCCGTGTAGCCGGAAGTGTTGAGCGTGCGCATCGCAGGACGGCTCGCACTGGCCCACACCCCGATCACGAAATCGGGATCGAGGATGCTGCTGGCCATGCTCACATCCAGGCCGTCTTTCTGCAACAGGCTGATCGGGATCTTCAGGCAGATGCTATGCACGTTGGTGCGCGCAAGTCCATCGCGAACGATGCCACCGTTGTTTTGGCGGGGTGCATCGCCCAGGTCGAAGATGCCTCCGAGGTCCACGAAGAAGGGATCATCGGCAGGCCCGCAATACACCGTTTCGCCGCTACTGGCGGTGAGCACCGCCGCTGCGATAAGCGCATCGTAACTCCCTGCGCCAAGTCCTGCGGCACCTTCGATGCTGCGCGGTCCGATGTTCGGAGGTGGCACCAGCCCATTGGTGAGCACCGTGGTCCAGGTCGCGCCACCGTCCGTGCTTTTCTCCATCGTGTACATGGTCAGCAGGTTCTGCTGGCCAAGGCGGATATTGAAAAAGGTCGTCGGGTCCTGGTTCGTCTTGGTAAAGGTGAATCGGTAGGTGACATCATCACCGGCTGTCAGGGTGTTGTTGTCGATGTGGATCTCGTATCGGATGCCCTCGCCGAAACTCGCGTAGTTCGGCCCGCCGAAAGCGAGTTGCGCCGGGATGTAGTTAGCGATGATCGTGATGTAGTTCGGATCATCGGGACTGCGGAAGCAGTAGAGATCCGTGTTGTCGGCCAACGGGTCGTTGGCGATCAGGGGTGCTTCGCGGTGGCTGCTGGCCCAAGCACTTGGCCCGGTCAAAGCACTCAACGCGACCCACGCACTGACAAGGAGCGTCCTGTAGTTCATCGGTTCTGGATTTAGGTTCGAACAACGGAGAGATCCGGCGTTCGTGACCACATACGGCGATGGGGTGCCGATCGGATCAGTCGGAGCTGTTATTCCGGGTCAAGCCCGGAATGACAGCAATGCAGGACGCTACTAGGCCCACACCGGGCTGCCCTCACTGCAATTCCGGCACATTTCGATGCTGCTACGCGAACGTAGCAGTGTGCTGCGGAAATCATTGTAGGCATCGCTGTTCCACAACTCGCGGAAACTGTGCGTGCGCAGGTCGCCGAGTACATGGTGCGCGTCCTTGTCGAAGCAACACGGCACCACGCGGCCATCCCAGGTGATGACGCAGCTGTGCCACATCTTCCAGCAATTGTCCTCCAGCTTGTTCTTCACCTGCCACACGCCATTCGCGTCGCGTTGGTAGCGCGCGTATTTGTCCTGAGTGGGGATCAACGGATGGTCGTCCTTCGGCTCATAGATCTGCGCGGTCTTCAGCCAGAGGTCGTCCACGCCGATGCGTTTGGCGAGCGCGCGTGCTTCGGGGATCTGGTGCTCGTTGGGTTTCACCACCAGGAATTGGAACACCACATGCGGGGTGAGGCTCTTCAGCTTCTTTTTCCATTTCACGATCCGCTCCGCGCCTTCGATCACCCTGGCCAGTTCGCCTTCGCGGCGGTATGCCGAGTAGGTCTCCTGATCGGTGCCATCGAGCGAAATGATCAAACGCGAAAGCCCGCTGCGCACGGTGGCCTCCGCCTTTTCCTCGGTGAGGAAGTGGGCATTGGTGCTCGTGTTGGTGTAAAGGCCGCGATCGCTCGCGATGCGCACCATATCGAGGAAGCCGGGGTTGATGTACGGTTCGCCCTGGAAGTAGAAGGTGAGTGCCCACAGGTCTGGCGCCAGTTCATCGATCACGCGCGTGAAGAGGTCCTGCTTCAAATTACCCGTGGGTCGCGTGAACGCTCGCAGGCCGCTGGGACATTCTGGACAACGCAGGTTGCACGCTGTGGTGGGCTCGAAGCTTATGCTGAAGGGCATGCCACCGATCCGTGGATCCCCGAGGCGTTTCGCGCGTTGGTAGCTCGTCCACAACCCGGCCGCGTTGCGCAGTCGTCGCGGTGTGGTTTTGCGCGACCACTCGAAGGCATCGCGGGTGCTGGCGAACATGGGTGCAAGGTATGAGGGCTCCAGTAGCAGGGGCGGCCGCAGGAGCAATACCCATCACCTGCCCCTGATCCACTGTTACTTTCGGTCGCTGCGTTCGTCACACAGACGTTGTTCCCCTCCATGCGTTGTCTTCGCCCGTTGCTTTCAGGCCCTCTCGTAGCATGGGCCGTCCTGGCTTCAGCGCAGGTGTCCGTCCGCGGCCGCGTTGTCGATGAGCGCACGCTGGAGCCGCTGGCCTTCGTGAACATATCACTCATCGATGCGCGCGAAGGAGCGATGACCGACATCGACGGCCGCTTCGCGATCAACGTTCCCGTTCTTCCGGCAACACTGCGTTTCAGTTATGTGGGGTACCATACCGTCGATGTCGCAGTGGATGATGGTGAGCCTGTGTTGATCAAGCTTCCCCGGGCCACACTGGAACTCCGCGAATTCGTCGTCTTACCAGGCGAGAACCCGGCGCACCGCATCATCAAGCGCGTGTATGCCAACCGTAAGGTGAACGACGGCATGCGGTACCGCCGTCACCGGTACACGAGTTATAGCAAGACCATCTTCACCGGTGCGGTGGACAGCGCCCTGTTGCGCGACCCGGAGCGGCTCGCCAAGTTGGACAGTAGCGACAAGGAGACCATCGACTTCTTCGACGACCAGCACATCCTGCTGATCGAGAGCGCCACGGCCAAGAGCTTCATCCCCCCGGCCGCCGAGAAGGAGCAGGTGCTTGCCATGCGGGTGAGCGGATTGAAGGACCCTTCGTTGCTCGCGCTCGCGGCATCCACCCGCACCTTCTCGATCTATGACGCGAGCATCCTGGTGAACGAGAAAAACTACGTGAGCCCCATCGGCCCGACCAGTACCAACCAGTACTTCTTCCTCCTGCAGGACACACTCTACCAAGGTGCGGATACAGTGTTCATCATCAGCTATGAGCCACGCCAGGGGAAGAAGTTCGATGCCCTGCGCGGCGTGCTCTATGTGAACACCGATGGCTACGCCGTGCAGAATGTGATCGCTGAACCCGTCGAACGTTCCGGTGGCATGAGCCTGAAGCTGCAGCAACAACACAAACACGTGGGCGGCGCGAGCGGAGGCTGGTTCCCGGTGCAGTTGAACACGTTCATGTATTTCGACTTCGTGGACATGGACAACTTCAAGTTGATGGGGATCGGGCGCACCTACTTGAAGGACATTGAACTTGACGCGGATATCGCTCGGAAGGAAGTGCGCGGGCCGGACTTCGTGTTGGACAAGCTGGCCGCACGGCGCGATGAGGACTACTGGGCCGCTTTGCGCAACGATACGCTCGATGCCCGTGAGTTGAGGACCTACCATGTGATCGACAGCATCAGCGAAGCCGAGCACATCGAGCAGAAGGTGAAGTGGTTCAGCTACCTCACAACAGGCCGCATGCCTGTTGGGCCGATCGACATCCGGCTGAACCAGATCTTCGCCTACAACGGTTACGAAGGCCTTCGCCTCGGTGTGGGTGCGGCCACCAACGACAAGGTCACACGGTACGCCTCCCTCGGTGGCTATGTCGCCTATGGTTTTGCCGATGCGCGGTGGAAGTACGGCGGTGATCTTACCATCAAACCCCGACCAGGCCGCGATGTGGAAGTGAAGGGCTACTACGCGAACGACGTGGCCGAAAGCGGTGGTGTGGCCTTCAACTCGAAACCGATCCTGCTTTCGACCGAAGGCTATCGCTGGTTCTTCGTGGACCGCATGGACCGCATCGAGCGGATCGGTGCGGAGCTCGCTTTCCGGGTCAGCAACTCGGTGCGCTTGTGGGTGGGGACCGAACGTGCCGACCGGTTGAACGTGATCGGTTACCAATATGCCGATCCGCGCGGCGAAGGCGTCACTGTGCTCACGGACCGGTTCCTCACAGGCGGTGTCTCGGCTGGCCTGCGCTTCGCATTTCGCGAACGCATGGCGCGCCTTCCGGACAGGCAGATCAGCCTTGGTACCCGCTGGCCGGTGCTTCAGATCAACGCGTTCCGCTCCTTCAAAGGGTTGTGGGAGGGCGATGTCGAGACCTGGCGCGTGAACGCCATGATCGAGAAGACATTCCGTGTGCGCATGTTGGGCGATCTGTCGATCCGTGTCATGGGCGGCGTCGCGGATGACCAGGCGCCCTATCCGTTCCTGTTCGACCTGCGCGGAACTTATTCCACCAAGCTCCCCCTGGCCACCGCCAACACCTTCGAGACCATGCGCCCGAACGAATTCCTCGCGGATCGCTACGCGACGGTCATGGTGCAGCACAGCTTCGGCCACCTGCTCTTCAAAGGCGGGAAGTTCCAACCCATTCCGGTGCTGGTCGCCAATGCGGGCTGGGGTGGGCTTTCCGAGCCACAGCTTCATCGTGGATCCACCTTCAAGCCGCTCGATCAGGGGTACTACGAAGCGGGCCTGCGGGTCGACAACCTCTTCAAACTGGGCTTCACCAGCTTCGGTGTGGGGGCTTTCTACCGCCTCGGACCGCTCGCGCTCGAGGATCCCATGGACAACCTCGCGGTGAAGCTCTCCCTTTCGTTGGGCTTCTAGGTCAACGGCGCTACTACCGGCGGCCGATTCCGCACCTTTGCGACCGTCCGCCGTAGGGCGGGCATACCGATCATGTGGGAGTGGCTGGCCAACCGGGTGCTGCGTAACCGCATCGCGATCTTGATCGCGGTGGGTGGCATCACGGCCTTCATGGGCTTCATGGCCACACGGGTGGAGATGAACTACAAGCACGGAGGCCTGCTGCCGAAAACCGATAGTGCTTATGTTGATTACGAGCGGTTCTTGAGCACATTCTCCGAAGATGGGAACGTGATGGTGGTGGGCACCATCGGTGAGCAACTCTATACCCCCGGGAACTTCGCGGCGTGGTACCAGTTGGGGAACGACCTGCGCGCGATCGATGGTGTGGACAGTGTGTTCAGCGAAGCGCACCTCTACGAGCTGATCCGCGACGATAGCCTGACACGTTTCCAGGTGAGGCCTGTTATGCGGCGCGTGCCAGGCACGCAGGCCGAGATGGATACCCTGCGCGCGCACCTGCGCTCGCTGCCGTTCTACGACGGGCTGTTGTACAACGATAGTTCAAAGGCCAGTTTGATGATGGTCTTCGTGAACGCGAAACTCTTCGATACCGATGCCCGCCGGCAGGTGGTGGCCGCCGTCGATGCGCGCGTCCAGGCGTTCGGCAGGAGCACGGGCATGCCCACGCACATGAGCGGGTTGCCCTGGATCCGTGTGACCACCACCGCGCTGGTGAAGGCCGAGATGCCGCTGTTCATGTGCCTGAGCATGGCGCTGTGCGGATTGCTGCTCCTGCTCTTCTTCCGGAGCTGGCGGGTGATGTGGATCTGCATGGGTGTGGTGGGTATCAGTGTCGTCTGGTGCTTTGGCGCCATGGCGCTGCTGGACTACCGGATCACCATCCTGCAATCGGTCATCGCCCCGCTGGTGATCGTGACCGGCGTCCCGAACTGCGTGTTCCTGATCAACGCCTACCACTACGAGTTCGTGCGCCATGGCAACAAGATGAAGTCGCTGCAACGCGTGATCAGTCGCGTGGGCGCTGCAGCGTTCATGACCAATGCCACCACTGCGGTGGGTTTCACCACATTCTGCCTCACGTCCAGCGATACGCTGGTCCAGTTCGGGTGGATCGCCACCATCGGCATCATGGTGCTCTGGGCGCTCAGCATGCTGCTGATCCCAATCCTCTTCAGCTTTTTCCCCGCGCCGAAGGCCCGTCACCTGAGCCACCTCGATCGCCGCTGGCTCGATCACACGGTGGAATGGATCGTGCGCATGTCGAAGGAACGGCGTCCGCTGATCTACTCGATCACCACGTTCTGCACCGTGATCGCCTGCCTGGGCATCATGCGCCTGAAGGACGAGAGCCGCATCGTGGATGACCTGCCCGAGGACAATCCTGTGCTCGCCGACCTGCGGTTCTTCGAGGAGAATTTCCACGGCGTGATGCCACTGGAGATCATGGTGGATACGCGGAAGAAGGGAGGTGCGCTGAAGGATGCCACCCTCAGGCGGATCGAGCAACTGGAGGATACACTGGCCACCTATCCAGCGTTCAGCCGGCCGATCTCCATCGCCGATGCCGTCAAGTTCACCAAGCAGGCGTTCTATGGTGGCAACCCGGAGAAGTACGCGTTGTTGAACAGCTCGGAGAAGACATTCATCCTGCCCTACCTGGAAAGTGCGGGAGAGAAACAGGGCATGGCCAAGGCCTTCATCGACAGCACACAGCGCACCACCCGGATCACTGTGCAGATGGCCGACATCGGTACCACGCGCATGGATGCGCTCTTCGGCGGACTGCGCACACAGGTGGATAGCATCTTCGATCCGGCCAAATATGCCGTCACGCTCACGGGAACGTCCATCGTCTTCATGAAGGGCAGCAGCTACCTGGTGCACAACCTGATCACCAGCCTGGCTTGGGCCATCGTGCTCATTGTCGGGCTCATGGCCCTGCTCTTCAATTCGTTCCGCATTTTGGTCGTCGCGCTCATACCGAACATGATCCCCCTTGTTTTCACAGCCGGGCTCATGGGCTTCTTCCACATCCCCATCAAGCCCAGCACGATGCTCGTCTTCGGCATCGCACTGGGGATCGCGGTGGACAATGCGATCCATTTCCTGGCGCGCTATCGGCTTGAATTGAAGTTGACGAACAACGACCTGCAGAAGAGCGTCGATCTGGCCACGCGGGAGGTGAGTGTGGGTATCATCTACACCAGCGTTGTACTGCTGGCGGGTTTCGCCCTGTTCGCCTTCTCGCATTTCGGAGGCATCAAAGCGCTGGGCCTGCTCACGACCATCACGCTGTTGGTGGCCATGCTCACCAATCTCCTTGTGCTCCCCTCGTTGTTGCTCAGCCTCAATCGCCGCATCATGAGCCGGGCCTTCCGCGAACCGCTCCTCGAGATCCTCGACGAGGAGGAGGATATCGAACTCATGGAACTGAAACTCGAAATGCCTCCCCGGGCCCCTGCCGTGTTGCTTGACGATGAAGGGGATGCGCACATGACACCTTCGAAGAATACATGAAAGGCATCATCCTCGCCGGTGGGTCCGGCACCCGGTTGCACCCGTTGACGCTCGCTGTGAGCAAGCAGTTGATGCCGGTGTACGACAAGCCGATGATCTACTATCCCTTGAGCACGCTCATGGCAGCGGGCATCCGGGAGATCCTCATCATCAGCACGCCGCACGACCTGCCCAATTTCCGGAAGCTCCTGGGCGATGGTAGGGGCCTTGGCTGTACGTTCACCTACGCCGAACAGAAAGTGCCCAATGGACTCGCACAGGCCTTCGTCATCGGTCGTGCGCACATCGGCACGGACAGCGCCGCGCTGATCCTGGGCGACAACATCTTCTACGGCAGCGGACTTGGTCGCAAGCTCGCGGAACACACCGCGTTGAATGGCGGCCTGGTCTTCGCCTATCACGTGAGCGACCCCGAACGCTATGGCGTGGTGGAGTTCGACGCGAACAACAAGGCGCTGAGCATCGAGGAGAAGCCCGCGAAGCCGCGCAGCAACTACGCGGTACCCGGACTCTATTTCTACGACAACAGCGTGCTCGACATCGCTGCGGAATTGAAGCCCAGCGCGCGTGGCGAATACGAGATCACCGACGTGAACAAGGAATACCTAAAGCGCGGCAAGTTGCAGGTGGAGATCCTCGATCGCGGCACCGCTTGGTTGGATACGGGAACGTTCGCATCGCTCACACAAGCGGGCCAGTTCGTGCAGGTCATCGAGGAGCGCCAGGGCTTGCGTATCGGCTGCATTGAAGAGGTGGCGTTCAAGAAGGGGTTCATCGATGCCGACCAATTGACAGCGCTTGCGCAGCCCCTGCTGAAGAGCGGTTATGGCGAGTACCTGATGAAGCTGCTGGCCAGGTGATGGAAGGGCACCGCGCACTGATCGATGCGCATGTGGAACGATGGATCGCCGCACTGCCGGATGATCCGCTGTACGCGCCGATGACCTACTTGATGCGCCTGCCCGCGAAGCGTGTGCGGCCCGCGCTCACCCTCATGGGATGCGAACTCTTTGGTGGACGTGCGGAGGATGCTTTGGACGAGGCACTGGGCATCGAGCTCTTCCACAACTTCACCCTGATGCACGACGACATCATGGACGCTTCTCCCTTGCGGCGCGGCCGTCCGAGTGTACATGTGAAGTGGGATGTGAACACCGCCATCCTCAGCGGTGATGCGATGCTGGTGAAGGCCTATCAAGCGATGGGCCGGCGTTCGAACGTGCTCGACCTCTTCGGGCGTTGCGCGTTGCAGGTGTGCGAGGGCCAACAGCGCGACATGGCGCTCGAGCAACGTCGTGATGTCGCGCTGTCGGAGTACAACGACATGATCCGGCTGAAGACCGCCGTGCTGTTGTCTTGTGCGCTGCAGGTGGGTGCGGCCATCGGGGGTGCGTCGCCCGGGGATCTTGAGCGCATTGGAGAGTTCGGTGAGCATCTCGGTCTCGCGTTCCAGTTGCGTGACGATGCGCTCGATGCCTTTGGTGATCCTGGCAAGGTCGGCAAGCAACAAGGGGGCGATCTGCTTGCGGGGAAGAAGACCTGGCTGCTGATCCGTGGACTTGAACGTGAAGCGGAGGAAGGCGGAACCGCCTTGCACGATGCGCTGGCTATGTCTCCCGATCAACGGAACGTTACCCTGATGATCTCCACCCTGGAGGCCTTGGGTGTGCGGGCCGAAGCAGAGGCCGAGGTGACGCGACACAATGAAGCGGCACTTCGCGCGCTGGATGCGGTCGGCGCGTTGGAGGAACGCAAGCGTCCGCTGCGAACCCTTGCCGCCCTTTTGCTGGATCGCGTGTCGTGATCAGCGCTTATCGCTGAGCAGATCGTTCAACGCTTTTTCCAAGGTGTCCTGCTGGAAGCGGAACCCTGTTCCAAGCAAACGTTCATTGTCCGCCCTGGAGCCTTCCAGGAGGATGCACGCCAACTCACCCAAGGCGAGCTTCAACGCGAAGCCGGGGACAGCGGGAAGGAAGAAGGGTTTGCGCAGCGCCTTTGCGATGCCGCGCATGAAGTCGTGGTTCACAGGCTGGTCGCTCGCGTTCACATTGTACGCTCCACGCAGGCGGTCATCGGCGATCGCCAACTGGTAAACGCGCACGAGGTCGTCGATATGGACCCAGGGCATCCACTGGCGTCCACTACCGATCGGAGCACCGAGCCCCCATCGCGTTGGAGCGGAAAGTCTCGCCAAAGGTCCTTCGCGCGCCAGGACCATAGGTGTTCGGAGTTTCACCACGCGGCATACGGAGGACCATACATCCACGCCCGTTTCCCACTCCAGGCTGATGCGCCCAATGGTGTCGCTCGCTGGCGGATCGTTCTCATTGAACACATGCGCACTCGCTATCGCGCCGTAGTAGCCGATCCCAGCGGAACTGATGAAACTCTTGGGCAGGTTTCCGGACTCTCTTGCCACGCGCCACAACAACCGGGATGAGCCCGCACGGCTGTCGATCAGTTCGCGGACTCGTTGTTTCGTCCAGCGTTTGTCCGCGATGCCAGCACCGGCGAGGTGAACGATATGGTCCACCTGGTGCAGCGCTGCCGGATCCACATACCCGCGGGCCAGGTCCCAAGCGAACGCAGGGACACCCTTGTCGTCAGTCGGCCGTCGGCTCAAGTGGCGCACCACATGGCCGTCCGCCAGGAGCGCTTTGGTCAGCGCCCTACCGATAAGACCTGTTCCGCCGGTGATGAGGATGATCGCCACGCGTCAAAGCAACACCGCAAGGGCGTCAGAGTTCCCGGATCAACAAAAGATCAACACAATAGGGTCAACGCACCAAGTCGAAATGATGCGTACTGCTCCGCTCGCCTTCGAACACGCGTAAGAGATAGGAGCCGTTGGCCAGCGCAGTGGGCAGGTCGATGCTCCGAACGCCCTCGGTGCTTTGTTGCGAAATGCTCCATACACAGCGCCCCTGAAGGTCAAGGAGATCAACACGCGATGCATTGCAACCACTGAGCGTGAGCAGGCCCATGCTCGGGTTGGGGAAGAGCGAGAGCGCATCCATGGAAATGTTGCGTATCCCAAGGCCTATGCAGGCTGGATCCGTAGGCGGGATCACGGTGATCGACAAGCATGCGGAAGCGCTCGCGCATGGCGCGCCGGAACAGACGTTGTAACAGGTGATGCCACCGGTACCCGCGGAGGGGTCGAACCACGGGCTGGTCGTAACACCACATGGAGCGCCCCACGAGCCACCAAGGTCCGGCGTGCCCAGCAGGGAGTCGGTCATGAGGATCGGAGGGTTGTTCTGGCAGATGCTGATCGCGTTATCGATCCCGGCGTCGGGGGCTTGCACCGTGATCACCGTGAGGACGGAGGAATCCGCTGGACAATCGCCGACAGCAACGACCACATAGTGATAGATGCCCGGCGATACTTCGGTGAACGTGCCACCCGGGTCAGGACTCCCGCCGAGCGCAGCGAAAAGGTCCAAGGGTGGATCGGTGCTGCACACGGTCACGCTGCTGTTCACCCCCGCGTTCGGTCCGTTGTCGATGATCACGGTGTACACGTACTGTTGTTCACCGCGCACCGGGCAGGCATCGTCCATCGCGCTGATGCTGATGTAGTACGTTCCGGGATCGGCGGTCACCTGGCCCCAACAGATGTGCGCTGTGGCCGGGTTCGTTCCGCTCACTGTGAACGAGGCACCCGGGAACACCGTACCGACGTTCGAGGTGAGCGTGAGCGACTGGCCGGCATCGCCGTCGGTGAACACCGCTTCCAGACAGAAGGACCCACCCTGGCAGACACGCGCGGTGTGGGCGTCCACGACCGAAGCCCCGCCCGTCGCATTGTCCAGCGCGCCGGTCGTTGTCGGTGGGACCGTGTTCGAGCAGGCTTGCACGATGAACGGGAAATCGCGCATCACGCTGCCGATCCACACGCCGTTCGCGGTGTAGGTGTCGACCTGCACGGCGGTGACGATGTAGCCGATCGAGGTGGGCATGAAGGTGATCACACCGGTGAGGCTGTCGATCACCATGCCGGTGAACGGCTCGGCACCGGTGAAAGGGAAGGTGTAGTTGACCGGCGTCGGCTCGGGTGCGCTGAAACGTGCGTCGATGAAACTGTACCGCACGGTGTTGCCATCGGTATCGACAGTGCCGCAGTCGTAGCTCACCGGCTGGTCCACACAAACGAACGGCACGGGCAGTTCATTGAACACTGGTGAGGTATCGCACGTCACGACCGTGTTGTTCAGCCGGGCCTCGATCCACAAGCCGGGTGTGTTGGCCACGTTGATCGACGTGTTGCGGCAGCAGATGCTCCAGCCTATGGTCCAGCTGTCGCAGGGGCTCAAGAAAACAGTGGTGTGGTAGACGAACGCCCGCAGGCCGATAAGGGCGCCTCCGTTACAGGTGCTGGAGCCGAGTTCGCTCGCGCACAGGGGTGAGACATCCACGGAATCCGTGGGCAGGAGTCCGGTGATGTCGAAGACCACGCCACAGTTGTTGCTCATATGCAACGTCTGGGGCACCATGGGCGCGCCACTGCATTCGCGATAGAGCGTCAGCGTGATCTCATAGGAATTCGTGCCGGAGCAACGGTAGGTGATGTTCCCACCCGGCAAGTGCATGGCCTGGGTGGTGCCGAGCACCGCGAACAGTGCGTTGAACAATGCGGTACGAAGGATCATGCGCGCGGTTTGTTGGTGAAGCAAGGTAACAGCAAGGCTTTACGCCACCGCACGCAGGGTCCGCAGGATCTGCTCCCTGTGGCGCCGTACGTGCTGCTGCATGAAACGCAGCCCTTGCAGCAGGTTGAAGCGCCCGACCGTGGGATGCTTGAAGAGGTCGTGGCCGATGTGCGCTTCTGGCAGCGTTCCGTAGGTACTTCGCATGTCCAGGCGCACGGCCCCCCAGCGGGCCTTCGCTTCCGCGTAACTCGTCGCGGGCACATTAGCGACAACCGCAGGGGCTTTGTACTTCAGCGGCAGGCTGAGCGCCAGGTTCAGCAATGGAAGCCGCCAGTGGGATGAGAAGGTCGCGGGTTTGTGCCGCCCACCGTCATGCTTTTTCCGCAAGTAGGAGAGCGAGCTTTCCTCTGCGATGGCAAGGTGCGTGATCACCTGTGCCACGGTCCATGCCCCGGGCCCTGGGGCCGTCGTCAGTGAGTTCTCAGGAAGCGTGTCGAGGTGCGCGATCAGCGCGGTCCGGTCCACCTCCAACCTGTCGAAGGCGCGAAGCAGCGCGGTGCGTGAAGGCATGGGTTGAGTTGCCGTGGCTACCGCGCCCGCTGCACGGTGTTCAGGTCCTCGGTGATGAAGCCCTCCTTCTTGCCGAAGATCGCCGCATCATCGCGCAGGTACATCAGCTCGCCAGTGCCGGCATTGAACAGGCGCTTGAAGCAATGCTTGTTCTTGTTCTCACCGGTCATCACCACATCGCTCACGGTGCGCGTGCGTTCCTGCGCCTGTACAGCGGTGATGAGCATGCTTGCTGGCACTACGGCGACCGGCGCGGTGTAGCTCTCCTTCACCTTCGCCACATCTGGCAGGCTTTTGTCCAGGTGTTCCTGGGCCAGTACAAGCTCTCCATCGCGGATAAGGCGGGTGCGGCTGGCATACGTGCGGTCGGCGGTGGCCATGTCGATGATCTTGCCGCCCTCCACCATCTTGAGATAATCCTGCAGGTGCTTGATGTAGACCGTGAGCATCGCGTCCATGTTCCGCTCATTGATCGCCTTCGGGTCGATGAGGATGAAGGCGAGCTCGTGCTCCTGGGCGATCGTCGTGAAGGCATTGTTCTTCTGTTGCAGCACTTCACCCTTTTTCTGTTTCCAGCCTTGTATCAGGGTCAGGAAGGTGCCTTCGTACTTCACGGGATCCACCTTGGAGGTCTTCAGCAGGTAGACCTTCTCGGGGGAGAGCGGTTGTGTGCCCAACTCAGCCACCGTGATGAACTCGTACGCCGGGTTGAACTTCCATTCCGCCTTCACCGCGTTGGTGATGGTGCGGTTGTACGGCGAGTCACCGGCATCGAGCACCACCACGAGCGTGGCTGGCTTCGCGGCTTTCACCGCAGCGGCGCTGAAGCTTCCGTACTGGGCGTTGGCGGAGATGACCGTGAGAAGGGCGATGGCGGCAGGGAGAATGGAACGCATGAATGGTTGATGATTGGGGATCGTGGGTTGTTCGGCCCGAACACCGGCCGACAGCAGCGACACGGCGAAAATAGTGCCGCGCTCTCCCGACCTTTGGACGACTTCTCCACATGGCGAACAACGAACTGTCGAAAGCGGGTGATGCGGACATCGCGCGGTATCTCGACCGCGCCGAAGTGTTGAAGGATACCACCGCGCAACTGACCAAGGACCTGGCCCAGCCGGAAGAGGGGTTCGCGCTGCCTACCCTGGGGGAAACGGCCTTTGAAGAGCTTCGCGGACAAGTCCTTCCGGTGCTTGAAGGATTGAGCGAGCGAGGCGCGCACAGCCTTCAAGTGGCCATGTACCGCGTGGATATCCCGGAAGCGCACATGCGGCGCACCATGGCCCAGGGGGGGCTGCCTGCACTGGCTGGGGAATGTGTGCTGCGTGCCTTGCAAAAGGTGCTCACCCGGATGCGGTTCGCCGGGCGGTTCTGATCAACAGTGGAAGTCCCGGTAAAGCTGTGGACAACCTCCCTGAACGACCTTGATCGGCCACGACCAAGAACTACCTTTGCGCAGGATCCGCCGGACCCCTCAATGGACAAGTATTCCTACCTCAGCAACGTCGACAGCGCCTGGCTCGACGACCTGTACCAGCAGTACCAGAAGGACCCCGCTGGCGTCGAAACCGGCTGGGCCCGCTTCTTCGAAGGCTTCGATTTCGCCAAAGCCCTGCACGAGGGCGAAGCCCCTGCGGCTCCGGCCGCCACGGGCGGCGGACAGGAGCGGTTCCAGAAGGAGTTCCGTGTGCTGGAGTTGATCAACGCCTACCGCACCCGTGGGCACTTGTTCACGGACACCAACCCCGTGCGCGAGCGACGTAAGTATACACCCACGCTGGAACTGGTGAACTTCCAGCTGACCGAGGCCGACCTGGACACGGTCTTCACCGCAGGCAATGAGTTGGGCATCGGTCCGGGCAAGTTGCGCGATATCGTGGCGTTGCTGGAAAAGACCTATTGCTCGAGCATCGGGGTGGAGTTCAAGTATATCCGCAAGCCCGACAAGATCCAGTGGCTACAGGAGCGCATGGAAAGCTCGCGCAACACGCCGAGCTTCACGCTGGAGCAGCAGAAGGAGATCCTGGAGAAGTTGAACGAAGCGGTGGTCTTCGAGAAATTCCTCGGCAAGAAATTCATCGGGGCGAAGCGCTTCAGCATCGAAGGCGCCGAGGTGTTGATCCCCGCTCTCGATACAGTGATCGAACACGGTGCGGAACTGGGCATCACCGAATACGTGATCGGCATGGCGCACCGGGGCCGCCTGAACGTGCTGGCCAATACGATGCGCAAATCGTACGACGCCATCTTCAGCGAGTTCGAAGGCACCGACTACGACGATGCGCTGGTGGAGGGCGACGTGAAGTACCACATGGGCTACAGCAGTTTGGTGACCACCAACACCGGCAAGACCGTGCGGCTTACACTGGCACCCAACCCCAGCCACCTGGAGGCCGTGGGTCCTGTGATGCAGGGCATTTCACGCGCCATCATCGAACACGATGACCACTTCGCGAAGGGGGTCACCGCGCCGATCATCATCCATGGCGATGCCGCCGTAGCGGGGCAGGGCGTCGTGTATGAAGTGGTGCAGATGGCCGGGTTGAAGGCTTACGAGGTCGGTGGCACGATCCACATCGTGGTGAACAACCAGGTCGGGTTCACGACCAACTACATCGACGCACGCACCAGCACCTATTGCACGGATGTAGCGAAGACCACGCTTTGTCCGGTGTTCCACGTGAACGGTGATGATGCGGAAGCGGTGGCCTACACGGTGAAACTCGCGATGGACTACCGGCAGAAGTTCGGGCAGGACGTGTGGGTGGACATCCTCTGCTACCGGAAGCATGGCCACAACGAAGGCGACGAGCCGAAGTTCACGCAACCCCTGCTATACAAGGCGATCGCCGCGCACAAGGACCCGCGCGAGATCTACACGGAGGACCTGATCGCCAGTGGCGTGGCGGGTGCGCGTGAAATGGCGCAGGAGATGGAGCGTGCGTTCAGCGAGATGCTCGATGCGCGGCTCACCGAAGCGAAGCAGGTGCGTGTCGGGAAGATCACCAACTTCATGGAGGAGCGCTGGAAGGGTTTCAAGCGCGCCGATGCCACCGACTTCGCGAAGTCACCGGAGACCGGTGTGAAGAAGGAGGTGCTGAAGATGATCGGCGAGAAGCTGACGCTGATCCCCGAAGGCAAGAAGTTCTT
>JBDTNF010000163.1:0-25178 GCA_039933875.1 Flavobacteriales bacterium | reverse complement strand
AATGCCCCTGGAATCTCCAGTTATGATCGGCCCCAAATCAGGGGAAGCCTACAATGTGGCCGATCACGGTAATGCTGGGGTTGCCCTTGATCTTGTCGAGGCCGGTCTGCTCGATGGTGATCTCATGTTGCCGCCCCATATCCTACGAGGCGCAGGAGATCGTTCGTGATATCCTCAGTGTCGCCATAGTTCATCCTGCACTTGTCCTTGTGGGCCTTTCTAGGTGGGTTAGCCAGAATACTTGCCCGGCGATCAGAACGAAGCGCTCTGTATTTCACGGAAATCGATTCTCCATGGCCTTCGATCTTAACCACTACCACTTGACCTCCATTCTCGACCAACGCCCTATGCACATCCCACACCCTAGTCTTACCATTGAACGCCTTCATCTGCACTTTCACCATTGAGCCGTTCTCTTTCAAGCCAAGAATCAGGTCGAATCCAAACGCATCAAAATCACCACGCCCGATAAATGGCGTCAAGTCCTTACGAGCAGCCTCAACAATGAAATCACGCAGAAAGGTGTACTCGACTAGTTGTTCCTGTGATCTTGATTTCGAGTAGCCAAAGTATCTCCGGTACCAATCAAGCCCTTCCGGATTACTCGAATCTTTAGTCATGATGTGCGGATCCTGCTGACTCTCTCTTTACCTGGCAATAGACCTACACTGCCAGCAACAAGTGTAGCCATTCCTACATTTCAGGAACAACTGGATGGTTAGCAAGGTTTGTGTACGTTCACTTCCGTAAGAACGCATCCCAGCCTTGTGCACGCAGTTCGTGCAGACCACCCAACTTGTCCACCAGGTGACAACCGCTGGCCTTGTCCGTCATGTGGCCGATCACGGTGATGCTGGGGTTGCCTTTGATCCTCTCGAAGTCGGACAGGGCGACCGTAAAGAGCAACTCGTAGTCCTCGCCCCCGTTCAGCGCACACGTGGTCGGGTCGAGGTTGAAGTCGCGCGCGATCTGGTAAGTCGCCGGGTCGATGGGCAGCTTCTCGTCGTAGACGCGAATGCCAAGGTTTGAAGTTCGAGCGAGGTGCAGCGCTTCGCTCGCCAGCCCGTCGCTCACGTCGATCATGCTGGTGGGTTTCACGCCGAGTTGCTTCAACAGATCAATGATGTCCTTGCGGGCCTCGGGCTTCAACTGCCGTTCGAGAATGTAGTCGTGCCCGACAAGATCAGGTTGTGCGCCGGTCTCCTTGAACACCGCTTTCTCGCGCTCCAACACCTGCAGGCCCATGAACGCGCCGCCCAGATCACCGCTCACCACCAGCAGGTCGTTGTCTTTCGCACCGCTGCGATAGACGATTTCCTCCTTCGCCACAGCGCCAATGGCCGTTACGCTGATGATCAGTCCGCTCGTACTGCTGCAGGTATCGCCCCCCACCAGGTCCACATTGTAGTGAGCGCAGGCCAGTGCCATGCCTTCATAGAGTTCATCGACCGCTTCCACCGGAAAGCGGTTGCTGAGCGCGAGTGCCACCGTGATCTGGCGCGGCTGGGCGTTCATCGCACAGATATCGCTCACGTTCACCGCGACGGCCTTGTACCCGAGGTGCTTCAGCGGCACATAGCCCAGGTCGAAATGAACCCCTTCCACCAGCATATCGGTGGTCACCACTTGGTGCAGGCCTTGCGGATCGATCACAGCGGCATCGTCTCCGATGCCCTTTACGGACGAGGCGTTGGAAAGCCTTATGCGTGAGGCGATGCGTTCGATAAGGCCGAATTCGCCAAGTGCTGAGAGCTCCGTTCTGGTAACAGGTTCCGACATGCTGCGAAGATCCGCTAATTTCTAGCCACACGGATCGACGGTATCCACGTCGATCTCTCCATAATGTTCCTCAACGCACACAGCTGGTTCAGTTTCAAGTACGGCGTGATGAAGCCCGAAGCGCTTTTGGAAGAGGCGCAGAAGGCAGGCGTGCGCACGCTCGCGCTTACCGACATCCACTGCACGGCTGGTATTCCCGACTTCGTGCGCGATGCCGCTCGCTTCGATGTGCGGCCCGTTGCCGGCATTGAGTTCCGGCAAGGGCCACGCTTACTATACATCGGCATCGCGAAGCACAATGAGGGGTTCCAGCAACTGAACGAATTGCTCAGCCAGCATCTTCTGGATAGCGAAACACTTCCTGAACGGGCACCCGAACTCTCCGGCGCCTTCTTCATCTACCCGTTCAACGCAGCACCTCAGCCGCTTCGGCCGAACGAACGCGTGGGTATCAGGCCTTCCGAACTGACCCGACTACCCTTCAGCCCATGGGCGAAGCGACAACAGGACCTCGTGGCGTTGATGCCTGTGACCTTCCGCGACAAGCCGGACTTCAATACGCACCGACTGCTGCGCACCGTGGCGAAGAACACCGTGGTGAGCATGCTGCCGAAGGAAGAGATCGCGCAAGCCGATGAATGCTTCCGCAACGAAGAAGAGGTGCGACATATCTACCGCGACTTCCCCTGGCTGGTGGACAATGCCGCACATCTGTTGGACCAATGCGGCATCGAGTTCGACAAGAGCGACAAGACACGCAGGGCATTCAGTGCAAATGAGGCGGAGGATCGCGAGAAGCTCCATAGCGACACGCAGGAAGGGTTGCGCTATCGCTATCCGGATGCGAAGCCGGAGGTGATCGATCGCATGCGCTACGAATTGAAGGTGATCGAGGAGATGGGCTTCATCAGCTACTTCCGGATCAACCAGGACATTGTCAACTACGCGCGCAGCCGGGGCTTCTTCCATGTAGGACGCGGCAGCGGCGCGAACAGCCTGGTGGCTTACTGCCTGCGGATCACCGACGTGGACCCGATGGAACTGGACCTCTACTTCGAGCGCTTCATCAACCCCGCGCGCAAAAAGCCGCCCGACTTCGACATCGACTTCAGCTGGAAGGACCGCGATGAGATCTTCAAGTACGTCTTCGGCAAATACAACCGTGATGGCGCAGGCGAGATCCACGCGGCGCAGATAGCCACTTACGCCACTTTCCAATGGCGCGGCGCCATACGCGAACTAGGGAAGGCCGTGGGACTTCCTCCGAGCGAGATCGATGCGCTGAGCGAGGGTGACAGCAGTTACTACCGTGATCAACGCCGCCTGCCCGATGGCGCGAAGGGTGGACTGGACAAAGTGGCGCAGGCCATCATCAGGTACGGACACCGATTGATCGGCATGCCGCATCACCTGGGCATCCACGCGGGCGGCATCGTGATCACAGAGAAGCCGGTAACGCACTTCACCGCCTTACATCGTCCGCCGAAGGGGTTCCCCGTGACTCAGTTCAGCATGTTGGAAGCGGAGGACCTTGGCCTGCACAAGTTCGATCTCTTGAGCCAGCGCGGACTGGGGCATATCCGTGAGGCGGTGGAGATCCTTGGGAACAAGGGCGAACGCATCGACATCCACGACATCAAGGGTTTCAAGCAGGACCCGGCCATCAAGGATCTCATCCAGGTCGGCAATACCATCGGCTGTTTCTATGTGGAAAGCCCGGCCATGCGCATGCTGCTGAAGAAGCTCGAAGTGAACGACTATCTCGGACTGGTCGCGGCGAGCAGCATCATACGACCGGGAGTGGCCGAGAGCGGCATGATGCGCGAGTACCTGCTGCGGCACCACGATCCCGAGCGGAGGAAACAAGCACCGAAGCGGTTGCTGGAGATCATGCCGGAGACCTATGGGGTCATGGTCTATCAAGAGGATGTGATCAAGGTTGTTGTCCAGTATGGCGGACTGGATATGGAAGAGGCTGACCAAGTGCGGCGCGGCATGAACATCCGCTATCGCGACAGGCCGGAGTTCAAGGTGATGGAACAGAAGTTCTTCGACAACTGCAAGGCCTTCGGCTATCCATCCGGCGAAGCGGATGAGATCTGGCGCCAGATCCAAAGCTTCGCCAGCTTCAGCTTCGCGAAGGGACACAGCGCCAGCTATGCGGTGGAGAGCTACCAGAGCCTCTACTTGAAGGCGCACTATCCGCTGGAATTCCTCGTCGGTGTGGCGAACAACTTCGGCGGCTTCTACCACACCGAGTTCTACCTGCATGAGGCGAAACGCGTGGGCGCGACGATCGAAGCGCCGTGTATCAATACCAGTGCGGAACTCTGTTCGCTCCACGACACGCGGATCTTCCTCGGACTGGGCAATGTGAAGAGCCTGGAGGATGGGACCGTGCAACTGATCCTGCACGACCGCCAACAACGCGGACCGTTCCACGATCTGCAAGACCTGCTCAAGCGCGTTTCCCTGGGAATTGAACAGACACGTATCCTCATCCGCGTCGGTGCTTTGCGCTTCACAGGCAAGAGCAAACCTTCGTTGCTGTGGGAGCTAACGCTCTTGCACCGGCCCGCTGCGGTGAGCACCACTGGCGACCTTTTCATCACCAAAGTGGAAGAACCACGCCTGCCTGACCTGCAACATTACCCGCTTGCCGACGCCTATGATGAACTGGACCTGCTCGGTTTCCCGCTCTGCGATCCGTTCACCCTGGCGGAGGAGCCGAAGGACCCTGATCGCGCACCGCGCATCCTCAAGCGAGAGATGCACCTGCATATCGGTGACCGTGTGACCATGCTCGGCTACCTGATCCATGTGAAGACCACTGATACGCGCCACGACCAGCGCATGACCTTCGGCTCCTTCATCGATACCGCGGGTGACTTCTGGGACAGCTCACAGTTCCCCGATGTCGCCGCGCGCTACTCGTTCCGTGGACGTGGCGTATACCGTCTCACCGGTTTTGTGGAGGCCGAGTTCGGGCATGTGGCATTGCGCACGCAACACTTCGAGAAACTGCCGTGGAAGCCGGATCCCCGCTACGGTGACAAGTGATCGAACGCATCCGGGTATTTTTGGACCATGCGATCCCTTCTCCTCCCGTTCACCGCTCTTCTCCTGACGATCACCAACGCCCAACAATGGAACTGGGCCGCCGATGCGGGTGGCGGTGGCAACACCGACTTCTGTTTTGGCATCGCCACGGACAGTCAGGGCAATGTGTACTGGTGCGGCAGTGTGAGTGGCACCGCTGAATTCGGCTGTGCCACCATCGCCCCCGGCAACAACGTCGTGGGCGTGCTGGCGAAGTACGATCCGAGCGGGACCTGCCAGTGGGTGCGCTCCATGGGTACCACGTTCGATTACAGTTGGACCTACAATGTGGCCATCGACGCGCAGGACCGCATCTATGTGACCGGCAGCTACAATGGCAACGCGACGTTCGGCGATGGCGTAACGCTGAACTCCATCAGTGGCGACGACATTTTCCTGGCGCGCTATACAGTGAACGGCAATTGCCTGTGGGCACGGCGGGCCGGAACAAGCAGTTCCGATGAAGCCCGCGGCATCGCTGTTTCCGATGATGGCAGTGTCTTCATCAGTGGGTTCTGCGGCACAGGCACCATCGCGTTCGATCCCATAAGCATACCAAGTTCCGGACGGCAGATCGTGGTGGCTCGTTACGATAGCACCGGAGCCGTACAATGGGCGAAGGCGAGCACTGGCAGCGGTAATAAATCCGCACGCGCCATCGCCGTCTCCGGCGATCGCTTGTTCGTTACAGGGCAGATCCTTGCCACTGACGCCGCCTTCGATGGCCTGCCGTTTCCCGCTTACGGGGTCTATGTGCTAGCGTGCGACCTGGATGGCGATCCCCTCTGGGTGCGCAGCTACGGATCTGGCGATCACGAGGGCATGGGCATCGCCGCGGATACGCTTGGCAATGTCTTCGTTGTGGGGCGTATGTGGGGCGACCTCTTCCTGCCCGATGACACCCTCGCTTCCGTGAGCGGCGACGACGATATGCTGTTCATGGGCCTGAACCAGGATGGCGACTATCGCTGGGCGAAGAGCCGGGGGGGCGTGGATCGCGATGTTGCTTGGGGCGTTGCGGCAGATGGCTTGGGCAACGCGTATGTGGCCGCCCATTTCAACTACACCATCGACTTCTTCGGCACAACCCTCATTCCCTTGGGTTCCGAGGACATCCTCATCGCCAAGCTGGAGGCCGATGGCGATGTGGTGTGGGCGCAACGTCCCAGCGGCTTCCAGCGCGACATTCCGTTATGCATCCATCGGCAAGCTGAAGCCCCACACAAGCTCTATTTCGGTGGCTACTTCTGGGGTGCCATCACTTATGGCAGCACTACGATCGACGATGTCCTGAACGGCGACGCGATGATCGTCTCGGGCATCGACACCACCTTCGATGTGAGCTTGGCCGCGCTTCCCTCCTGTTTCGAGAGTTGCAGCGGCGTGGCGAACGCCTTTGTCACTGGTGATGGCCCCTTCTCCTTCGCATGGCTCAACGGTCTTACAACTCCTGGGATCACCGGGCTCTGCCCCGACGAATACATCATCGAGGTGACCGATGCCAATGGGCAGATGCTCACGGATACCATTGTGGTGGGCGAAGTGGGCGACCCCGGATACACGGTTGAACAGAACGGGAACACACTCTCCATCGCAGGAGGTATCGCGTATACCTGGTACTTCAACGATATGCCTTTGGTCGGGGCTGACTCTTCGAGCATTGAAGCCGTGGCCACAGGGAACTACTGGGCATTCGTAACCACACCCGAAGGATGTGTGTACGTGAGCGATACCCTGAACTTCATCAATGTGGGTATCGACCCGAACCTTGAGGAATTCGAAGCCGTGGTGATCTTCCCATCACCCGCGACCGATCACATCATGATACATGCTTCCGTGCCTGCCCGGGAAGTGTTCGCGGTGAACACCATCGGTGCGCGCACGCCCCTTCGAACGGATGCATCGGGCCAATTCGACGTACGCATACTCGCTCCAGGTATCTATGCCTTGCACATTCGGTTGCGCGATGACCGATGGCTGGCGCGAACGTTCATAAAGGAATAAGCCCTCGCTCCTCCACTAATCGAACTCCACCTTCTTCACGTTATCCTCCGGCACACGATCGAAGAACAAGTGGTCGGGATCGACGGCGGCCTGGTAGGGTTGCTTCGGTAGGTGATACGTGAACGTGTTCTCGCCGGTCACCACCCGCTCGCGCTTCTTGTAAAGCAGCTCACCATCGTCCTTGCCGGGCGGCGGCTCGCTGAAGAAGCCCACATCGATCCAGTCGTTCATCGCCACCGGCGTTTCGCGGCCGAGTGTGTCGGCATGGTTCTTCTCCGCGGTGAAGGTGACCGTGACATCGTAGCTGCTATCCGGTAGCATGCGGCCCTTCGCGTTCATCAGGCGGTTGTTATAGAGCGTGATGTACTTGAAGTTGTCCTCCAGCAGATACGTGAGACTGTCCGGGGTAACCCGGTCGATCTCCCGGTACATGTCCAGCGCGGTGGGGTAAGGAGGCTGTTGATAGGCGTATCGATCGATCAACCGTTTGAACGCCTGGTCAAGTGTATCCTCTCCGAGGAATTCGCGCATGCAGTACATCACCACGCTGGCTTTGTTGTAGTGGATGTAGCCCTGGTTCTCCACTTCCAGCAAGGGTACTTCCTTCAACGATTCCGTGCCGCGCGATCGCTGGTACTTGTCGCTCTCGAGCTTCAGGAATTTGCGCATGTGGTCACGCCCATACTCCTTCTCCATCACCATCAGCGCGCTGTATTGTGCCATCGATTCGCTGAGCAGCGTGGCCCCTTGCATGTTCGCGCCCACGAGCTGGTGCGCCCACCACTGGTGCCCCATCTCGTGCGCAACGACATAGAACACCATGTCGATGTCATCATCCGCAGTGAGGTCAGTGATGAAGCCGATGCTCTCCGAATACGGCATCGTTCCGGGGAACGCCTGGGCGAAGGTGAAGTAGCGCGGGAATTCGAGAATGCGGACCTGCTTGTGGTAGTAGGGTCCGAAGTGGGTGGTGTAATACGTAAGCGCCTTCTTCATCGAGTTGATCATGCGCGGAACGTTCACCGCGTGGTCCTTGTGGTAGTATACCTCCACATCGATGTCGTTCCATTTCTCCCGCGCGACCTCATAGCGCGCGCTGAGGAAGGAATAGAAATTCATTGATGGATGATCCAGCTCGTACTCGAAGTAATGCCGACCATCCGCCGTCCACTCCTTCCTCAGGGATCCAGGAGCCACTGCGACCTGATCGACGGAGGTGCTGATCGTCGTGCGCACGTTCACCCAGTCGGAGTTCTTCATCAGATAGGTATCCATCCGCCTCGCGGGGTCATCGCTCAGCTTGGGCATGCGCTCCTTGTATTGCGGCAACTGGTGCTTCCGTCGGTCGCTGCGGTCGGTCAGCTCACTGCCGGGGTCATAGCCGATGCTGGGTAGTATGTCCATGTTGTTGAAGAAGGTGCCGTTCTCCACGAGTTGGACCAACCTCACACTGTTCTCGAAACCACGCGCAGCGTAATTGGAACTCACCACCAAGTGGAGCGATGCCCCTGGTTGAAGGGGACTGCCCAGGCGATAGATGCGGTAGTTCCGCACGGTATCGTTCAGCACCAAGGCACTATTGGGAACATCGATCTGCAGTGCGATCGTCTGTGGCAGGTTCAAATGAAGCGAGTCGATGGCCTGTGCGCTCTTGTTCAGCAGCGTCACCTCGGCCCTTGTCTTCAGCGACCGCTTGTACGGATCGATATCGATCGTGAAGACCAGATCCGTGTAATGCGGCTGCACGGTATGCTCGAAGCGTTTGTAAAGCTTCTCATAGTCGGCTTGCGCATCCTCGACCTGGTCGCTGGTGGTGTATGTGTTCAGGACCTTGGAATTGTAGTAGCCCCAGCCGCCGAGCACGACCCAGATGCCGACCAATGGTAGCGCGACTTTCCACGAGGTGCGCAGCCGCTGCATCGCATTGCGCAACCGCCAACGTGCGCTGGTCTCCTTGCCACGCACCCAGAACAGGAAGGCCACGAACAACAGGATGCCTCCGAAGGCCCACCAATACGCCATGAACCAGCTCCAGCCTTTCAAGAACGGGCCGAAGCGCGCCATATCGGAATACTGCATATTCCCCGTGCTGTTCATGATCAGCAGGTTGCTCTCCACATCGAGCCCGCTCCACCCGAACGTGTTCAGCACCACCAGCACGATGAAGGCGAAGTAGCCGATGTACTTGTTGTTCACCAGCGTGTGGATGAACAAGGCGAGCATGGCAAGGAAACTGAACTTCAACGTGCCCGGTATCACGAAGTAGCCGAGGTAGACATCCGGTTCGAACCGCGTGTATCCGTGCAATGCCTGCGTGAGCATACCCGCGCCCACGGCCAGCACATGGATCAGGAAGATCAAGAGCATGATGGTGCATGCCTTCGCCAGCAGGTCGCGCCACGACGGTGTCGGTAGCGCATCGTGGATCTCGTCCATCTTCGGGTCGCGTTCCTTCCAGATCAGCGCGCCGGTGTAGAACGTGATGATGATGATGAGGTAGATGTAGAAGGAGCCCTCGATCGTCTCGATCACATTGTAGGTGACCGGGTAGCCGGTGTTGTCGTACAACTCGGTCACATACGCCAGCGACGTGAAGAGTTCCGCAAGACCGAGGAGCATCACGATGATGAAGACCGTTCCCTTGATGATGCCGACCAGGTCCAGCCGCACCTGGCGGGCGAATTGGGCGAGGTAGGTGCGCGTCCCGAAGACCTTGTTCACCTTCGGCAACGGACGTTGCTGGAAGATCGGTATGGACGCCCCCTCCGCGACCTCCGCACGGACCTTCTGCCTGCGGTCGCTGAACGAGAAGCGTAGATACGCATAGAGGAAGACGACCGTTGACACGGAAAGCCAGAGCACACGGTTCCCCACCAGCAGGCCGTTCATCGGAAGCAACAGGGTGTTCTTTTCCTGCACCGTCCAATACTTGGTGGCCAGCGATACCGCGCGGATCCCGAAGGGGTCGAGTAGCGCCACCACCGTCCGATTGTCCAGATCGCTCGATAGGTTCTGCGCCACGATGTAGCCTACCAGCAGCACGATGGCCGAAACGAACGATGCCATGGTGGTGCGCATCAGCACGGCAACGGCGAAGATCACAGCCGAAATGAAGACCACGTTCGGCAATGCGAGCAGCAGGAAGGCCTGCAGGTGCGGCAACAACTGGTTGGGACCTATCTGCTCCGGATCGGGCCATGGCGTGGCGCTGCCGATGACGAAACCGAGGGATACACCCATCAGTGGGATCGTGGCCACGAACGTACTGGCCAGGAATTTCGACAGGAGGTATTGGCGTTTGGTGATCGCGGTCGAGAACACGATCTGTGAGGTGTTGTTGGCGAAGTCGCGGATGGCCGTGGCGTTCACGATCGCGGTGACCACGAGCAGCGAGAGGATGCACATGATACTGTAGAAGGTGTAGAGCACCGAAGGCGAGTTGCGGTGCACACTACCGATGGCACCACCGATCCGGAAATTGTCCACCGCCACGGCCGCGCCGCAGAAGAACGCGAACAACGCCATGAAGATGTACACCATCGGCTGCTTGAGCCAATTGCGCACCTCGAAGAGAAAGAGCCGCGTGATCATGCGACGACCGTATTGGTCTGCTGATCCGCGTACAGCTTGCCGAAGAACACATCCTCCAGGCTCGCCTCTGCCTGCACGAATCCTTCCTCAGGCTTCTGGTCGCTCATGACATGGATGATCGGCCTGCCCGCTACCAGCTTGCTGCTGATCAATTGGAAGCTGGTGGTGTAGCGCTCCAGTTCGGCCTTCGGGATCGCCTTCTCCCACACACGACCATCCATGCTGCGCAACGCATCGTCAGGCGGACCGGCATAGAGCACACGACCCTTGTTGATGATCGCCATGCGGGAGCACAGCTCCTTCACATCCTGCACGATGTGCGTGCTGAGGATCACGATCACGTGTTCGCCGATCTCGGTGAGCAGGTTGTAGAAACGGTTGCGCTCACCCGGATCCAACCCGGCCGTGGGCTCATCCACGATGATCAGGCGCGGATCCCCGATCAGCGATTGCGCGATGCCGAAGCGCTGTTTCATGCCACCGCTGAACCCGCCGATCCGGCGCTTGCGCTGCTCGTAGAGGTTCACTTTCTGCAGCAGCGCGTTCACCAGCTCCTTGCGCTCACCACCGTTCACGATACCCTTCAATAGCGCAATGTGATCGAGCATCTGGTAGGCGCTCACACGCGGGTACACACCAAACTCCTGCGGCAGGTAGCCGAGGATCTTGCGCACCTCGTTCTTCTCTTTCAACACATCGAGATCGCCCAGCATCGCTGTTCCCGCGTCCGCTTCCTGCAATGTGGCCAGGATGCGCATGAGCGTGCTCTTGCCCGCACCGTTCGGTCCGAGCAATCCGAACATGCCGGTGGGGATGTGCAGGTCCACATTGTCCAGCGCTTTCACGCCGTTGCCGTAGGTTTTGCTGAGGCCTTTGATGGTGAGTTCCATGGAGGGGATGGCGGTTCGTGTGCAACGAAGATGCTGAATGACCACCACGCGACCAGCCCGATCACATGAGCGGGATGGAAGTCGGGATGGCGGGCGTATGGGTGGGACGGGGACGCAGGTTCGATGTTACAGTCGTTCACACTCAGGGTGGTGGTCCCCACGAGGCAACCGGCCGGCATGGAACAGGGTCATTCAGCAACAACTGAATGTCATGCGCATCGCCGCCCTCGCCCTCGCTACTTCCCTGATCACGTTCAGCCATGCCCAACAGGTCGATTGGCTTACCAGCGCACCCGTCACCTTCACCAGCAATCCGTCCATGACGGATCAGGTGCTCACCTCAGCACCGGGGTATCTGGTCGGCATGCGGCAGTTGAGCGGGGCGTTCATTTTCGGCCAGAACGTTTACGGGGAGGCTCTTCTTGAGCGGATCGATCCTGTGAACGGTGCCCAGATGTGGTCGTGCTCCCTCTTCGATTCCGTGAACGTGGAGTCTGCGGCCGTCTCCGCGGATGGGATGGCCTATTTCGCCGGAAGTTTCATGGGGGCAATGGGGCTTTGCGATGGATCGATCCTCGGTGGGGTACCTGGTGCGCCAGTTTGGAACGAGAACCTCTTCCTCATCGCGGTGGACCTTAACGATGGCACGATCCAATGGACACGCAACCTCTCGCTCACCTACGGCCAAGCGACCATGAACACATCATTGGCGATCGATCCCAATGGCAACTTGTGGTACACGATCGAGGAATGGGGTGTTGGAAGAGTGGTGCGAGTGGATGTGAACGGCGCTGATGTGGAGACTCGGACCATTGATGGCGTGCGGACCTTCGGCACCATCAGCTTCGATGCCTCGGGTGGGCTCTATGTGAGCGGTTCGGCGGACGATTCTGGCTTCGCCTTCGGTGGACAATCCTACCAGAACTATGGCATCACAGGCTATACCATGTTCGTGCTGCGCTATCGTCCCGATGGAACAGCGGGCTTCATCGAGTTCGCTGAAGATGCCACATTCCAGAGCCCTACCGTGGTGGCCACCAGCGATGGACATGCCTACCTGGCGGGCAACCTGATGATCGGCACCAACTGGGGCGGCATTCCTTTCAACGGTCCCGACTGGGTGTATGCGGTATTCCTCACTGAACTGGACAGCACGGGCCAGTTCCTCTGGGGTGTGGAGAGCGATCCGGCAGGTGGCGGCATCACCGGTGATGTCACTCGCGCCAAAGGACCGTGCATCGCTGTGGACGCATCGGACAATGTTTACCTGATGGGGACGCTGCGTGGCATCGTTGATTGGGGCAGCGGAGTGGTGAGCACCGGGATCATCGGCGACCAGACCATGACCATTGTAGCCTTCACACCGAGTGGCACACCGCAATGGGCTGCCACCAGCCAGCCCACGGGTTCCTTCAGCGAAGCGCGCACGCTTACGGCCGAGGCCGAGGCAGGCACGGTGCACTTCGCCGGACATATCACTGCGGACTTCACCTTCCCACCCCAAAGCACCAATACCGGTGGCGCGCAGGCGGCCATGGTCGGCCGACTCGATGGTCTTTCCACCGGAACGCACGATGTGGTGATGGAACAAGGCCTTGCGCTCTGGCCCAGCCCGGCAACGGATATGCTGTCCATCGAGTTCGATGGAACCGTGATGCGGCCTGCTGTGTTGCTGAACAACGCTGGACAAGTGGTGCTGAGCCTGGTACTTGCTCCCGGTCGCAACACACTCGATGTAGGCGCACTATCAGCAGGTCTGTATCTGCTGCGCACGGCCGATGGCCGCTCGTTACGCGTGGTAAAGGAGTAGGATCACGTCCTCCTGTTCGCCAGCAACACCGGCGCCTGTCCATCGAACGGATTGTCCATGCGTCCGATGGATCGTGCTCCCATGCCACTGGCGCGCATCACCGTGCGGTCACCGAAACGCTTGCGGATCTTGTCCATCGCCTGGTAGAGGTTCATGGCCTCCTGTGTATCGGTGAAGGCATCCATCTGGTGGCCGCCACCCACGAGATGGCTGAAGCGCACACCCACCAACCGGATCCGCTGCCGGCGATCATAGACCGCGCGGAACAGGTCGTGGATGATGGGCAGGATGATGTGGTCGCAAGCGGTGTAGCCAATGCGCGATTGCCGCGTGTGTGTCTCGAAGTCGGCATAGCGGATCTTCACTGCAACGCATGAAGTGAGCTTGCTCCCCATCCGCAGTTGGAACGCGAGGCTCTCGGCCATGGCGGTGAGCAGGCCCCGCAGCTTGGCCACATCGATGGTGTCGCTTTCGAAGGTGCGTTCGGTGCTGATGCTCTTGCGCTCGTGCCAGGGGATCACCGGACTGTCATCGATGCCGTTCGCCTTGCGCCAGAGCACGGGTCCATGCTCGCCCAGCAGGCGTTGCATCAGGTCGATCGGCAGCTCCTGCATGGTCTGGATCCTGGCCACACCCATGCTGCGCAACAGGTGGGCGGTCTTCTCCCCTACACCGGGAATGCTCTCGATCGGCATGGGCGCGAGGAAGGGTTTCTCCATGCCGCGATCCACCTGCTTCTGTCCATTGGGCTTCGCGGTATTGGTGGCCACCTTGCTCACCGTCTTGTTGATGCTCAGCCCGAAGCTGTTCGGCAGGCCGGTCTCCTTGCTGATGTACCGACGTAGTTCCGTGGCCAGCTTCAGTGCACCGAAGAACTGTTCCGTGCCGGTGAGGTCCACGTAGAACTCATCCACGCTGGTCTTCTCGAACAGCGGCACTTTCGAGCGGATGATCTCCGTGACCTCATCGCTCTTCTTCATGTATTCCCCACTGTTACCGCGCAGGATGATCGCCTCCGGGCAGAGCTGCTTCGCCATGCGCATGGGCATCGCGCTGCGCACACCGACACTCCGCGCCTCGTAACTGCAGCTGGCCACCACACCCCGGTCGCTATCGGCACCGATGAGCACAGGCTTCCCGTTCAGTTCCGGATGCTCCAGACATTCAACACTCACGAAGAAACTGTCGAGGTCGAGGTGTACGATGGTGCGTTGATCGCGAAGGAGCATGTGCCAGAGGGCGACGGTTTATCCGTCGATCCGCAGACCTAGAAAGTAGGTGATCCGTCGCTATAAAAACGTGGCGCCTCGTGCCTGATGACCGGCCCTGCGCATTCGTTCGCCCGACGAGCTGTACCGAACACGTTCAGGTACAGCGCTATCCGCCCTGTTCAGGGATTGGCCACAAGCCACGAGCGGAACTCCATCTTCAGCTCGGTATACAACCGCTCATACGTGGCCATGCGGTCCAGAAGGTCCGCGTGCATGTCTTCGTGTCCCGAACCGGTGCCGCGCTGGAGCTGCTTCTCGTGCTGCTTGATGGCATGGGCCAGTTCATCGATCACCTCTGTTTCGCGGAGGAACTTGTTCTGGAAATGTTCCACGTTCTCCATCTGGTCGCGCTGCGCCGTGGTGCGTACGAATTGCTCCAAATGACCATTGAAAATGTAGATCTCCTCCCGGTAGAACCGCAGGCTGTTCAGCCAAAGGGTATGCTCCATGTGCATACGCATGAGGCCCGGGGCAAGCTCTTTCACGGATGAAGAGGTCCAGCTACTCGAGGCGCTGTGGTCCTGGGCCAGCGTACCGCCGATGCGTTCGCCTTCCGTGGGATGTCCGTGATCGTTCATCTGGCTTATGGGTTCGTGCTTGGGGATGGATGAAGATAGTGGGCTTGCGTTCAGTTCCGGATGCCCGGGACATTCAACGGATCATCCGTCGATCCAAGCGCCCGGAAAGTAGCGGATCCTCCTACTGTTTCTGCTCCAGCAGTTTCACCCCAAGGAGGCTCTCCAGAAGGTTCGCCTGGCCACTGCCGCCGCCGCCCGCAACATAGGTGGTGGGCAGCGTGATCTTCGACAAGGCCTCGGCGACACCGATGCGGGTGTCCTTCTCGAACTGCGCACGCTCCTGCGGTGTAAGGCCCGCTGTTACCAGCTTCGTGTTCGCGTAGGACTGGGCATCCGCATCAGTCTTGATCTTCTGCGCCTGCATCTGGGCGGTCTCCGCCGCCAGGCGTGCCACATCACGTTCCTGCTCACCCTGTGTGATGGCCTGTGCCTTCAACACCTCCTGCTCCCACTTGGCCTTGGCAGCGGCGGCCTTGCCCTGCAATTCGGCGGTGATCGCGTCCTGCTCCGCCTTCTTCGAATTGGCGATGGCGGTCTGCACCTGCATGTACGCTTGCTGTTGCACCTTGATCTGCGCCTCTACTTCATCGTCGTACTCGATGGCATTGATCGCCAGGCCTTGCAGGCTGATGTTGTAGGAAGCAAGTGCCGACTTCTCCTGTCGCAACGGCAAGCTGTTCTCCTCCATAATGCGCACAACGGTCACCGTCTTGTCGGTGTTCATCAGTTCGTCGTGGATCTTCAACTCCTCCTGTCGGGTGCGGTACACACCGTTGATGCACTGGTCCTCGATGTAGGAGAGCAGATCATTGCGTTTCTCGGCCGAGGATTCCTTCGATGACATCAATGGTCCGGTCATGTAGATCGACTTGGTGACGACCTGGCGCACGAGCTGCTGCTCAATGGCATCTTGCGAACCGAAATCCGTGTGCAGCTTCAGGATCGCCTTCTCGTCCGTAGGCATGTACCAACGCACCGAACCGGACAATTGGCCATGACCACCGTCGTTGAACCGGATCTTGATCGACTGGTCATCGTCAGCACCCTGCTCGTTCTTCTCGCTGAACCAGAACTGGTGTGACTTTTTGTAATGTGTTGCCGTTCCAAAGCTCTGCATCACCGGACCGGGTACGGAGTAGATGCTCACCTTGCCGGTGAACGGGCTCTGGATGATCACGATCTCCGAGTTGTCCACGTTCTCCACCATTTTGCCGGAGAACAACAGGAAGAGCAGCGCCAGCAACCCCAAGCCCAATAGCAGCACCCGGCGGGAGTTGAAGCCAGCGAAAAAAGTGCGTAGGAAATTCATCATGGTGGGAAGGGTAAGAAGGGTTTCTAAGGATCCTAGTTCAAAAGGTCGTCAGCCGTGTTCTTGCGCTGTTCGGCATCGCGCAAGCGCTCTTCGGCCTTGCGCTGAACATCCTTCACCTCGTCCACCTTGCGCCGCGCATCGACGATCTCATCATCCAATGTGGTAGTCCTCCGCGGGGCTTTCTTGCGGAAAGACCCGAACAAGGGCTTGCCCATCGCCAACGGATAGAAGAACTCCGTGATGGCCATCAGTATGATCGCAGCCAGTAAGACCAACTCCAGTACGGACCACATCCTGCTCATCGCGAAATGCACTGCGACGTATGATGCGTGCCGACCGTGCCAGACCAAAATAGAGAGATCGCCGATACCGGTCGCAAGCCAGGGGGTACCAAACGCCCCCCAGCGCGGACCATGCATCACCCTCCCCATGGTTCCACTACCCTGAATGGGGAGTGATACATCCCATGGAACATGCCCGCTTCCTCAGTACCTTTGGGGCCGCATCATTGTTTAGAACCATTCCAAATAAGCCATGATCAAGGTCAGCGAGAACGCCAAGTCGGAAGTCACCAAGCTCTTGGGCATGGAAGGCCGTGGTCCTCAGCACTTTGTGCGCGTCGGCGTGAAAGGGGGCGGCTGTTCCGGCCTCATGTACGACCTCATTTTCGACGACCAGATGAAGGACGGTGACAAGGTCTTCGAGGACAATGGGGTGAAAGTGGTGATCGACAAGAAGAGCATGCTCTACCTGCTGGGCACCACCCTGGACTTCAGTGGCGGCCTCAACGGCAAGGGCTTCCAGTTCATCAACCCGAACGCCTCACGCACCTGCGGGTGTGGCGAGAGCTTCAGCATCTGAGGCATGCCCACTAAAATCTCCATAGCGGAAAAGCAGCTTGATCTCGATCAAGCCAATCCATCCGAGACTACGGAGGAGACTTGGTTGTATGCGTTAAGAAATGGCAGACCTACTGGCATCCCTGGAGGAGCTAAGACTGGCAAGTACCTGCTATTTGCCGCTCTACGGAACATTGACGTGGTGTGGATGAAAGTCAAGAAGGCAACGGAGGAAGGACTTCTTGGCCAAGTGTCTAAGGTGAGCACTCATCATCGATTGCAACTACTTCAAAATCCAAGCAGCGCGGTCATCTGTGTGTATGTGGATGATTCTCGAAACGAAGAAGACATGTTGCGCATTCACTCCACTCTCGTGGAGCTGGGCTTCCCTGAAAAATGCCATTCAAGCTTGACTCCGCCACATTGAGAGGTGAGTACTCAAAGAAGATTGCCAAGGGGCGCGAGAAAGTGAAGGCTGTAACACGAAGCGTCAAGAAGTGATGGCCCAGGACACCGATGATATCCTCCGCGAGGTCACCTCGAAAGAGTATGCCTACGGCTTCGTCACCGACATCGAGAGCGAGAAGGCGGCGAAGGGGCTGAACGAGGACATCGTGCGTTTCATCAGCGCGAAGAAGAACGAGCCCGAGTGGATGCTGGAGTGGAGGCTCGAAGCCTACCGCATCTGGCTGAAGATGGAGGAGCCGCACTGGGCGCACGTCCACTACCCGAAGATCAATTACCAGGACAGCTACTACTACAGCGCGCCGAAGAAGAAGCCGCAACTCAATAGCCTCGACGAGGCGGATCCCGAGCTGATCGAGACCTTCAAGAAGCTCGGCATCAGCATGGAGGAGCAGAAGCGCCTCGCCGGTGTGGCCGTGGACATCGTGTTCGACAGCGTGAGCGTGAAGACGACGTTCCAAGCGGCGCTGAAGGAGAAGGGCATCATCTTCATGAGCTTCAGCGAAGCGGTACACCAGCACCCTGACCTGATCAAGAAGTACCTCGGCAGCGTGGTGCCGCGCACGGACAACTACTTCGCCGCGCTCAACAGCGCCGTGTTCAGCGATGGCAGCTTCTGCTACATCCCGCCGGGTGTGCGCTGCCCGATGGAACTGAGCACCTACTTCCGCATCAACGAAGCCCTGACCGGCCAGTTCGAGCGCACACTCTTGATCGCCGACGAAGACGCCTACGTGAGCTACCTCGAAGGCTGCACCGCACCGATCCGCGATGAACACCAGTTGCACGCCGCTGTAGTTGAACTGGTCGCGCTGAAGGACGCGGAGATCAAGTACAGCACCGTACAGAACTGGTACCCCGGCGACAAGGACGGCAAGGGGGGCATCTACAACTTCGTCACCAAGCGCGGCCTATGCCTCGGTGATCGCAGCAAGATCAGTTGGACGCAAGTGGAGACGGGCAGCGCGATCACCTGGAAGTACCCGAGCTGTGTGCTGAAAGGCGACTACAGCACCGGCGAGTTCTACAGCGTGGCGGTAACGAACAACCGTCAGCAAGCCGACACGGGCACCAAGATGACGCACATCGGCAAGGGCACGAAGAGCACCATCGTGAGCAAGGGCATCAGCGCGGGCTTCAGCAACAATAGCTACCGCGGCCTGGTGAAGATCGGCAAGGGCGCGAAGGGCGCTCGCAACTTCAGTCAGTGCGATTCACTGCTGCTTGGTGATCGTTGCGGCGCGCACACCTTCCCTTACATCGAGAGCGAGAATCCATCAGCCATGGTGGAGCACGAAGCCACCACGAGCAAGATCGGGGAGGACCAGATCTTCTACCTCAACCAACGCGGTATCGCCACTGAGAAGGCCGTGAGCTTGATCGTGAACGGGTATTGCAAGGAGGTGCTGAACCAGTTGCCGATGGAATTCGCGGTGGAAGCGCAGAAGCTGTTGGCTGTGAGTCTTGAAGGAAGTGTGGGCTAAGGTCCCTCCTTACCGTTAGTGCACCTTCACTTCTCATCGATGAGCCGCAAGGAGTAAAGATCCGTTCGCCGGTCCTTCAGGTTCTGCACGCTGCCATACTGGTGCAGGTCCTTCAACAAGCTGAGGTCCACATCCACCACGAGCACCATCTCGGTGTTCGGGGTCGCTTCGCCCTTGATCCCGGTGCTGGGGAAATGGAAATCGCACGGCGTGAGCACCATGCTTTGCGCATACTGGATATCCATGTTCTTCACCTTGGGCAAATTGCCCACACTGCCTGCGAGCGCAACGAAGCATTCGTTCTCGATCGCCCTGGCCTGTGCACACAGTCGCACGCGAGAATAGGCGTTCTGTGTATCGGTAAGGAAAGGAACGAAGAGGATCTCCATGCCTTGATCCGCCAGGAGGCGGCCCAGCTCGGGGAACTCGCAGTCGTAACAGATCAACACACCCACCTTGCCCCGATCGGTGTCGAACACGCGCACGCGACGCCCGCCCTGTATCCCCCAAGCCCTGCGTTCGTTCGGGGTGATGTGGATCTTCTCGTAGCGTTCCCATGTGCCATCGCGTCGGATCAAGAACCCCACGTTGTGCAGCACGTTCTCTTCCAAATACGGCATGCTTCCGCTTATGATGTTCACGTTGTACTTCAACGCGGCGTTCACCAGGAATTCGCGAATAGGTACGGTATGCTCGGCGAGGAGCCGGATGGCGTCCGCTTCACTCCGATCATTGTACGCGGCCATCAACGGGGCGTTGAACAATTCCGGCAGCAACGCGAAATCGCTCTCATACCCACTCACGGTCTTCAGGAAATAATCCAAGTGGCTGAACAACTCCTCAATGTCCTTGTACGAACGCATCTGCCATTGTATGAGGCCGAGGCGCACGTTCCGGGTCGCGGATCGACTCAGTTGTCCCTCGTTGTGGTAGATGTTGTCCCACTCCATGAGCGTCGCATGCTCCATCGAACTCGTATCATGCGGCATGTAGCCCTTCAACAGCTTCACCACGTGGAAGTCGTTCGATAACTGGAAGGACAACACAGGGTCGTGGATCTCCCTCTCGCGCACCTTGGTGATGTACTCCCGTGGTGAGAGTTCGGTAGCGTACGTGTGGTAGTTCGGTATGCGCCCACCGAACATGACGGAACGCAGGTTGAGCCGCTCGCATAGTTCCTTCCGTGCGTCATAGAGTCTTCGGCCCAATCGCATGCCCCGGTTGTCCGGATGGATGAACACCTCGATCCCGTACAATACGCTCCCCTTGGGATCGTGTGTCGTGAACGTGTAGTTACCGGTGACCGCGAGGTAGGTGTGATCGAGGCCGAGCTTTTCGATGTTCACGATGATCGAAAGCGCGCAGCCAACCAGCTTCCCATCGACGAACACGCCCAGCTGCCCGTCGGGAAACAGATCGATAAGTCGCTGGATCGTGCTCTGCTTCCAGAGGTTGCCGCTCCATTCCGGATAGGCGGCGCGCATGGCCGTTGCGAAGTCCTCGAACAAAGCCAGGTCCAGGGCCTTCACCTCGATCCGCTTTGTGATCTGGCTCTTCCGTCCCTTGCGTTGCTTCTTGATCTCCATCTTGCTTTCCGAGGGGTTATGGTCACTCATTTCCTTCTGCTCTTCGCCTTGGTCTTCCCAGCCGCCTTGCCCGATGAGATCACCAGCGCGTGTTTCCCGCCGGGTAATTTCAGATCCAGCCAACGGTTGAGGCGGCCGACCTCGGTGGTGTCGGGGTGCTCGGTGAAATATGCGGCGACCACCTGGTGGGGGCCTTGGGGTGTAGCCCCCGGCAGATCGCATACGCCCAGCCAAACGAGCTGCGGGTGTTCGGCTTTCGCTTCCGCAAGCAATCGGGTGCGCTGTGCGGTGATCTGGCGCAAGCTGTCACGCACGCCCCCGAGCTCTGCGACAAGGCTTTTCTTCTCGTTCTGCTCGCGCTGGGCACCTTCCTCCCGGAGGTCCTGTTCCTTTTCGAGGTCATGCAGCGACAGTCCCGCACGCAGGATCAGCTTCGCCTGCGGTATCCCATGCGCCTTGAGGCGTTGATGCAGGATACTGTCCTGATCGGCCGAAATGCCGTTGCCCACATAGGTGAGCGTGATGGTCCGCTCTGGGGCGTCCACCTCCCGTTCCACGAGATAGTTGTCCGCAATGGAGGCCTCGGCGGAGATGAACGTGGCGGCCTTGCGCTCAAATGCGTTCTGACCGACCAGTCGATACGCGAGATAGATACTTGGTATCACGGTGAGCGTGACCAGCGTCCTGGTGATCCGTCTCACTTGTCGTTGGACGCGTTTGTCCTCGATCTCACGGGAAGGAAAACTCAGCCAGCGCACCGTGGTAAGGGTGGCTATGCCAATGAATACGGAGTTGATCACGAAGAGGTAGAACGCACCGAAGAAGAACGGCCAGTTCAAGTGCGCCAAGCCGTATCCGGCCGTGCACAGCGGCGGCATCAGGGCGGTGGCGATGGCTACTCCGGGCACCACATTGCCGCGCTCCTTGCTGGCGATGGCGATAATGCCGGCGAAACCCCCGGCGAACGCGATAAGCACATCCCAGATCGTCGGCGTGGTGCGCGCAAGGATCTCGGAATGCGCATCGTCCAAGGGGCTGATGAGAAAATAGAGCGTGGAGGTGACGAGGCTGGCAACAACGGCAAAGCCCAGGTTCTTCAATGCTTTTTCAACCAGCCGAAGGTCCATCACGCCAAGGCCCGCTCCCACCGCGACGATCGGACCCATGAGCGGCGATATCAACATGGCCCCTATGACCACCGCCGCCGAGTTCATGTTGAGCCCCACGGAGGCGATCAGGATGGCGAATACCAGGATCAGCAGGTTGGTACCACGGAACATGGCACCCCGCGCGATGGCCTCCATGGCCGCTTGGGGATCCTCGGCGTTGTCGCCCAGGCGCAGCATCCGAAGCAGTTCCAGCAGTTTCATAGTTCGCCTGGAGGCAAGACCGAGCGGGCACCCTGATGGCGCTCGCATGCTCTTATCGGCCGCGTCAAGTTACGCGCATGTGCAGGTTGGCCGACCTGGACATGGTCCCGCCGTTGATCCGATCACGCAAAGAGCGTCTTGATCACGTCCTCCTTGCCATCCACCTGGTGCGCAACAGTGGCGGTAACGCTGGGGATCACAGCATCCTTCATCGCCGCAGCTTTGAGCGCGTTCATGCCCAATTCCCTGGTCAGGGTCTCCGCGTAGTTCTTGCCGATGCGATCCACTATCCCTTTCGCTTCAGGGGTATTGGGCTCCTTGCTGAAGAGGTTCTTCACAACTGCGGGTTGCTTCGCGTACGTTTCGCGCACCACTTCACTGGTCACACGACCTGCGATCTCGATGCCCTTTGCCGTTTGCTCGCGGCTCAGCCCTACTCGGGCGCTCAGGTCGGTTCCTACATTCTGCTTCACTTGGTCTACGATCTTGTTCATCATGGTCGTTTGGTTTTAAGGGTTTGTGTTCTTACTGTCATAAGGAGAACGTGGCGGGAGCACGTAGGTCACATCAATTCCGGAAATAATTCAGCGAAGTGCCGGGAACCGCGAACTTCGGGTCGTTCACGGAGATGACGGATCCGCCCAACACACCAGCTCTTCACGATCTGAGCGACGAAGCCCTCGTACTCCGCATGGGCGAGAGCGGCGATCGATCGAGCTTCGGCATCATCTACCAACGTTACCAGCGACGTGTGCTGTCACGTGCGTACAACATGGTGGGCGATCCCGTGGAGGCGCAGGACCTCTCGCAGGAGGTTTTCCTGAAGCTCTTCAAGAACGCCGCCAAATACAAGCACCAAAGCGCCTTCGCAGCGTGGTTCAAAGTGATGACCTACAACGTGGTGATCGATGAGCTGCGCAAGACACAGCGCATCCGGTTGGTGCCATTGCCTGAAGATGATCGGGCACTACCGGTGCTCACCGACAGTGAGAACGCGATCCGGGAAAAGCGCATGTTCGAGATGCTGCACGAGCGGCTGATGCAACTCTTGGAACTCATATCGGAAGAAGAGAAGCTGATGCTGCTCATGAAGTACCGGGATGACATTCCGGTGAAGACGATCGCGGCCACCTTCGACCTGGGCGAGAGCGCCGTGAAAATGAGATTGCGCCGGGGGCGCATGAAGGTGTTGCAACTGGATCGATCGATGGCACCGTTGGACCCGACCGAATGAGCCTTTGGATGTGACCGTTGCAGGTCGCCTACGTTCCGTTGCCCGAAGACCACCACTGACCCATGCCCAACATCCTTCGCTACGAACTCCTCAACCTCGGCGATACCTCACTGACCGTGGCCCACCTGCTCGCGGCCGCCCTCGTGTTGCTGGTCGCCTGGGTGACGCTGCGTGTGCTTCGCCTCGCACTCATGCGTCGCTGGGGCCGCGATGATCACGGTCGCGCGCGATCACTCGCCGTTCATCAGTTGACCTCCTATGCACTTTGGACCGCTGCGATCCTGGTGGCGTTGGAGGCGATCGGCCTCCATGTCACCTTCCTGCTCGCTGGCAGCGCCGCGTTGCTGGTGGGTGTGGGTCTGGGCATCCAACAAACCTTCAACGATATCCTCTCGGGCATCATCATCCTTGTCGAAGGCACCATCAAGGTGGGCGATGTGATGGAGGTGGACGGGCTCGTGGGCCGGGTAACGCAGATCAACCTGCGCACCACCAAAGTGCTCTCGCGCGACGCGATCCTCATCCTCGTACCCAACCACAAGTTCATCAATGAGAACGTGGTGAACTGGTCGCACAGCGATATGGTCACGCGCTTCCGGATAACGGTGGGCGTGGCCTACGGCTCCGATGTGCGCCAGGTGCAGCAACTCATCCATGCCTGCGCGGTCGCACACCCGGACGTTCTAGGTGACGAACCGGAGAGTCCCGTGGTGGTGCGGCTGGCCGACTTCGGTGACAGTTCGCTCGATCTCGAACTGCTGTTCTACAGCACCAACATCTTCCGCATAGAGACCACCAAGAGTGAAATACGCTTCGCGATCCTGGACACGTTCAAGCAGTACGGCATCAGCATTCCCTTCCCACAGCGCGATGTGCACATGATCGTGCCACCTTCGCAGCGATGAGCCATTCTCCCAAGAAGCTCGGCACCCTCGCCGCCACCGCCATTTGCGGCAATGACATCACCAGCAGTTGTCTCTACGTGAGCGCGCTCACCATCGGCTATGCGGGTGCGTGGGCCTTCATAGCGCTGGCCATGGTGGCGGCGGTGCTCTTCCTCTTCCGGCGCATTTACGGCGAAGTGGTGGGCGCCCTGCCCCTGAACGGTGGAGCCTACAACGTGCTGCTGAACACCACCAACAAGAACAATGCGAGCATCGCGGCCTGCCTGACCATACTGAGCTACATGGCCACGGCGGTGATCAGCGCGAGCGAGGCCATGCACTACCTCCATACGCTGGCACCTGCCACGCCGATCATGATCGCGACTCTGGTGGTGCTCACCATTTTCCTCCTGCTCAACATCGCAGGCATCGGTGAGTCCGCCGTTGTGGCCGTTGTCATTTTCATCGTTCACATCGCATCCATGCTGTTGCTGTTGTTGGGCGGGGTCCACTATGTGGTTATTCACGGCCTTTCGGTGGGTGCGCTCAACTTCAGTGCTCCATCACCTTCCGGGGGCATGGCGGCCGCCCTGTTCTTCGGGTTCTCGGTGGCCATGCTCGGGGTGAGCGGCTTCGAGAGCTCGGCCAATTTCGTGGAGGAGCAGAAGCGGGGCGTGTTCCCCAAGACCTTGCGGAACATGTGGCTCGCGGTCACCATCATCAATCCCCTCATGGCGTTGGTGGCGGTGTCGGTGCTGCCACTGGCGCAGGTGGGCGAACACAAGGAATCGCTCCTGTCGTTCATGGGCATTGAGATCGGTGGCGCATGGCTGGGCACGCTCATTTCCATTGATGCGGTGCTTGTGCTTTGCGGTGCCGTGCTCACCAGTTTCGTTGGCGTGAGCGGATTGATCAAGCGCATGACCCTGGACCGGGTGCTGCCGCAGATCCTGCTGAAGGAGACGCGTCGTGGAAGCTCTCC
>JBDTNF010000162.1:0-24572 GCA_039933875.1 Flavobacteriales bacterium | reverse complement strand
AGCTGGATGGCGTTGTTGAACAGCACGTTGTCCTCGATGCGGTTGCCCACGCTCACCATGGTGTGGTCCAGGTTGATGCCGTTGCCCAGGCAGCCAGCCACCGTATTGCCCTTCACCAGGGTGTTCTTGATGCTGATGTTGCCGAAGTAGATGCCGTGGGCGATGGGCACATTGCTCGCGTAGTTGGTGGCCACGCTCTCCAGGTTCCCGCTGATGTTCTGCACAATGTTGTTGCGGATGATCATGCCATCGGCTGTGTCGAAGTGGATCCCACCACCATCGTTCAAGGCGGCCACCGCGTTGCGCACCACGTTGCGTTCCACCAAGGCGTTGCCCTGCACGAAGATCCCTGTGTAGCCGATGTTCTGCAGCACGTTGTCGGTGATCACCATGCTGTTGCCCGTGGTGCGCACACCCAGGTAGCCCCAGTCGTTCTCACCGAGTCCAGGCACCATGCCGATGTCCGTGAGGGTGTTGAAGGTGAAGCTGGTGCTGTTGTCCATCAGGTACACCGCCGTGGCGAAGGTGCGCTGGATGGTGAGGTGGTTGAGGTTCTGGGTGGAGCCCGTGCTGCGGATGGCTTGGTAGGTATCGGAGATGGTGCAGGTGGTGGCCTCCAGGTTGGTGCTTCCGCTCAGGTACAAGGCGGGGCCGTATTGGTGCTTCAATGCGATGCCGATGATCTTGATGTGCTGCTTCTGCCAGTTCACGTAGATGCCGTTGTCCAGCACGCTGGCTTCCACCAACACGCTGTTGGGGTTGGCGTTGGCCGGGCACCACAGGTAGAGTTGGCCGGCGGCGCTATCGTAGAACCACTCACCAGCAGCATCCAGCTCACTCAGCTTGTTGCGCATGAAGTAGCCCCATGCCATGCTCCCCAGGTTGTTACCCGTGCTGCTGTGGGTGAGTGTGCTGCCGCTGAAGGCGCTTACCCGCGCGGTGTCGTAGCTCCAGTTGGTGCTGCGGATCACGGCGGTGGTGCCGTTCCAATAGCCGCTGGCCTGGGTCAATGCGGCATCGGTCAAGCTGGTGGCGGTGCCTTGGTCCACGCGCAGCCAGCCGGTGTTGGGGTAGCGGGCCAGGGTCATCAGTGTGCCGTTCACGAACACATGCTTCACCGCCTGGGCTACCGGGGCGCGCCAGATGTTGCCGCTGTAGGCCGTCCAACTGTTCACCGCGACGCTGCCGCTGATCACGGGCTGGGCACCTGTCCCGTACGCCCCGATCACGATCTTGGCCGCCGACGTGCCACTGGAGGAAATAGTGAGTTTGCCACGATACGTGCCGCCGCTTTGGAAGAGCACCTGATCACCAGCCTGCAGCGATGAGCCCACCTGGTTCACCCGGGCGATCGTCTGCCATGCCGTGCCTTGCGAGGTCCCGTTGTTCGTGTCGCTCCCGCTGGGCGAAACGTAGTAGGTGGTGCACCAGCCCGATACAACGAGGCCAAGGCTGAGCAGCGCGGTGAAGAGGCGGGGCGTAGTAAGGGTCATGCGCGTGTAATTGGCCCCGTTCAACCCGCTTGTCGTTCGTGATGTTCCACTGATCCGACAAGTGTCAGCCTCGTATCGACGAACTGGCCATATCAACGTCGAGCATCCACGGCACGCTGTTGATCGGTGACTTTGATCCCACCAAGGCTGCTCGGTGCCCCGGGTACATTTGCCCAGTGCAGCGAGAACGCGCCCCTCTTCGCATTTTGGTCGTTGGCCAGACCCCACCTCCTTTCGGAGGGCAAGCGGTGATGATCGAGAAATTGCTCCAAGGGCGCTTTAGTGCGATCCGGCTCTTCCATGTCCGCATGACGTTCTCGGAGGATATGGAGAGTGTTGGCAAGTTCGCCTTCAGGAAGGTTTGGGTATTGTTCACCACGATCCTCCGGATCTGGTGGGCCCGGTTCCGTTATCGAACACCGGTACTGTACTATCCACCGAGTGGTCCGAACAGGGTGCCGGTCATGCGGGACATTGTGCTACTGTGTTGTACCCGGTGGTTGTTCAGCAAGGTTGTGTTCCACTTCCATGCGGGAGGGGTATCCGGATACGACCATGAATTATCAGCGCCTCTGCGCCCGTTGTTCCGTTTCGCCTACCGCAAACCGGCACTGGCGATCCGCACCGCGCCGCAGAACCCTGAGGACGGGAAGGTGTTCGGCGCCGTGCGCGACGTGGTGGTGCCCAACGGGATCGAAGATGACCGGGGTAGAGTTGCGGAACGGACATCAGGACCTGGAGAACCGTTGGTGATCCTTTTCACCGGTGTCCTCATCCCAAGCAAGGGTGTTGAAATTCTCCTGCGGGCTTTCGATGACCTGGTGCGACAGGGTGTCGATGCGCGACTTCAACTCATGGGTAAGTGGGGGGATGCGGGATTCGAGGAGGAATGCCTGGCCTACGTCAGCAAGTGTGGTCTCGAAGAGCGGGTCGAGTTCGTTGGTGTGAAGCGCGACCGTGAGAAGCTCGCGTACTTCGCGGGGTGCGATGTGTTTTGCTTCCCGTCGTTCTTCGAGGCAGAGAGTTTTGGCCTTGTCCTCGTCGAAGCCATGCAATTCGCCAAGCCGGTGATCAGCACCCGCTGGCGTGGCATTCCGTCGGTGGTCGCTGATGGGCAGAGCGGCTTTCTGGTAGCGATCAAGGATCCTGCTGCGGTCGTTGAGAAATTGGTCCTCCTGGCCCGTGACCCCGCGTTGCGCCGAAAGATGGGAGAGCAGGGACGACGCATCTTTGAGCAGCGATTCACGTTGGAAGCCTTCCATCGTTCCATGGAGCGCGAACTTTCGGGCCTCTCGGAACAGCATTGAACGATATGCGTCTACTGGTAACTGGAGGGTCGGGGTTCATTGGGACCAACCTTATGGCGTTATATATCGAGCGGGGCATCCCGTTGCTCAACCTGGATTGGAATCCGCCATTGGATCCCGGCCACCGTTCGTGGTGGCGAAAGGTGGACATCATGGACGCCCGGGCGCTGGAGGATTCATTCCGTGACTTCCAGCCCACGCATGTCGTTCACCTGGCCGCCCGCACGGACACGGACGAGAAAGTGGATGTGGACGCTTATCGACAGAACCATGAGGGCACGCGAATTCTCCTCGATGTGGTCAAGCGGTCGGCTGCGGTCCAGCATATCATCGTGACCAGCACGCAGTTCGTTTGCGAAGCGGGCTACCAACCCCAACATGATCTCGACTTCAAGCCGTTCACCGTTTACGGCGAATCGAAACGCCGGACCGAGATGATCACGCGCGAAGCGGGTCTTCCCTGCGCCTGGACCATCATACGTCCAACGACCATCTGGGGTCCTTGGTCACTGCGCTACCGCGATGTCATGTTCCGGATCATGCGCAAGGGACTCTATTTCCACCCTGGCAAAGGGAAGGTCGTGCGCTCCTATGGATATGTGGGTAACGTCGTGTGGCAGATCGACCGCATGTTGACCGCCCCGCTTGAGAAGATCAGCGGAAAGGTGTTCTATGTGGGTGATCAGCCTATTGATCTGAAGGTATGGGTGGAGGCTGTTTCGCGTAACCTGATCGGAAAGCCGGTGCGGTACATACCGACCGGTCTCATCCGGGCCATCGCTTTGTTCGGTGATGCGCTCAAGACCTTGCGGATCCCCTTCCCGATCACCACTGGCCGCTTTCGCAGCATGACGAGCGACTACATCACCCCAATGGATCGTACCATCGAGGCCTTTGGGGAAGCACCATATGGCTTGGAGGAAGGTGTGAAGGAGACCGTGAAGTGGTACGATGGCGGCAGTGAAGGTGTCATAGCTCCTGTACTGAAGGATGTTCGCGAAGCGGCCCTGATCGATCCATGAAGCCCGTGATGCTGTTCCCTAAGCGTCGGGTGCTTACTGCCGACATCTCGCTTGGTTCGTTCGATGATCATATCACAGCGTTCGCGGGGCTTGGTGCCCTTAGACGATCCTCCTATGTCTGCTGTGTCAATGCGCATATGACCGTTGAGGCGCGCGACCCCGCTTTCGCACAGGTGGTGAACGAGGCGGACTTCGCAACGGCGGATGGGATGCCGGTGCTGCGGATCTTGAAGTTGTTCCACAAAGTCGCGCAGGAGCGTGTGGCAGGCAACGACATCATGCCAGCCTTGCTGGAGAAGGCAGCCAGCGAAGGATTGTCGGTATATCTCTACGGCGGTACGCCTGAGATCCATGAACTTGTTCGCGCCAGAGCGGCGAAGGAACTTCCGACCCTGCGGTTTGCCGGAGCCCATGCCCCACCGTTCGCGCCACTGGAGAACTTGGACCTGGATGTGGAAGCGGAAAGGATCAATGCGTCCGCTGCACACATCGTCATGGTTTCGCTTGGTTGCCCGAAACAGGAGCGCTGGATGGCTGCGATGAAGGGGCGTGTGAATGGGATCATGCTAGGACTGGGCGGTGCTTTCCTGCTCTACGGTGGAATGGACACGCGGGCTCCGAAGTGGATGCGCGACCTTTCCTTGGAATGGGTTTATCGTCTCTGGTTGGAACCGGGGCGTCTGTGGAAGCGTTACTTGGTGACCAATTCTATTTTCGTCGGTCTCTTTATAAAGGCATGGATCACAGGTTCGACGAAATAGTGCCACCCCGACGACCAAAACACGACACAACTACCTAGATTTCAGCATGATCAATTCCTCGCTGGCAAATACTTGGCAATAGGACGAAGTCAAAAGCTTCGACGAAACATTAAATTTTTTCGACGAACTTGACAAAGTGTCGGACCGACGATAGCTTTGACCCCACTTGCTCAGGACCGGATTCAAGCTTGGCTACCCACAGAATGGAAAGAACCTATAGCCCTAAAGGAGAGATCGGTCTCGGAGGTCGCAGGGTTGCGGGCTCTGAGCTGGCCGGTGAACTCTCTACCTTGCTCCGTTCCGGACGGATGTCCTTCCAAAACGTGCAAACCGGATTGAACAAGGTTTTGATGCTCGAGCCTTTGACCACGGTCAAGGACCTTATCCTCGTAGGCGAGGGTCCTGCGGCCGAGGAGATCTTCCATTATTGCGAGGACCAGACAGTACGGGGCTACCGGTTCTGTGGGATCTTCAACGATACTCCCATCGACGGTATGCTTGGTCAGCGTCGCATCGGTGAGGTGGAAGCCGCCAAAGCGTTCGCCATCGAGAACCGCATTGATATCCTGTACTGTGCCCTTCCAGGCACCCGCCGCCAGGAGATCACCGACCTGATGGAATTCTGCGAGCGCAACACCATCCGCTTCCGCGTGATCCCCAGTGCTGAGAGCTTCATCCCGGTGGTGAACACCTCAGACTTGGAATTCCACGGCGCTGTCCCGGTCAGCAAGCTGCGGCGCGAACCACTGGACCGCACCTTCAACCGCGGAATGAAGCGGGTCTTCGATGTGGTCTTCTCCCTAGGGGTGATCCTCTTCGTCTTCACCTGGCTCTTCCCGATCCTGGCGATCCTGGTCAAGCTCTCCGGCAAGGGACCGGTGTTCTTCAAACAAATGCGTTTGGGTAAGGACAACAAGGAGTTCGTCTGCTGGAAGTTCCGCAGTATGCGGATGAACGTGGAGGCCGATTCGAAGCAGGCCACCAAGAACGACCCCCGGGTTACCGCTGTGGGCCGCTTCCTGCGCAAGAGCAACTTGGACGAAATGCCCCAGTTCATCAACGTGTTCTTTGGGCACATGAGCATTGTTGGCCCACGGCCACACCCTTTGCGGTTGAACGACCAGTATCGCGACATCATCGACAAGTACATGGTGCGCCATTTCGTGCGGCCAGGTATCACCGGCTGGGCCCAGGTGAATGGGTTCCGTGGTGAGACCCGTACACCGGAACTCATGGAGCGCCGTGTGGAACTCGACGTCTGGTACCTGGAGAACTGGTCTTTCTGGCTGGACCTTCGGATCGTGGTGAAAACCGTGACCAATATGTTCGGCAAGGATCCGAACGCCTACTGACCTTAGTTCCAGATCTATAGAAGGCCCCACATAGTGGGGCCTTTTTGTTGATCCGCCCATGCCGGACCGGGAAAGTCCTCTATATTTGCGACCCCTTTCCCGGGAAAGGAACAACTGAAGCCATGGCCAATCACAAGTCATCCCTGAAGCGTGTCCGCCAGACCGAGACCCGCAACGAGCGCAATCGTTACCAGCACAAGACCACTCGGAACGCTGTTCGTGCGCTACGCGACACCACTGACAAGAAGGAGGCCGAGAAGCTGCTTCCTGAAGTGACATCGATGTTGGACAAATTGGCCAAGACCAACGTGATCCATAAGAACAAAGCGGCCAACCTCAAGTCCTCCGTCAAACTCCACGTCAACGGGCTGAAGTAACCGGCCCCGATCGTTATCTTGTTCAGGTCCTCCATTCGGGGACCTGTTCTTTTTCCACCCAGAGGGAGCCATGGATAGCACGACCGAAGGCAAGTTGAGCATACGTGAGTGGGCGCGGGATGATCGGCCCCGCGAGAAGCTCATGTCCCAAGGCCCCGGTGCCCTCTCCGATGCGGAACTACTTGCCATCCTCATCCGATCCGGAAGCACGAAGGACAGCGCCTTGGACCTTGCGAAACGGATCACTGCAAGCGTGGCGAACGACTTGAACCGGTTGGGACGGCTCGGCGTGGCGGAGTTGACGAAATTCAATGGCATGGGTGAGGCCAAGGCCATTGCCATCGTGGCTGCCTTGGAGCTTGGCCGCCGGCGTCGGACCTTGGAGACCGTCGAACGGCTCAGCATAGCGTCAAGTGCCACGGCCTATGAACTCGTGAGGCCCATGCTGGCCGACCTACCGCACGAGGAGTTCTGGCTCGTCTTGCTGGACCGGGGCAACCGGCTATTGGAACAGTGCCGTGTGAGTCAAGGCGGTATGCATGGTACCGTGGCGGACCCGAAGATCATCTTCAAGGAAGCACTGGATCGCAGGGCATCCTCGGTCGTGCTCTGCCATAACCATCCCAGTGGCCAGCTCCGGCCCAGCGAAGAGGACATCCACTTGACGCGAAAACTCGTCGAGGGAGGGCGGATCCTGGACATCTCGGTGCACGACCACCTCATTGTGACCGGGGCGGGCTACTTCAGCTTCGCTGATAACGGTATGCTTTGATGCGACCGTTGCACTTGCTCACCGTGATCGGGGCCCGGCCCCAGATCATCAAAGCCGCTGCCATCAGCAGGGCCATCGCTGGACGATCCGCGGCTGAAGTGAAGGAGACGCTCCTACACACCGGTCAGCACTACGATGCGAACATGTCCAAGGTGTTCTTCGATGAACTGGGTATCCCGCGTGCAGATATCGACTTGGGTGTTGGCTCGGGGCCGCACGGTGTGCAGACCGCCCGGATGATCGAAGGGATCGAACAGGCGATCCTGATGCACAAGCCCGATGTTGTGTTGCTCTATGGTGACACGAATAGCACCTTGGCGGGATCCGTGGCGGCGGCGAAACTCCATGTTCCGGTAGCACATGTCGAGGCCGGGCTGCGGTCCTTCAACATGGCCATGCCCGAGGAGATCAACCGCATCGTATGCGACCACTGTAGCACCTGGCTCTTTTGCCCGACCGCCACTGCCGTTGAGAACTTGCGACATGAGGGCTTCGACACCGACCCGGCCCCCAAACCGACGGTCGATCACCCGAACGTGGTACTGAGCGGCGATATCATGTACGACAACAGCATGCATTTCGCGGCCCTTGCCGGAACGAAGTCGACGATCCTTCTCGAGATGGGCATCGAACCCGAGGGCTTCGTACTGGCCACGGTGCATCGAGACAACAATACCGACGATGTGGAGCGACTGACCGCCATTCTGTCCAGCTTGCTCGATGTGCATGCCGCGCATAAACTCCCGGTGGTCTTGCCTCTCCATCCCCGTACGCGGAAGCGGATAGATGAGTTGGTCGCGCCCGCACTTCGTGAACGGATCCTGAGGGAGCAAGGCGTTCGGATGATCCCTCCGGTGGGCTTTCTGGACATGATCTCCCTTGAACGACACGCGCGTTTGGTGCTCACGGATTCAGGAGGCGTGCAGAAGGAGTCGTACTTCTTCTCCAAACCGTGTGTGATCCTGCGTCCCGAAACCGAGTGGGTGGAACTTGTTGCCCATGGACAGGCTGTACTTGCTGATGCCGATCCACAGCGGATCCGTGTCGCTGCCGACGCTTTCCTGAACAGCGGAATGCCATCCTGCCCACCGCTTTTCGGTGATGGGCATGCCTCCGAGCGGATCATCGACGAACTCCTTCGGGCACATAGCTGATCAGGTGGTGCGTTCCCTGTTGCAATATGTGCGCCTGTTCTCCCAGGCCTTGTTGCGGAGCGGACCACGCCAGGTGACACTTGTACACTTGAAAGGGATCGATGCTGGGACGCACGTGACCCCGAGCGTAACCCAGGGAGCAATGGGTAGGGTCGCCGATCACTTCAGTATCGCTCAGGATGATGGCCTTGAGGGCGGTCTCGGCAGTTTCCACCTGCTCGATGGCTGGAGTGCAGCGTATCCCGAGACCACAGGTTACATCATCCCCACGCTTTACGCATTGTCCGATCGACTGCAACTACCCGATCTGGGCGAACGAGCCCGTCGCGCCGCCGATTGGCTCGTGTCCATCCAACGCCCCGATGGCGGCTGGCAGGGTGGCCGGGTCGGTGAGGATCGTCCGTCCGTGGTCTTCAATTCGGCGCAGGTGGTGCGCGGGCTCATGGCCACGCACGCGCGCACTGGTCGGAGCGTCTATTTGGATGCCGCGCGCAAGTGCTGCGACTGGATCGTCCAGGTGCAGGAAGCTGATGGCTCATGGGCACGGCGCAATTTCCTCGGTGCGGCGCGGGTGTACGATGCATACGTGGCGGCCCCGCTGTTGCACATGCACGCCCTCACAGGTGCCGATCGGTATCGCGACGCTGCAGTGCGCCAATTGGAATGGGTGCTCCCACACCAACAGCCCAACGGCTGGTTCGCTGATGCGGACAATACGTTGCGCCACAACGATCGTCCGATAACCCACACCATCGCCTATACCATCGACGGCTTGATCGAGAGCCATGGCTTTCTTGGCGATGAGCGGCTCCTTGCAGCTGCCCGATCGGCCGCGGACGCGCTGCTGGAGGCGTTCGTGCGGGATGGTCGGCTGGCTGGACGATATGATCACCAATGGCAGGGCAGTGAGGCGAGCATCACCACCGGATGTGCGCAGATGGCGATCGCGTGGTCGAGGCTGTACGTGATCACCGGCGAGGTGCGTTACGCCGATGCGCGTGATCGCATGATCGCCTGGCTCATCGGCGTGCAGGGTTCGCTCATGCATGGACCTCAGGGATCTTTCGGCGCGCTTCCGGGCTCCGTCCCATTGTGGGGGCGGTACGAGAAGTTCGCCTGCCCGAATTGGGCAGCGAAGTACTTCGCGGATGCGTTGCTTTGCGCTGAAGGCCCTCTCCCTGCGTTCTGATGCCACTGGAACAGTCGGACCCCATCCAACTCTTCAAGCGCTCTGTGGAGCGCTGGCCCGAGCGTATCGCACTTGAGGTCGCTGGCCTGTCTTTGTCCTATCGCGAACTGGATGAGCGCTCGAACGCCATAGCGAGCGACTTGGTCGCATGGGGAGCAGGAGGGGAACGGGTGGCTTTCGCCGCCCGGCGCGATGGGCCCTGGACTTATGCCGCGATCCTGGCCATTCTCAAGGCCGGGGCGAGTTGTGTTCCGCTCTTGCCTGAAGGGCCTATACAGCGTTGGAACATGATGGTCGAAAGGTGTGGGGCACGGTTCATCCTCAGCGCACCCGATCCTTCCGACGTTGAAGTGGAGTTCCGCGCACAGCATCCGGAGTTGTCCTGGTGCGATCTCGGATCAAGCGATGCCCGTGTACCACACTTCGTCCCGAAGGATGTCACCGCTACCGCCGAGGCCTATGTGATGTTCACCTCAGGCAGTACCGGTGGTCCCAAGGGTGTTTCGGTCACCCGCCGGAACGTCGCAGGCTACCTGCGCCAGTTCCTTGCGGAATACACCTTTGCTCCGGAGGACCGCTTCACCCAGCATTTCGCTCTTCCCTTCGACTTGAGCGTTCACGACCTGTTCGTGACATGGGGCAACGGCGCGTGCCTGTGCGTGCCACCCGACCCCGGTGGACTTCGAGCGGCGGCGTGGGCGCGTAAGGAGCGGATCACCGTCTGGTTCTCCGTGCCCTCATTGGCCGCTGTTATGCGCCGGACAAGGGCCTTGACGCCGGATTCACTGCCTGGTCTGCGCTATGCGTTCTTCTGCGGCGAAGCGTTGTTGTGGGAATTGATCGCCGATTTTCGCCTGGCAGCACCGCATGCGCGCGTCATCAATCTCTATGGTCCTACCGAGGCCACCATCGCCATCACAGCGTTCGAGATCGATGGCCCTTCACCCGCGGCTGGCGGGCTGGTTCCCATTGGTCGGCCCTTCGGGGCCAACGAGGCGATGATCTCCCCGCTGGAAGGAACGGGTGCGGATGAAGGTGAACTACTTCTCGGAGGGCCACAGGTAGCGGCGGGCTATATCAATGCTCCCGAAGCGACCGCCAAGGCGTTCGTGCAAGTGCCGGGCAAGCCGGGTACCTGGTATCGCACCGGTGATAAGGTTCGCATGGGCGATGATGGTGTCCTCCAGTTCATCGGCCGTGTGGACCATCAACTGAAAGTGCTCGGGCATCGGGTCGAGCCGGGTGAGGTCGATGAAACACTCGCAGGCGTTCTCGATGGAGGCAATGCCGTGACCGTACCGGTCGTTCTGAGTGGTGTGACGCGATTGATCACCTTCGTTGATACTGCTGTCGACGTGGATCACCTGCTGGCCCATTTGCGCGAAGAGCTTCCAGCACATTTCATTCCCGAGCGTATCGTTGTGCTCGATGAATTGCCACGGACACCGAACGGGAAATGGGATCGCCCACGATTGATACGCATGGCACAGGATGGACAATGAACAGCTACGCCCGCTGATCGTGAAACACCTGGCTGATCGCCTGGTCAGGCTTGGCGTGCACGAACGCGAACTGGACAAGGGCTTCGACCTTGTGCGTTCCGGATTGCTTGATTCGCTCGGGTTCATTGATCTTGTGGCCGCGCTGGAACAGGCCACGGGACGGCAGGTCGATCTGGAGAAGGCCCTGGATAGCGGCGATGCGACAACGATGAACGGACTTTACCAACTCTTCGCTTGAAGGATGCCAGTGCCGGTGATCCATATCCTCGATAAGGCCGATGATCCGCGCTTTGCGGTCGTTGGGGCCCTGTTCGAAGCGATGTACAGCGAAGAGGCTGGCTATGGTTCGCTCGCTGCCCTGGCACCGGGCGGTGCCGCGTTGTGGTTGAAAGGCGCGACCGCTGGTCTGGAGCGTTTCGCCAGATCGTCCGTCGTCGAGGTGGATGGCCGTGTGGTCGGCTTCGCTCATGGAACGGTGCGCTTGCTGCCCGACCACATCGGTGGTGGCGCTGTTGGAACGGTGACGCACATCTACGTTGACCCGGCCGCGCGTCGGGTAGGCGCAGCGCGCTTGTTGTTGAATTCCCTCGAAGAGTGGTTCCGTGCGAAGAACGTATCGCGCATGGAACTGACCGTTGTCGCTGGCAACACCGCTGCACGTGCCTTCTGGGCGGCTTGTGGCTACGAGGTGGCCCTGCACCAATTGTACAAGAAGTGATGGCCGATCATCGCACGTGGCCGGCCTCCCTGCGGATCGCCCGCGGCGACACGGTGATGCTGATGGCCGACCTCACCCGCATCGCGTGGCGTGCGAAGCGCGAAGGTGCACCGTTCACCGCCAGCGACCTGCTCGGTGCGTTTCGCGATGCGGTGGGATCCGAGGGCAGCGTGCTGGTCCCCACGTACAATTTCGATCTTCCCGATCGTGCGTTCTTCGATGTGCGGAGTACCCCGACGATGAGCGGGGCATTGGGCAACGCGGCACTCGCGCATCCAGCCTTCGCGCGAACGCCTCATCCGCTCCATTCCTTCGCTGTTGCTGGAGCTGCCAGGGAAGAACTCACACGATCCGGGGAGAAGAGCAGCTTCGGGCCCGCTTCCCCGTTCGCCTACTTGTATCGGCATCTTGGTGTGTTGGTCACCCTGGACCTGCCGGTGAACAATGCGCTCACCTTCGGCCATTTCGTTGAAGAGCGTGAACGTGTTGCGTACCGATATGACCAGGCCATGCGCTTCCACTATACCGATACGGACGGTGCTGCATCCCTGCGCGAGTTCACGATCTTCACCAAGAAGCTGGGCCACCACATGGATTTCACACCGATGGAGACCGCTTTGGAACGCGCGGGAGCCTTGCAACGCGGTGTGGTCGACGGCACAAAGTGGATCCGTATCGATCTGGTTGCGGCTTACCCGGTCATCGCTGAGAATTTGCGGGTCGGTGGTCCTGATGGCGTTCACCAGTTCCGCTGGCACTGGTGGATGCGTGACCAACTGAAGCATCTGCTGCTTATGTTGAGGGGCGTTGTCCCACCCACTGCGCCGGATCATGTTGCTGGTAAACCTTGAACGACCATCACCGCGCGCACGCTACATCGTGCGACACCTGTTCGAGCGCATCCTCGGATGGCCCGTTGACTTCGCCGGTTCCCTCGAGGAGCTCCGTACGTCTGATCGTCCGAGGTTGAACTACGGACATGCTGCGTTCGAGGGTGCCTTCCATGTGCCCGCGAGCGGATGGCTGAACGCAAGTGGAACGGAAGGGACCGCTGCTGCATATCGCGGTTCCGGTAGTGACCTCGTTCTCTTTCCAGAGCAGGCGGACTTCGATGTGTTCGCAGCCGCTTTCTTTCTGCTCTCGCTCTCGGAGGAGTATGGTTCACAGGTCCGCGATGAGCATGACCGGATCGCTGCGGATGATCTGCTCATCGTGCGCCAGGGCGCGGAGCGTGCGCCACTGGTCGACCGTTGGGTCATGCGGCTCGCACAGCAACTGCGTGATCGATTCCCCCAACTGCCTACACCAGATCGGCGCTATCGGCATGTGCTGACGGTGGATGTGGACAACGGCCTGAAGTATGTCGGGCGTTCGTTCCACCGAGCCATCGGTGCTTCTGCCAGGGAACTTCTGCGTGGCGAAGTGGGTGCCGTGCGTGAGCGTTGGCGGGTGCGCGGTGGTGATAAAGCCGATCCGTACGCGAGTTTCGCGGATCGCCTGGCAGAGGTGAAGAACGTTGACCGTGCGATCGCGTTCTTCCTGGTGCGGGGCGAGGGCCGGTTCGATCATGCTGCTGGCTTGTCACATCCGGCCTTTCGAGAGTTGATCGCGCATGTTGGCGAACACGCTGAGTGGGGTCTTCATCCATCGTATGAAAGCAGCGAGCGATCCACGCTTTTCCGCACGGAACGCGATCTCCTGGACGCGATCACTGGATATGCCGTGTCCAGCTCCCGGCAGCACTTCCTTCGGTGGAAGATGCCCGACACGCTGCGCACACTGAACGAGCTGGGCTTCACGGAGGACCACTCGCTCGGATTCAGCGACCGCGTCGGATTTCGCGTGGGGACCTGCACCCCCTTCCCCTGGTACGACCTCGAACGGGAGCAGGAGACGTCGCTCATGCTGTGGCCTTTTCAAACCATGGATAGCGCGTTGCACGAGCGCATGGGGTGCAATGCGGAAGAAGCGTTGGCGGAGATGAGCGCCATGTCCGATGCGGTGAGGAAGGTGAACGGCACCTTCGTCAGCGTCTGGCACGATCGCTACTTGAGCGGGCACCGGGAATTCGGTCCGTGGCCGGAAGTGATGCGACAACTGGTGCGATACGCACGCGCATGATCGGTCACCTGCGTCACACGGAGATCGACAAGGCGGAGTGGGACGCAAAACTTCTCCGTTGCGTGAACCGGATGTGGTACATGCAAAGTTGGGTGCTCGACATTGCCAGTCCCGGTTGGGAGGCGCTGATGGATGAGGCTTCGGGCGCGATAATGCCCCTCACCTGGCGTCGGAAATGGGGCAACACCTACCTGTTCCAGCCCTATGGTCTTCAGCAGCAGGGCGTCTTCGCTCCGCAGGTGGACGACACGTTGTCCACGGCGTTCCTGGCAGCCATTCCAAGCCGCTTCACGTATTGCGACATCTACTTGAACGAGGCGATGCGCGTGCTGGCCGGTCCGCACGACCGGGTCTCGGAGAACACGCAGCAGACCGTGGTCCTTGATGCGGATGCAGCCACCTTGCGCGCCCGTTACTCCCAGGGCCATCGCCGCAATCTGCGCAAGACGGGTCCTGATGCGCTGTCGATCACCGAGGCTGTTGGTGCGGATGAATTCGTCCCCTTGTTCGCGCGCACCACAGGTGAGCGGTTCGGGGGTAGCCCTTCCGGGAGCATGGAGATGATGCGGCGACTGATCGGGGCCGCGATCGATCGTGCGCAGTGCAGGATAGTCGGCATACGCGAAGAGGGTGCGCTGATCGCAGCGGCCTGTTTCATGGAATGGGAGGGGAGGGTGATCCTCTTCAAGTCGGCCAATGACGCGGCAGGGCAGGAGCGACAGGCCATGTTCCACATCGTGGACCGCTATATCGGCGATCATGCGGACACTGGTGTCGTGCTCGACTTCGCCGGATCGAACACGGCTTCGGTGGCCCGCTTCAACGCGGGCTTCGGTGCGCGGTCCACGGTATATTTGCGCCTCGTGCGGAACCGTCTTCCGCTGCCGTTCAGGTGGTTCAAAAAGTGATCGTCCCATGGTGATGGAACTGGTGAAGCAGCAAAGCGTGGCGAGCCACTTTCTGGCTGAATTGCGCGATGTGGACGTGCAGAAGGACCCCATGCGTTTCAGGCGCAACCTCGAGCGCATCGGTGAGGTCCTCGCGCTCGAGTTGAGCCGTACGTTGGAGTATGAGGATGGCGAGGTGACCACACCGCTGGGCGTTGCCCGCACCCGACGTCTGGCTGAGCAACCTGTGCTCGCGACCATCCTGCGCGCCGGGCTACCCATGCACCAGGGGCTCCTGAACTATTTCGATCGGGCGGACAATGCGTTCATCAGCGCCTACCGCAAGCACCGCAAGGGGGAGGAAGGCTTCGATATCGAAGTGGAATACCTGTCGAGCCCCTCATTGCATGACCGCACGTTGGTGATCTGCGATCCCATGCTGGCCACCGGTCAGAGCATGGTGCTGGTCTATAAAGCACTGCTGCGCCTTGGGAAACCCAAGTCGGTGCATATCGTATCAGCCATTGCCAGCGTTGAAGGAGTTGAATATGCCAAGCTGCACCTGCCACCCGGGACCCGCTTCTGGATCGGCGCCATCGACGAAGAGATGACGGCCCAAGCCTACATCGTTCCGGGTTTGGGTGATGCTGGCGACCTGGCCTACGGCAACAAGATGTAACAATGGGCTTTGGCGACATCATATCGGTCCTCCTTGCCAGCATGCTGAAGTTCCTGTTCTCGGGGCTGGTGTCCTACAGTGTGGGGAACACGTTCATCGAGACCGTGCTCCTCACAGCGCTAGGTGGGTGTCTGGGGACGATCTTGTTCTACTACACCGGGAAGCGCTTGATCGAGTGGTTGCGTTTGCGTTATGTGCGTCGTGTGGCACAGCGTATCGCACAAGGCCTGCCGCATCGACGGATCTTCACCCGCACCAACCGGTGGATCGTCAGGTTGAAGAAGCGTTATGGCGTGCGCGGCCTGGCCGCCTTCGCGCTCCCGCTGCTTTCCGTGCCCATCACCGCGGTGCTCGCGGCCAAGTACTTCCGCCACGACCGCCGCACGCTGCCTACCATGTTGTCCGCGGTCATGGTCTGGTCGGTGGTGCTCAGCGTGGCCTGGAGCTTCATCCGGTGACACGCTACCGGCACATTTTCTTCGACCTGGACCATACCCTCTGGGATTTCACGGGGAATTCGCGCGCCACCCTGCGTGAGCTTTTCGTGAAGGAAGGGCTGGCCGATGCGGGTGTTCCCGATGCCGATTCCTTGATCGAGGTGTACGAGGAGGTGAACAAGGGGATGTGGGAGCAGTTGGGTACAGGCCGGATGACCAAGGAGGTGCTGCGCGTTCTGCGTTTCCGGAACACCCTGACGCGCTTCGGTGTGAACAACGGGAAACTCACGGACCGTCTGGGCCATGCGTATTTGGAACGATGCCCGCAAAAGGCCATGCTAATGCCGGGTGCCGCGGAGATGTTGCGCGATGTCCACCCGCACTACCGCCTGCACATCATCACCAACGGGTTCGATGAGGTGCAGCACGTGAAGCTGAAGAGCAGCGGTATCGCACAGTATTTCACCCAGGTGCTCACCAGCGAGAAGGCCGGTGCGCACAAGCCCGATCCCCGCATCTTCAGCGAAGCCCTGCGGGTGTCCAAAGCCACTGCGCAGGAGAGCCTGATGGTGGGCGACAATGCGGGGACCGACATGTTGGGCGCGCGTAACGCCGGCTGGGACCAGGTCCATTTCGCGGCGGAAACGGAGCCGGACGCGCTCGCCACACACCGTATCACGCGGCTGGACGAGTTGCGGGCGATCCTACTTTGACGCGGGCTCCGGACCAACGGCCGGATCCGGGTAGAAAATGTACTCCAGCATCAGGCGGTCGCCGTTGATATGGCTGTAGCGCAGGAAGCGCAGCAGTGAGCCGCTCATCGCCTTCCCGTGGAAATCGATCTCGCCTTTTTCCGGCCGTACGGTGAACAGGAGGCTATCGCCCACCACGTTCACAGGCACATTGTGCAATCCCCGCGCTGGATCGCCCTTCGTGTCCCGCACCAGGAAGAGTGGGAGATCCTTCTCCATGTCGCGGGTCCCGTTTATCAGGACCACATTGCCAGGTTCGAAGAACCGCATGAGGCGGATCACATCGCCATGGTCCATGCGGTAGTAGCCATCGAAACGGATCGGCAGTCCTCGGAAAGGCCCCATGATCGGTGCCGGTACCGCTCGGGTCCCCTGCTCCTGGGGCGGCGCGGTGCAGGAGGCCAGCGCTAAGAGAGCGAACGTGAAGAGGAAGGTCCTCACGACCGGCTGGGGAACGTGGCGATGACCGTGCTGCATCCTGTGACCTTGTCGCCGATGCGCACCTGGACCTGCGCCTCGCGTGGTAGCAGCAGATCCACACGCGAACCGAATTTGATGAACCCGAATTCGCTGCCCTGCGTGGCAGGCTGGCCTTCACGGCTGTAGGTGCAGATGCGCCGTGCCAGGGCACCGGCGATCTGGCGGAACAGCACCTCGCCATGCAGCGGGTGCTTCACCACCACGGTGCTGCGCTCGTTCTCCGTGCTGCTCTTCGGATGCCAGGCCACGAGGTACTTGCCCGGGTGGTATTTGAAGTACGACGTGGTGCCGCCGATCGGATACCAGTTCACGTGCACGTTCAATGGCGACATGAAGATGCTCACCTGCACGCGCTTGTCGTTGAAGTACTCCGCTTCGTGCACCTCTTCGATCGCCACGACCTTGCCATCCGCCGGCGCGATCACGTTGTGGTCTCCCACGTTCGCCACCCTGCCAGGGACCCGGAAGAACCAGACGATGATCGCGAACACCCCGAGCAAGCCGGTCGAGAGCGGGACCGCCAGCAGCCTTGGCACGGGCCAGTACCATAGCGCGAACAGCGCGAAGCAGAGGATCGCCGTGGAAAGGAGAAGGGTGGGAACGCCTTCGCGATGTAGTCGCATGGCCGGTGGAGCGCGCCAAATATAGCGGCGCGAAGCCCTGCTCAGTGGACCAGCCGCAAGTAGAGCAGGATCACAGGCGCGGCGAGGAGGAAGCCGTCGAACCGATCGAGCATGCCGCCATGCCCTGGCAGTATCGTACCCGAATCCTTCACACCGCGTGCCCGCTTCAACGCCGATTCGAGCAGATCGCCCAACGTGGCCGTGATGCCCACCAAGGCACCACATGCCAGCCACTCCGTCATACTGAGCATCGGCTGATAAAGGGACAGGACATAGCCCACGGCCATGGTGAGGAGCACACCGCCGATGAACCCTTCGACGGTCTTCTTGGGTGAAACCGCGGGCAACAATTTGGTACGACCGATAGTGCGACCCACGAGGTACGCTCCCGTATCGTTCGTCCAGAGCATGAGCATGAACCCAACGAAGAGCCAGGAGCCATGTGCGAAGAACCACACCGTGGAGCCGAACGGAAGACCGACGAAAAGCATCACGGTGAGCAGGCCGCCCAGTTCCCGCGCTGGATCCTGCGTTCCCTGGAGCAGGAGCCATGTGAACGAGACGATGAGCACCAGGCAGGTGAGGCCCGCGACATAGTCCATGGTCCAGTCGGCATCGAACGAACCCAGCGCCACCGCCAGGCAGGCCACGCCACCCACGATCATGCTCCAGGCCCGCGCCGTGTTGTTACCCGGACCATGCACCAGATCGTACATCTCGCCACTGGCAATGATGCACACCGGAAGGAAAAGCAACAGCGTGGTGAACGGTCCCGCGAATGCGGCCGCCAGGGTAAGGGCGACATAGACCGCGCCGGTCAGGGCGCGCACAGCGAGTTCGTTCACGCTCGAGGCTCTTGCCGCACAAGGTACAGGGCGCGCATCACATCGTCCCGATCGACGTAGACGGCGCTATCGCCCAAGGGGGGATAGGCGCTGGAACCGGGGTCCATCACCACAGCGCGTATGTCGTGCTCTTCGAGCAGGCCACGCACCATTTCCGCCTCCTGCAGAGACCCGGCACGGAAAACGAGCGTCCAGTTCCCCATGGTCCCCGTTCGCGGGATCAGGTTGATGCCAGCCCTTCGGCGGGCGATGGGAGCTCCGGCGTAGTGGAGACGGTGCCGTTGGTATTCCCGTTCGCTATCGCGATCTCCTTGGCGAATGGTCTGCCGCCGAAGATCACCTCGAGATCCTCTTTGAAGATCACCTCCTTCTCCAACAATTGTGTGGCGAGCGCCGTGAGCTTGTCTTTGTTCTCCGTGAGGATCTGCTTCGCCCTCACGTATTGTCCCTCCACGATCTTGCTCACCTCCTCATCGATCGTTCGCGCCGTGTGCTCACTATACGGCTTGCCGAACGTGAACTCCGTCTGTCCACTGCTGTCGTAATAGCTCACGTTGCCTACGCGCTCGTTCAGGCCGTATAGTGTCACCATCGCATAGGCCTGCTTGGTCACCTTTTCCAGGTCGCTGAGGGCGCCGGTGCTCACTTTGCCGTACATCACGAACTCGGCGGCACGGCCACCGAGGGCGGCACAGATCTCGTCGAGCATCTGCTCAGCGGTGGTCAGGTGCCGTTCATCAGGCAGGTACCACGCAGCGCCCAAGGAACGACCGCGCGGCACGATCGTCACTTTCACCAGCGGGCTGGCGTGCTCCACCAACCAACTGACCGTGGCGTGGCCAGCCTCGTGGTAGGCGATCGCCTTCTTCTCATCCGGCGTGATGATCTTGTTCTTCTTCTCCAGGCCACCGATCACACGGTCCACGGCGTCCATGAAATCCTGCTTGTCCACCTGCTTCTTCTTGCGTCGGGCGGCGATCAGCGCCGCCTCGTTGCAAATGTTGGCCAGATCCGCTCCACTGAAGCCCGGGGTCTGGCGCGCGAGGAAATCGACGTCCACATTGATATCCATCTTCAAGGGCTTCAAGTGGACCCTCAGGATCTGCTCGCGTTCGTTGAGATCGGGCATGTCCACGAAGATCTGCCGGTCGAAACGGCCCGCCCGCATGAGCGCGCGGTCCAGCACGTCGGCGCGGTTGGTGGCCCCGATGAGGATCACCCCGCTGTTGGTGCCGAAGCCGTCCATCTCGGTCAGCAACTGGTTCAGGGTGTTCTCGCGCTCGTCGTTCGCACCCATGTTCACATTGCGTCCCCGTGCGCGGCCGATGGCGTCGATCTCGTCGATGAAGATGATGCTGGGTGCTTTCTCCTTCGCCTGTTTGAACAGATCGCGCACGCGGCTCGCGCCAACGCCCACGAACATCTCCACGAAGTCCGAGCCGCTCAGGGAGAAGAACGGCACATTGGCCTCGCCAGCGATGGCCTTGGCCAGCAGCGTTTTTCCGGTACCCGGAGGGCCCACGAGCAACGCGCCCTTGGGGATCTTCGCCCCGAGATCGGTGTACTTCTTCGGTGTCTTCAGGAAGTCGACGATCTCCTGCAGTTCCTCCTTGGCTTCGGCCAGGCCCGCCACATCGTTGAACGTGATGTTCGTGCTCTTACCACCTTCGAAGACCTGTGCACGGCTCTTCCCGATGTTGAAGAGTTGCCCACCCGGACCGCCGCCACCGCCCATGCGGCGCATGACGAAGATCCAGATCGCGATCATCACACCGAAGAAGAGCACCCAGTTGATGATCTCGCGTCCCCAGTTGTCAGGGTACTGGTAGTCGTATTCCACATGGTACTTCTCGGCCTCCTTCACCAGGCGCTCGTTCAGCACATCGCTCTTGCCGATGTTGAAGACATAGTGCGGGCCGAAGGTGTTGGGACCGGAGATGGGCGACCCCTTGATCTTGTCCTTGTGCGGGACCTTGTCCAAACGGTCCTTTTTGATGGTCACCTTCACCGTCTGGTCGTTGATCACCTCGATGCGCTGCACATCGCCGGCCTCCAGCATCTTCCAATACTCATTGGGGTCGATGCGCGTCATCCCGCCCGAATACTGGAACAGGTTGATCGAGAGGATCACCAGGATGATGATCCCATAGATCCAGTAGAAGTTGAACGAACGCTTCGGGCGTTCCTTCTCGTTCTTTTCCTTCTTGTCGTTGTTCTCCACGATGTCTTCAGTTCATCCGTTCACGCCACGTTCTCGTAACTCCTGCGGGTGGCGTCGCCCCACAATTCCTCCAGTCCATAGTAGCCGCGCCGATCGCGGTGGAAGATGTGCACCACCACATCCACGTAATCCATCAACACCCACTCGCCGTTCCGCTCCCCTTCGGTATGCCACGGCCGCTCGCCCGCCTTTTCGCGGGTGAACTTGTCCACCGATCCGGTGATCGCCTCCACCTGTGTGCTCGAATCGCCATGGCAGATGATCAGGTGGTCGGTCACCGTGTTCGGTACGCCTCGGAGGTCCAGGTGAACGATGTCCTTGCCTTTGACCTCCTGGATGCCTTTGACAACGGCATCCACCAAGCGGGCGGTGCTTGCGCCCTGTGGGTTCTTCATCCGGTATACCTTGGTACGTTCAAAGGTACAAAGTTACCAACGCCGTCCCCGGCCTGCAGCCCATGCCCATCACCCCGCGCACATCGATCATCGGAGGCCGGATCCTGGAGTACGATTCGCTGGCGAGCACCAACAAAACCGCCGCCGACCTGCTTTCCACCTCGGGCGTCGGGCATGGCGCCATTATCCTGGCCCACGAGCAGACCGATGGTCGCGGACAGCGCGGCCGGTCCTGGATCTCCCGCAGCGGGCTCGACCTGACCTTCAGCATCGTGCTGCGCCCACAGAACCTGCGGGCCGATGCGCAGTTCGCCCTGGCGAAGATCGCCGCACTGGCGGTGCATGATGTCGTTCAGCACCATGTGAAGGGCGATGTGCGCATCAAGTGGCCGAACGACATCCTTGTGGACCGACGCAAGGTGGCCGGTATCCTGATCAAGAACGAAGTGGTGGGGGAACTGGTCATGAGCAGCATCGTAGGTATCGGACTCAACGTGAACAGCACTGGACTGGATCCCGACATTGCTGGCACCAGCCTCGCTGTGGAAGTAGGACGTGCATTGGATCGGATCACTTTATTCGGGACCCTTTGTGAGCGGTTCGAACAGTGGTGGTTGCGCTGGGAACAGGAGCGGGAGGAGGGGCTACAGGGCTACTCCGACCGGCTTTGGGCGCGGGGGCGGTGGGCCGATGTTTACCTGGATGAGCAACCCCTCTCGGTGCGGCCCATCGATGTGGATGCCCACGGCCGCCTGATCGTGGAGCATGGCGACGGGCAGGTGAAGGCCTATGGGCTCGACCGCTTGCGGTTCGCACCTCGCTGACCGCCCACCGAGGCTGGTATGATCCGCCGTTTGGCCGGAAGGGGAAAACGTCTACATTTGCCGCCCCGTCCCTCGAACGGGACCTTAAGAACGACCTCCGGCCATGAAACGCACCTACCAGCCCAGCAAGCGCAAGCGCACGAACAAGCACGGTTTCCGCAAGCGGATGAGTTCGGTCGCAGGCCGTGCCGTATTGGCCGCACGCCGGGCCACCGGTCGCCACAAGCTCACCACGAGCGACGAGGCTTCCCACAAGTAAGCGTCGCCACACCACTGACCTTCGAAGGGTCGTCCATAAGGGCGGCCCTTTTTCATTGGCCTAGGCCAGGTGGGCCATCATCGCCTCGCCCAATTCCCTGGTCAGCACCACATGCCCGAAGGGTAGCTCCTGCTGGGTGATGAGCGCAGGGGCCAGCGGGCGCAGGCTCTCCCCCAGGCTGGGCGGGATCACCCGGTCGTGGGTCCCGAAGAACAGGTGTACCGGGATACCGTGCTCGTTGACCTTGTCGGCCACGTGTTGGAGGTCGGGTTCGATCATGCGGTAGCTCAGCCACACGTCACGCACCAGTTCGCGCTTGATCCGGCTGTCCGTCTGGCCGATCAGGAAGCGATGCATCCGCTCGTTCATCAGGCGCATCGCCCGCAAGCCGTTGACCACCGCGTGCACCGTGACCGGGTTCTCCACGAAGCGCTTGTATAGCCGACGGCCAAAGGGGGAGGTGGCCAGCCCGCGGTACCACGGCCGGGTCTTCAATCCGTCCGGGGCCGCCAGGAAGACCCGCTCGATATGTTCCGGTGCCTGCTCCAGCAGGCTCAATGCCAGCCGACCACCCAGGCTGTAGCCCAGCAGGGTGATCGGATCACGGCCAACGGAACGAGCGAAGGCGGTGAAATAGGCCGCCAATTCCTCCGGGGTGAAGGGGGCATCGGCCCGCTCCGGGTAGCGCGGGCTTTCGCCGTGGAAGTGCAGGTCGAAGGCGTAAAGGGTGCAGAGGTCACCCAGAACCGGCTCCAGCACCGCGAAGTCCTTTCCGGCGCGTCCGAAGCCATGGAACGCCAGCACTGCGACCGGGCCATGCCCGTAAGTACGGTAGGCCAGCGTGACGTTGTCGTGGGTGAAGTACTGGACCATTGCCGATCCCGCGGTGTGGCGCCGCGGGTAGGCGACGAAGATGAGCGATCGGCAGCGTTCCTACTTCCCGCCGCAGAGGCCGAAGCTGAAGCGGAGCATGGGCAGGACGGCGATCGCCTGCTTCTCGTCCGTGCCCTTCAGGATCCAAGTGTCCAGGGAGAGGTCCATGCGCTTGCCGATGCCGTGGCCCATGGTGAGATCCAGCCCAGGCATGATCTGAGGCTCGACCCGCTCACCGTAATCGAGCGTGGCGAGGTAGCGCATGCCGCCACCGAGAAGGCCGATGTGGAACACGTTTGGGCCCGTTCGGTAACCCAGGCCGATGCCCCCGAAGTAGAGGTTCATGGGGTCGTGTGCGTCGGATGCGTTACCGCCGCCCGTCCTCTGCTGTTCGACCCACCAGAAATGCAGACCGGATAATTGGCCGATGGCTTCCAAATGCGCGCCCAAGCGCCAGCGGTAGTCCAGGGTGCCGCCCACGCCAGCAACACCCGTGGGATAGTAGGTCGTGCTAAGGCCCAGGGACAGTTGTCCGTTCTGTGCCGATAACGAAGGAATGAAGCCTGCAGCGAAAAGCGAGCAGAGGATCACATGGCGCATGGTGGTGGTGGTTGGTGCATCGAATTTCTCCCGCTCCGCGATCCTCCCCAGCCAAGGACTGTTGATCAATGTCAATGAAAGTTAACCATCGACATGCTTGTTGGACGGACAGCGAGGCCTGATGGCTACACTTCTCCACGATCCCCCCACCTTATCCACGATCCCCGGCACAGGGGTGGCTCCCGGTTAGCTTTGCGTCCCGGTTATCAACCGGACATGCCCAAAGACACTTCCATCCGCTCCGTCCTCCTGATCGGGAGCGGACCGATCGTAATCGGCCAGGCCTGCGAATTCGATTACAGCGGCAGCCAGGCCAGCCGCTCCCTCCGCGAAGAAGGCATCGAGGTCACGCTGATCAACAGCAACCCCGCCACCATTATGACCGATCCGGTCACGGCGGACAACGTGTACCTGCTGCCGCTCACCGTCGAGAGCATCGAGGTCATTCTCAACAAGCACAAGATCGACGCGGTGCTGCCCACCATGGGCGGGCAGACGGCGCTGAACCTCGCCATCGAATGCGAGAAGCTCGGCATCTGGAAAGAGCACGGTGTGCGCATGATCGGTGTCGACACCAAGGCGATCGACATCACCGAGAATCGCGAGCAATTCCGCCAGCTGATGGAGCGCATCGGGGTGCCGATGGCGGAGAGCAAGACCGTGACCAGCTTCCTTGAGGGCAAGCAGGTGGCGCAGGAGTTCGGTTTCCCGTTGGTGATCCGCGCGAGCTATACCCTCGGTGGTGGCGGTGCCAGCTTCGTGCATAGGGAAGAGGACTTCGATAAGCTGCTGAAGCACGGCCTGCAGGTGAGCCCCATCCACGAGGTGATCATCGACAAGGCGTTGCTCGGGTGGAAGGAGTTCGAACTCGAGTTGCTGCGGGACAAGGACGACAACGTCACCATCATCTGCTCCATCGAGAATTTCGA